>JBKBSV010000073.1:0-11945 GCA_046291115.1 Novosphingobium sp. | reverse complement strand
GCCGGGGCGCGGCCTGGGTGGTGATTTCGACGACGTTGGTTTCAGCCGCCAGCGAAAGGCCGATCTGGCGGCCCCCGGTCAGCTCAATGTATACTTGGGCGAGCAATTCGGCATCGAGCAAGGCACCGTGCTTGGTGCGGTGACTGCGATCGATCCCATAGCGGGTGCACAGCGCATCGAGCGAGTTCTTCGCACCCGGGTGGCGCATCCGGGCCAGAGCGACCGTATCAACCATGCGGTCGCGGCTCAGCGGCGGGAGGCCGCACATTTCCAGTTCGGCATTGACAAAGCCGAAATCGAAGCCGGCGTTATGGGCTACCAGATTGTCTTCCTCACCGATGAAATCGAGGAATTCTGCGACTTTCTCGTGAAAGCGCGGCTTGTCAGCAAGGAAGGTGGCGGACAGGCCGTGGACCCGCTCGGCCTCGGCCGGCATGTCGCGATCGGGATTGAAATAACAATGAAAGGTGTTGCCCGTGACCACCCGGTTGACCATCTCGACACAGCCAATTTCAACCAGCCGGTGACCACTTTTGGGATCAAGGCCAGTGGTTTCGGTATCGAAGATGATCTCGCGCATTACCTCTTTGATATCTGCCCATTGCAGAACGGTTACAAGGGGGGATCACCGCCTTTTTCACCTCCGGTGATCGCATGGACAAGGCGCTGCACCGCATGCCGGGTTTCGGCCAGGCTGACTCCGGTGTCGATCACGTGGTCGGCCCGCGCGCGCTTTTCGGCATCGGGGACCTGCAGTTTCAGGATCTGCTCGAACTTGTCCGGTGTCATGCCGGGGCGAGCGAGCACCCGCTCGCGCTGCATCGCGGCCGGGGCGGAAACGACCACCACCGCATCAAGGCCGTGGTCGGTGGTCTTTTCGAACAGCAGCGGAATATCGAACACGATCAGCGGCTGGTCGGCATTGTCAGCCAGGAAGGTGCGCCGCATTTCCGCAACTTCGGGGTGGACGATCGATTCGAGCAGCCTCAACGCCTCGGGATTGCCGAATACCGCCGCGCCCAGCTTCTGCCGATCGACCCCTTGCGGCCCGGTGGTACCGGGAAAGGCACGCTCGATTGGGGCGATGCAGGCTCCGCCCGGGCCCTGCAGCTCATGCACGGCGGCATCGGCATCGAACACCGGCACGCCCAGGCCGCGGAACATGGCTGCCACCGCGCTCTTGCCCATGCCGATCGAGCCGGTCAAACCTAGAATGAAGGGACGTTTCCGGTTCATTGGACCAAGATCTTTCGCAGTTCGGCATCGCATTCGCGCGGGGCAGGCTGGCCGAAGAACTTCTCGAAGGCCGCAGCTGCCTGGCCAATCAGCATGGCCAGGCCATCGATGGTTGGAAAGCCGCAGGCCCGTGCCGCCAATAACAGCGGCGTGTCGAGCGGGTGGGTGACAATGTCATAGACCACGCTGCCGGGCGGCGCGTGGCTGAAATCGAAAGCCAGCGGCGGCTGCCCCGCCATGCCGAGCGGACTGGCATTGACGATCAGGTCAAGCAGGCCTTTGCGGTCATCGAAAGCGAAGTCGGTCTCCGGCGCAAAATGGGCCAGGTCGACCGCGTGATGCTCGCCGCCGGGGGCCAGTTCGTCGAGCAGGGCGCGCGCCTTGGCCGGATCGCGCGCGGCGAGCACCAAAGTGAAGCCGTGATCGGCCAGCGCTGCGACAATCGCCCGCGCCGCACCGCCGGCCCCCAGGATCCGCGCCATCCGGTAGAGGTGCCGCTGAGCCAGCAGCGGCCAGAGCGGTTCAAGAAAGCCTTCCGCATCGGTATTATAGCCGGTCAGCCGCCCGTCCGCGCCGCGCACCACGGTGTTGACCGCGCCGATCCGCTCGGCCTGCGGATCGATCACGTCGAGCAGCGGCATGACCGCCTGTTTGTGCGGCATGGTGACATTGCAGCCGCGCCAGGCGGGGTCGTTGCGGCGCGCGGCGATGTAGTCCGCGAGGCCATCCGGCGGCACATGGCAAGCCCGGTAGTCCGCCTCGATACCAAGCTTCTTGAGCCAGAAGCCATGAATTCTCGGGCTTTTCGATTGCGCTATCGGATCGCCGATCACTTCGGCGCAGGGCCTGGTCATGCCGGCAGAACCCCCTGTTCGCGCAGAGCGCCAAGGACGGGGATCAACGGCATGCCGAGCACGGTGAAATGATCGCCATCGATTCGCTCAAACAACTGGACCCCCCGCGCCTCGATCCGGAACACGCCGACGCAGCCGGCCACGGCGGGCCATTCATGGCCCAGGTAATCGGCGATGAAAGCGTCAGACAAGGGGCGGACCGACAGCACTGCAAGGGCAGCACGCTGCCACACAACACTATCTGCGCGCACCAGCGCGGCGGCTGAATGCAGATGCATCGCCTTGCCCGAAAAGAACCGCAGATGCTCGGCCGCCTGCTCGCGGCTGGCCGGCTTGTCGAACCGGCGGCCATCGACCTCCACCAGCGAATCACTGCCCAGCACCAACGCGCCAGGATGCTCTGCCGCCACGGCCCGCGCCTTGGCCACGGCCAGCGCCTGCGCGATCTCGTCCGGAGAGCTGCCCGCCAGGCCTTGCTCCAGTGCGCGCTCATCGAGCTGGGCCGGCACCGCCAGATACGGCACCCCGGCGGCGTCGAGCATGGCGCGGCGCGAGGCGCTTTGCGAAGCGAGGATCAGAGTCATGCGCCAGAGCTTTCGCCGGTGCCGCGATTTTCGTTGTAGAGGTTGATGACGGCAGCCGCCGTCTCCTCGATCGAGCGGCGGGTGACGTCGATCACCGGCCAGCCGTTATCGGCAAACATCCGCCGGGCGTATTGCACTTCGCGCGCCACCCGCTCGGCATCGACATAGGCGGTTTCGGGCGCCTGGTTGAGCGAGAGCAACCGGTTGCGGCGGACCTGCACCAGCCGGTCGGGCGCAGTGGTCAGCCCCACCACCAGCGGATGCTTCAGCCCGAACAACGCAGGCGGCGGGGGGCTTTCGACCACGATCGGGATATTCGCCACCTTGTAGCCGCGATTGGCCAGATAGATGCTGGTCGGGGTCTTGGAACTGCGCGATACCCCGGCGAGGACAATATCAGCCTCTTCCCAGTTTTCCCAGCCGACCCCATCGTCATGGGCAATGGTATAGTGAATCGCATCGACCCGCCGGAAATAGGCCTCGTTCATGATGTGCTGGCTGCCCGGGCGGGCCTTGGGATGCTGGCCCAGCGCGGCTTCGAGCGCCTGGACCGCGGCATCGAGCACCGGCACCACCGGCAGGCCCAGCGCGTGGCAGCGTTCCTCCAGCCGGCTGCGGATATCCTGATTGGCCAGAGTGTAGAACACCAGTCCCGGATTGCTGCCGATATCGCCCATGATCCGGTCAAGGTGCTGGAGCGAGCGGACCATCGGCCAGAAGTGCCGGATCACGTCCGCGCCCTCGAACTGGGCCAGTGCGGCCTTGGCCAGCATTTCCAGCGTTTCGCCGGTCGAATCCGACAGGAGGTGCAGATGCAGGCGCGGCATGGCTGGATCGTGGGGGCCCTGTGGATGAATGGCCTCATAAACCACGGGACCAGTCCGGGCACAAGTTCAGTGGCGCAATCCACCCCCGCTGACCCGGTTCCTGCCCGGCGTTTTTGGACAGGATGGCAACCTTTCCCACAGGCTGGGGAGAGTGGGGACAAGATCGGCTTGACGCACGCATAGCGCGATTCGATCAGCGCCAGGCCCTGTTCAGCGCGGGAGAATTCCGGCAAGGGGGGCTTGTGCCCGCTTTCCACAGGCCAACAACACCCGACTCCTTTTCAAGATTCTTATTTGTATTTGATTGGATCCCTGCCCGATGCCCGGTTTGCTGCTTGATACCCTGCGCGGTGAGAATGTCCGTCCCCGGCCAGCATGGCTGATGCGCCAGGCCGGCCGCTATCTTCCGGAATACCGCGCGCTCAGGGCGGAGAAGGGCGGGTTCCTGGCCCTGGTCTATGACAGCGAGGCCGCGGCCGAGATCACTATCCAGCCGCTGCGCCGCTATGGCATGGACGGGGCGATCCTGTTTTCCGACATCCTGATCGTGCCCTATGCGATGGGGCAGGATCTTGAATTTCTGGCTGGGGAGGGCCCGCACCTGTCGCCGCGGCTGGCCGATGTGGCGCTGTCCAGCCTGAGCGCCGTGCCGCAGCGGCTGATGCCGATCTATGAGACGGTCCGGCTGGTCAAGGCGCAACTGCCCAAGGGCGCCACCCTGCTGGGCTTTGCCGGCAGTCCGTGGACCGTGGCGACCTATATGGTGGCGGGCGAGGGCAGCCGCGATCAGCATGTCGCGCGCTCGCTGGCCTATCGCGATCCGGCGGCGTTCCAGGCGATCATCGATGCGATCGTGGCTGTGACGATCGAGTACCTCGCCGGGCAGATCCAGGCCGGGGCAGAAGCGGTGCAGCTGTTTGACAGCTGGGCCGGCAGCCTGGCCCCGGCCGAATTCGAACGCTGGGTCATTGCCCCCAATGCGGCGATTGCCGCTGCGCTGAAAGCGCGCTTCCCGCAGGTGCCGGTGATCGGCTTTCCCAAGGGCGCGGGGGAAAAGCTGCCCGCCTATGCGCGCGAGAGCGGGGTTCAGGCCGTCGGTCTGGACGAGACGATCGACCCGCTGTGGGCGCACAAGGCGCTGCCGGCGGGGTTGCCGGTTCAGGGCAATCTCGATCCACTGTTGCTGCTGGCTGGTGGTGAGGAAATGGAGCGGCAGGCGCTGCGCATCCTGAACGCTTTTGCCGAGCGGCCCCACGTGTTCAATCTGGGCCACGGGATCGGCCAGACCACTCCGGTGGAACACGTGGCCCAGCTGCTGTCGCTGGTCCGCAGCTGGCAGGGTTGAGGCCCAATCCCGTGAAGAACTGCCCCGTCTCCCGCATTACGGCTGGGAGGCGGGGCAGTGGCTGACAACCCAGTGCCGTCAGACCGGGTCAGAAGCGATAGTTGGCCACGGCCTTGACGTTGTGGATCGTCGCGTTGGGCGCAATGAAGATATCACTGTTGGCGCTGGGCACATGAATGTTGCCCCGGCCATAGTCTTGGTATTCGTACTGGACCCCCAGCGACAGCTTCGGACCCAGGGCCACATCGACCCCGGCACCCAGCATATAGCCATAGGCAGTTTCTTTGGACGAGATCAGCGTGCCGTTCTGGTTGTGGCCAACCTCGAACTTGCCGACCGCCAGGCCGCCCTTGCCGTAGATGGCGAAGGAAGGCGTGGCGATGGTCACGCGCGGGCCGACCGTGGCGTTGAAATCGCTGTTGCGCCAGAACAGGGTGCCGGGTGTGCTGGAGGTGGTTTGCTTCTTCAGCCCAGTGAAGTTGAGGCTGGCTTCCGCACCAAGGCCAAGACTGCCGATCTGCTTGTTATAGCCGATCTGGACCCCGCCGGCGAAGCTGCCGTCGTTGGCATCGGTTACCGGAAAGCCGTCGTAGCCGTTGTAAGGGGTGTAACCGGTCATGTCCCCGGTGATCCACGATCCGCCGGCATTGACCCCGGCATAGATGCCGTCCCAGCGTTCCACACCGTTTTCGGCCAGGGCCGGGGTGGCGGTGCAGGCGAGGGCCAGCGCGATGATGGCAATCTTCTTCATGGATAGTTTCCTTTCGTCTGATGGGGGTCGCGCCCACCGTTCGTGACCCGGTGATTCTAGAGGATGACGGAACAGCGACTTTGATTTAACGCAAGTTTTGCAAAAAACATATCTTTAGATAATATCTCAAATTACAATAAGATCCTTGAATCCGTGATAAAATTGCGGTTCCCATCCTTGCCTGCTGGTAATGCGCCGGGGCAGTCAGCAATTGCTGCTTGAGCAGCCATGCCAGCCGGCTCTATGGCTGCGGCAAATGAACTGGGTGCTGTCCATGACCTATCTCTGGCTGAAGGCCGGCCACGTCATCTTCGTGATCTTCTGGATGGCGGGGCTGTTCATGTTGCCGCGCTATTTCGTCTACCACCAGGAAACGCCGGTGGACTCGCCCGAAAACGCCCTGTGGATCGAACGCGAGGGGCGGCTATTGAAAATCATCCTGTGGCCATCGCTGGTGGTCAGTTGGGTTCTGGGGCTGGCCCTGGCCTACAGCATCGCCGCTTTTGCCCAGCCCTGGTTCCATGTGAAGCTGGCCGGGGTGCTTGCTCTCAGCGCCTATCATGTCTGGCTGGCGGGTTATCATGACGCGCTGAAACAGGGGGTGCGGCGGCTGACCGGCAAGAAGCTCAGGCTGCTGAACGAAGTGCCGGGCCTGGCCGCGGCGATCATCGTGGTGATGGTGATCATCAAACCATTCGGCTAGCGCGGCTGCTTGGCCGGGTTTTTCGCACCAGACGAACCGAAGGCGCGCGGGGCACGGCTGCAAAAGCCGGGCAAGGCGCTGGCAGGCAGGAAACCGCGCAGCTGATCGCGAAAGTTCCGAAGCGCGCGTTCCGTAAATTGACCTTTTGCCGCAACCGGCCTAGGAACCTTGGCCACCGGCAATGGCCAGCGCCCCGAAGCGCGGCACGATCCGCTTTCTCCAAGCCCATCGATCGTCCGGCCGAACCTGCCTGCTGAATTTACCGATGGATACTCGCCATGCATCTGAAAGAACTCAAGAAAAAGACTTCGGCCGAACTGGTCGAAATGGCCGAGGGGCTTGGCGTCGAGGGTGCATCGACCCTGCGCCGCCAGGACCTGATGTTCGCCATCCTCAAGGAAGTGGCCGAGGATGGCGAGGAAATCATCGGCCAGGGCACGATCGAAGTGCTGGCCGACGGTTTCGGCTTCCTGCGCAGCCCCGAAGCGAACTACCTGGCCGGGCCGGATGACATCTATGTTTCGCCCAACCAGGTCCGCAAATGGGGCCTGCGTACCGGCGATACGGTTGAGGGCGAGATCCGCGCACCCAAGGATGGCGAGCGCTATTTCGCCATCACCAAGCTGGTCAGCGTCAACTATGATGATCCCGAAGCGGTCCGCCACCGGGTCAACTTTGACAACCTGACCCCGCTCTATCCCGACGAGAAGCTCAATCTCGATACCCTGGATCCGACCGTCAAGGACAAGTCGGCCCGGGTGATCGACATCATCAGCCCGCAGGGCAAGGGCCAGCGCGCGCTGATCGTCGCCCCGCCCCGCACTGGCAAGACCGTGCTGCTGCAAAACATCGCCAAGGCGATCACCGACAACCATCCCGAAGTGTTCCTGCTGGTCCTGCTGGTCGATGAACGCCCGGAAGAAGTGACCGACATGCAGCGCAGCGTAAAGGGCGAGGTGATTTCCTCGACCTTCGACGAACCCGCCACCCGCCATGTCCAGGTGGCCGAAATGGTGATCGAGAAGGCCAAGCGCCTGGTCGAACACAAGCGCGACGTGGTCATCCTGCTGGATTCGATCACCCGCCTGGGCCGCGCCTACAACACCGTCGTTCCGTCATCGGGCAAGGTCCTTACCGGTGGCGTCGATGCCAACGCCCTGCAACGCCCCAAGCGCTTCTTCGGCGCGGCCCGCAACATCGAGGAGGGCGGTTCGCTCTCGATCATCGCCACTGCGCTGATCGATACCGGCAGCCGCATGGACGAAGTGATCTTCGAAGAGTTCAAGGGCACCGGCAACTCGGAAATCGTGCTTGACCGCAAGGTCGCGGACAAGCGCATCTTCCCGGCGCTGGATGTCGGCAAGAGCGGCACCCGCAAGGAAGAACTGCTGGTTGGCAAGGACAAGCTTTCCAAGATGTGGGTCCTGCGCCGTATCCTGATGCAGATGGGCACGGTCGACGCGATGGAATTCCTGCTCGACAAGATGAAGGATTCCAAGACCAACGAAGACTTCTTCGCGACAATGAACCAGTAAGATGGCGCTTGCCCGGCCCCGGCGCGTGGTCTTGACCGGGGCGCCGGGGTCGGGGAAGACAACTCTGCTGGATGCCGCGGCGGCAGCCGGTTTTTGCACGTCACCCGAAGTCGCGCGGCGGATCCTGCAGCAGCCGGGCGGGATGGCGCTGCGAGAGGCCGATCCGCTGGCCTTTGCCGAGGCGATGCTCGAAGCCCATGCCCGTGAGTTTGCCCGTGAGTTTGAGCGCCATGCGGATCATCCGGTGGTGCTGTTCGACCGGGGCTTTCCCGATGTGGTCGGGTTTCTCGACGTGTCCGGCCTGCCGGTGCCGCCGGCGGTCGACCGGGCCTGCCGGACTCTGCGCTATTCTGGCCCGGTGCTGCGCGCGCCGCCCTGGGCGGATATCTATGTCCAGGACGCACAGCGGATCCAGGACTGGAACCAGGCCGTGGCCAGCGACGAAGCAGTTACCGCGGCGTGGCGGCGCTATGGCTATGCCGTGACCGACCTGCCGCTTGCCCCGGTGCAGGAGCGGCTGGACTTCCTGCGCCGCAGGCTTCAGCCCGATGCCACCTGAAGCTGTGCCGCCATCATCTCCCACAGCTTGTTCACGGCCTTGACCGGGCGGACCATCACTTTGAAATCGATGATCTTTCCATCATCATCAAAACGGATCAGATCGATCCCGTTGATCTGGATGCCGTCGATCTCGCAGGTGAACTCCAGCAGCGCGTCATGCCCTTCGATCACTTCGCGGACATAAGTGAAGCTGTCATTGCCCAGCACCTTGGCGGCGCTCAGCAGGTAAAGCATGACCTTGGCCTTGCCCGCTTGCGGGCTGTGGACCACGGGGGAGTGGAACACCGCATCGTCGGCCAGCTGGGCGGAGAGCAGGTCTGCATCCCCGCCGCTTTTCATGTAGTCATGCCAGGCGGCAACGCCTTTGCGCGCCGGGCTCATCCCAGGTGCTCGGCCAGGAAAGCTTCGGTCCGGCTGTCGGCCAGCCGGGCGCCTTCCTCGTTGCGGCGGTCGCCCATCTCGGCAGCAAAACCGTGGTCGAGACCGGGATAGTCGTGCAGTGTCACCTTGGGGTGACCGTCCAGCCCGGCATGGATCGCGGCCTGGGCTTCGGGCGGCACGAATTGGTCGGCCCCGGCGATGTGCAGCATCAGCGGATTGGCGATGTGGTGCGCCTCGTCCAGCATCTGGTCGATCATCACCCCGTAATAGCCGACCGAGGCATCGATATCGGTCCGCGCCGCCGCCATGTAGGCCAGCCGCCCGCCGAGGCAGTATCCCGCGCAGCCGACCTTGGCGACGCCCTGCGCGCGGATCCACTTGATTGTCGATTCGATGTCATAGACCCCGTCAGCGGGATCATACTGCTGGAAGTAACCGAAGGCTTCCTGCAGCTCGGCCTCGATATCGGGGTTCAACTCCACGCCGGGAGCAAAGCGCCAGAAGATGTCCGGCGCCACCGCCAGATAGCCCCGCTCTGCCCACTTGTCGGCCTTCTGGCGGATGCCGGGGTTCACGCCGAAGATTTCCGGGATGACGATGATCGCCGCCGTGGGCGTGCCCGCCGGCCGCGCGACATAGGCGGGGATCGTGCCATCGTTCTTCAGCGAGGGAATCTGAACGGTCTCGGTCATGGGTGCTCTCCTGCTGGGATTTGCCGTCTTCCTAAGCCCGCCGTGGACTTTGTGAAGTCCCTATGCCAGCTTGCGTACCGGGTTTGACTGGGTGCCAACAAGGAGATTGCAATGAAAGTGCACGTCGAGATCGATTGCACCCCTGAGGAGGCCCGGGCCTTCCTCGGCCTGCCCGATGTCAGCAAGGCCAATTCGGTCTATGTCGATGCCATTGCCAAGGCGATGAAAGGGGCCGCATCGGTCGATCAGGTCCAGGAATTTGCCAGGAACATCGCCCCGATGGGCCAGGTTGGCCTCAAACTGTTCCAGCAGTTCATGGAAAGTGGCAACGCCTTCTCCGCCGGGGCCGGCAAGAAAAAGGACGAACCGTCGTCTTGATGCCATGATCGATACCATTTTCGCCCTGTCCAGCGGCGCACCGCCCGCAGCCATCGGGGTGATCCGGATCAGCGGCCCGCGCGCCCGCCTCGCCTTGCAGGAGCTGGCGGGCCGGGTCCCTGCACCGCGCCGCGCGACGCTCGCCCGCCTGCGCGACCGGCAGGGTGCGGTGCTGGACGAGGCGTTGGTGCTGTGGCTGCCGGGGCCAGGGACCGAAACCGGCGAAGACGTGGCCGAACTGCAATGCCACGGCGGCCGCGCGGTCATCGTGGCGGTTGAGACGGCACTCGCCGCGTTGCCCGGCCTGCGCCGCGCCAAACCTGGTGAATTTACCCGTCGGGCTTTTTTGAACGGCAAGATCGATCTGGCCGAAGCCGAAGGCCTGGCTGATCTGCTGGAAGCCGAAACCGAATTGCAGCGCTTGTCCGCCATGGCCATGGCCGGCGGCACGTTCTCGCGCGAGGTAGAGCAGTGGCGCGCGGAACTGCTCGGCCTTTCCGCCGCGGTGGAAGCCGTGCTCGACTTTGCCGACGAGGAGGATGTCGCCACCTTGCCGGCCGATTTCGCGCTGTCCATCGCCGGCCTGGCGCAAAAGCTCAGGGGCTGGCTTGATCGGCCCCGGGCGGAACTGCTCAAGGAAGGCTTCCGGGTGGTCGTGGCTGGACCGCCTAATGCCGGGAAAAGCACACTTTTCAATACGTTGGTAGAAGCAGAGGCCGCCATCGCCACGCCAATTGCCGGAACCACCCGCGATGTCCTGACCCGTCCGGTGGCGATTTCCGGGGTGCCGTTCCTGTTTGCCGATACGGCCGGCCTGCACGATGCCGTTGACGATGTGGTCGAGGCGATCGGAATCGAACGGGCGATGGAAGCGCTCGACCGGGCCGATCTGGTGCTGTGGCTTGGTCCGGAGGGAAAGGGGCCGCCCGGCGCCTGGGAAATCGAGGCCCAGATCGACCGCAGCCATCCGGTCGCCAAGCGCCACCCGCGCCATCGCATCTCGGCCAGGACCGGCGCGGGGATCGATGCCCTGCGCGCAGATTTGGTGGCAACCGCCACTGCCGCGCTGCCGAGGGCCGGCGAGGCAGCGCTCAACGAACGGCAGCGCGAGCTGCTGGACGAGGCCCGCGGCGCGTTGGATCAGGCCGGGGAACATCATGATCCGCTGCTGATGGCCGAGGCCTTGCGGCTTGCCCGCGTGGCGTTTGATTCCCTGCTGGGCCGCACTGCGACCGAAGACATGCTCGATGCGCTGTTCGGCCGGTTCTGCATCGGCAAGTGAGTGTTTCACGTGAAACAGCCGGTGTATTGGTGATGCGGGCAGCCGTGCGGTTCAGCGAAAACCGGCTCCCACTTTCGGCCGCTGTGCGCTAAGGCGCCGGCAATCATGCAGCAGTTCGATGTCATTGTGGTCGGCGGGGGCCATGCCGGGGTGGAAGCCGCCGCCGTGGCCGCGCGGATGGGTGTTCATGCCGCCCTGGTCAGCTTTGATCTCGCTGCGATCGGTGCGATGAGCTGCAATCCGGCGATCGGTGGGTTGGGCAAAGGCCACCTGGTCCGCGAGGTGGACGCTTTCGACGGGATCATCGGCCGCGCTGCCGATGCCGGAGCGATCCATTACCGGATGCTCAACCGCTCCAAGGGTTCGGCCGTGCAAGGCCCGCGTGTCCAGGCCGATCGCAAGCGCTTCAAGGCCGAAGTCCAGCGCCTGCTGGCACTGCAGGGCGATTTGACGCTGGTGGCGGGGGAAGCCGCCGCATTGCGCATGGCTGGCGGACGGGTGACCGGAATCGAGCTGGCCGATGGCACGGCGCTGTCGGCACCGGCGGTGGTGCTGTGCACCGGCACGTTCCTGGGCGGGGTGCTGTTTCGGGGCGAGGAACGGATCGTCGGCGGGCGAATCGGCGAGGCTTCGGCCCAGCGCCTGGCGGCACAACTGCGTGAGGCGGCGTTGCCGATGGCCCGGCTCAAGACCGGCACGCCGCCGCGGCTCGACGGGCGGACGATCGACTGGGCAGGGCTGGAAGAGCAGCCCAGCGATGCCGATCCGTGGACCATGTCGCCGCTGGGGACAGGGCGGGCCTTGCCGCAGGTATTC
>JBKBSV010000072.1:0-12279 GCA_046291115.1 Novosphingobium sp. | reverse complement strand
GCGCGAACTTGCCTGACAGGCCCCTTGCTTTCCCCCGGCCCGCGATCACATAGAGAAGACCATGACCGATAAATCCGACAAGTCCGACAGGCCCAAATCCGACAGGCCCGAAAAGGACGAAAAATCCAGCTGGACCGGCAAGGCCGCCCTGGCCGGGGCCGCAATCGGCTCGGCCGCGCTGGCCGCCGCCCTGCTCTATGCCTCGCGCCGCAAGGAAAGCGCGGAAAAGGCGAGGCAGGCCGCCAAGCCCGATCAGGCCCCGGAAACCGATTGATGGAAGCGGTCCGTCAAGTCGATGGCCGGGCGATCCCGTTCGGGGCCAAGAACGTTGATACCGACGTGATCATTCCGGCCCACTGGCTCAAGACCATCACCCGTGAAGGACTGGGCCGCGGCGCGTTCGAAACCTTGCGCAAGGATCCGGACAACCTGTTCGACAGCCCCGAATATGCCGGATCCCCGATCCTGATCGCGGGTGACAATTTCGGCTGCGGCTCCAGCCGCGAACACGCCGCCTGGGCCCTGCTTGACCTTGGCATCAAGGCGGTGATCGCGCCGAGTTTTTCGGACATCTTTTCCGGCAATGCCTTCAAGAACGGCATCCTCACCGTAGTGCTGCCGCAGGATCAGGTCGATCGCCTGCTGGAAGTGGCACGGACCGATCCCATTCATATCGATCTTGAAAACCAGGTTGTTACCACGCCCTTTCAGGATCGGTTCGCGTTCGAGATCGATCCCTTCCGCAAGCATTGCCTGCTCAGCGGACTGGACGAGGTCGGCCTGACCCTGGATCGCAACGACGTCATTTGCGCCTATGAGCAAAAGGCCGGGGCCACGCTGCCCTGGCTTGCCACGCTCAAGAACAATGGGGGAGTGATACCGGCATGAAAACCCTTCGCAGCCACGCTGTTGGCGGCCCCGAAACGCTGACTCTCGATGAAGTCGAAAGCCCGGTTCCCGGACCAGGCCAGGTCCGGGTGCGGGTCAAGGCCTGCTCGATCAACTTCCCGGACGTCCTGATCATCCAGGATCTTTACCAGTTCAAGCCGCCGCGTCCTTTCGCCCCGGGCGGCGAGGCTTCAGGCGTGGTCGATGCGGTGGGGGAAGGCGTCACCCAGTGGAAGGTGGGCGACCGGGTGATCGCCAGCACCGGTAGCGGCGCGCTGGCGGAAGAAATCGTGGTCGATGCCGCGCGGCTGTGGCCCCTGCCCGACCATGCCAGCTTTGAAACCGGCGCATCGCTGCTGATGACCTATGGCACCAACATGCACGGCCTGCTCGATCGCGGCCGGCTGAAAGCAGGCGATACCCTGCTGGTGCTGGGCGCAGCTGGCGGCATCGGCCTGTCCGCAGTGGAACTGGGCAAGGCCTATGGCGCGCGCGTGGTTGCCGCGGTTTCCAGCGAGGAAAAGGCCACGGCCGCGCGCGAGGCCGGAGCCGACGATGTGGTCATCTATCCCCGCGCACCGTTCGACAAGGACCAGTCCAAGGCCTTGGCCGAGGCGTTCAAGGCGGCCTGCGGCCCCAATGGGGCTGACGTGATCTATGACGTGGTCGGCGGGGACTATTCCGAACCGGCGCTGCGCGCGATCGCCTGGGAAGGGCGGTTCTGCGTGGTCGGCTTCCCGGCCGGGATCGCCCGGCTGCCGCTCAACCTGACCCTGCTGAAAAGCTGCGATGTCTGCGGCGTGTTCTGGGGGGCCTGGGTGGCGCGCGAACCGGCCGCCAATGCCGCCCATATCGCCAAGCTGTTCGAACTGCTCAAGGACGGCAAGATCAGGCCCAGGATCTCGGCCACTTTCCCGCTCGCGCGCGGCGGCGAAGCGATTACCATGCTGGCCGAGCGCAAGGCGATCGGCAAGGTCGTGGTCACCATGGACTGACTTGGCCGGCACCCGACGGGAGAATAGCCATGATCACAGCGCGGATTGTTATCGCGGGCGCCCTGATGGTAACGGGCTGGGCCGCCTTGGCCAAGCCGGCCACCGCCCCCACCCGGCCTGGACCGCAGGACCTGGTGCTGGCGCGCCAGGCCGGAATGGCCATGGCGGCATCGACGCTCAACCTGCTGCGCGGGGCCAGCGCCAATGGCACCGCGCTGAAGAACCTGGTTTTCCCGGCGAGCGGTCTGGCCAAGTGGGCCGATGCCGCGCCGGCCTTGTTCGCCCAATCGACCCGCACCGTGCCCAGCCGGGCACTGCCGGCGGTGTGGACCAACCAGGCCGATTTCGCGATCAAGGCCAAGGCCTTCAGCGACAGCAGCAAGGCGCTGGTTGCGGCGGCCAAGGCCGATGACAAGGCGGCCTTCGACGCCGCCCTTGCCAGCACCGCGGCATCGTGCAAGGGCTGCCACGATTCGTATCAGGCCCCGCCCGCCCCGCCTGCCAAGGCGGGATAGGGCAGGTCCAGCACTGGAGCATCAGGAGCAGACATGACCGACTTCAACGATCGCGAACGCGCCGAGGAAGCCAAGTTCGCCCGCGACGAAGAGATGCAGTTCCGCATCCAGGCGCGCCGCAACCGCCTGCTGGGTGCCTGGGCGGCCGAAAAGATGAATCTTTCCGCGGTCGAGGCCGAGGCCTATGCCAAGTCTGTGGTGCAGGCAGACTTTGAAGAAGCTGGCGATGAAGACGTGATCCGCAAGCTGCTGGGCGATCTGGTTTCGGCCGGGCTCGACATCGGCGAGGCCGATGTCCGCGCCGCGCTGGAAGCCAAGACCATCGAAGCGCGCCGCGCGCTGATCGGCGAGGCCTGAGGAGAAAATTCCATGCCGATGGCCGGTGACGAGATCGTGCGGCGGATCAAGGCTGGTCTGCCTGATGCTGAGGTGACCCTGACCGATCTGGCCGGGGATGACAATCACTGGGCAGCCCACGTCGTTTCCGCCGCCTTTGTCGGCAAGCCGCGGGTGGCGCAGCACAAGCTGGTCTATGCCGCGATCGGCGGGGACATGGGCGATGCGCTTCATGCCTTGCAACTGACCACTGCCGTTCCCACTTCCAGCGGCAAGGAGTGAGCCCAATGTCTGACACCAACGCCCGCATTGCCGAAATCGTCAACAGCAACGATGTCGTCCTGTTCATGAAGGGGACTGCGCTGTTCCCGCAATGCGGTTTCTCCAGCCGCGCGGTGGCCATCCTCGATCAGCTGGGCGTGCCGTTCGAAGCCGTCGATGTGCTGCAGGACATGGAAGTGCGCCAGGGCATAAAGGCCTATTCCGACTGGCCGACTATCCCGCAGCTCTACATCAAGGGTGAATTCGTCGGCGGCAGCGATATCATGATGGAGATGTACGAAGCCGGCGAACTGCAAGAGCTGATCACCCAGGCCGGGATCACCCCGCGCGCCTGAACCGGCGCGGCGGGGCATTCCTGCCCTCGCCCACCAGTTCGGTGACCTGTTCCAGCGTCATCGGCCGGCCGACCAGGTAGCCCTGGAATTCGCTGCAGCCGCATTTGACCAGCTGGTCGCGCTGCGCTTCGGATTCCACGCCCTCGGCAATCACCCGCAATTCGAGGGCGCGGGCCAGGCGGATCATCGCGTCGACCAGCGCTTCGGCCTCGTGGTCGGCCTCCAGCCCGCTGACGAACGAGCGATCAATCTTGATCTTGTCGACCGAGAATCGCTGAAGCACGCTGAGGCTGGAATAGCCGGTGCCGAAATCGTCGAGCGCGAAGGAAAAGCCCAGCCGCTTCAGCGCCTCGATATTGCCGACAGTGACCGGCTCGTCGCCCAGCAGGGCGGTTTCGGTCAGCTCTATTTCATAGCGGGCAGGGCTGATCCCGGCCTTGGCCGCCAGGCGCGCAATCATCGCGGCAAACCCCGGCGCGCGCATCTGCTCGGCTGAAACATTGATTGCGACGCGCGTCCTGCGCCAGGCGCCGGTCTCGGCGAAGACGCGCCGCAGCACATATTCTCCCAGCGGCAGGATCAGGCCGGATTCCTCGGCCAGCGGGATGAACAGTCCCGGTGGAACCTCGCCCCGTTCTGCGTGGGTCCAGCGCAGCAGCGCCTCGACCGCATTGACCTGGCCGTGCAGATCGACCTGCGGTTGATAGACGATCGACAACCCGCCATCGGTCAGCGCGCGGCGCAGGTCTGCTTCCATCGCCCGGCGATCCTGCAGCGCGGCATCCATTTCCGGACGGAACAGGGTGACGCGGCCCTTGCCTTCCTGCTTTGAGCGATAGAGAGCCAGATCCGCCCAGCGCAGCGCCTCGGTCGGTTCCACCCCGCCACGATCGACCACGACGATGCCGATCGAGCAGTCGATATCGAGCAGCCCGTATTCGCACTGAAGCGGCGCGGCGAGGTGCGAGCGGATCCGCTGGCCGATGGCGGGTGCGGTGGCACAGTCCGAGCGGGTGCACAGCACCACGAACTCATCGCCGCCCAGCCGCGCGATCAGCTCTGCCTCTGAACAGGCGCTGCGCAGCCGCGCGGCCATGGTTTCAATCACCAGGTCGCCGGCATGGTGGCCCAGCGTATCGTTGATCTCCTTGAACCGGTCCAGATCGACGCAGATCACCGTCACCTTGCCCCCGTGCGAACCGAGCCGGCCAAGCAAGGCGTGGAGCCGTTCGAACAGCATCGCGCGGTTGGGGAGACGGGTCAGCGGATCGTGGAACGCCAGATGCTTGGCCCGCGCCTCGCTGGCGATCAGGTCGCTGACTACCGCCCCGCTGCGGCGCACGATGGTAAGCGCCACGGCGCAGACCAGCCCCAGCGCGGCCAGCAGCGGCAGCAGCAGTTCATCGAACAAGACCGCGCTGGGTTTGCGCGGGGTCCACTTGAGCGCCGCGATCGCGGTGCCAGCGCGGTCTTTCAGCAGCAGCACGCCGGGGCCGGGCGTGACCTGCTCGCTCGTGACCAGCCGGACCCCGTCGAGCAGATAGCGCTGGCTGAACTGGCCAAGCAGATGGGAGTCGATCGGAATGGCAGTGATCACGATCGGCGCCTTCGCCCCCTTGGGCAGGACCTTGCCGAAATCCGGCTGAACCAGCGTCGCGCCAACAATATAGACCTGCCCTCCGACCTTCCCGATCGTATCGGCCTGGATTGGCGGGACCACCAGGTTGCCTTTGCCGGGGCGGACGCGCAGCGGCGGACGGCGCTGTTCGGCGGCGCGGATAGCCGGGATCAGTTGCGCGGCGATCGGCGCGAACGGGCCATAGGCATCCAGCCCGGTGCGCTGCCCGGCGTGCGATGCATAGAACACCTGCTCTTGCTCATCGAGCACGAAGGCATCGGTGAAGCCATTGAAAGTGTAGAGGTAGTTGCCGATGTTAAAATCGGCCCAATCGGCATCGCGCAAGTGATCAAGGCTGAAGATCGCATCGTCCCAGCTGACCTGGGTGGCAACCACCCTGTCCAGTTCCTCGACCTGGCGGGCGAAGCCATGGTCGACCATGTGCGCCTCGCGCAGCTCGGCGGTGGCGTCGAACCGCTGGACCAGCAAGGCAGAAGTCAGCACCAGCAGCAACAGCACGCCAAGCGTCAAGGCGATGATCGGCCCAAACAGCCGCGCCTTGCGCAAATCGCATCCAGTGAGCCAGTCAATTGTCATCGCGGCGCCAACTTGCCCGGCCAGAAATGGTCCGGGTCTTGCCCGCTGGCCTATCGGCCAATCGTCAAGGAATGCTTAGCGCTGCGCCACGCGCCTTGCGGCAGAGATCGGGCCGATGGGGGAAGTTCTCGGGGAGGCGGGGCCGCGGAGACCAGGAGGCGGCCCCGCCTCTATCGAGACTGCTTGGGGGTGCCACAAGCAATGCATGGCCTGTGCCAAATCAACGAAGCCTCATATTTTCATAGTGTTGAGCAACTACGACGCTTTGAGAACCACCCGATCTGTAAGCTAATCCGACACTAATCGGACGATTAAAAGCGCTTGGCAAACGGCGCGGCAGGCGGCACCCTGCGCATCATGGACATCAAGGACATTTTCGATCCGGCGGGCGAGGTGCCCCCCGCCATTCCCGCCGCGACGCTGGTGATCTTCCGCAATTGCCCGCAAGGCGGGCCGCCGCAGCTGCTGATGGTGCAGCGGTCCAAGGAGATGCGCTTTGCCGGCGGCGCGGCGGTCTTTCCGGGCGGCCGGGTCGACGATACCGACCGCGAACTGGCCGCTCTGCACGGCGCAAGCGATGACGAGCATCTGGCGGAACTGGCGGCACGGATCGCCGCCATCCGTGAAACGCTGGAGGAAACCGGCCTTGCTGTCGGACTGCATCAGCGGCCCAGCCTGGAAGATGCGCTGCGCGCGCGGGCGCTGCTGCTGGAGCGCGGCAAGCTGGCACCGGTACTGTCGGAAATGGACTGGAGCCTGGACCTGGAAAGCCTGGTCCCGTTTGCCCGCTGGCGACCCAAGCACCGCGAAGTGCGCGTGTTCGATACCCGGTTCTATCTGGCCAATCTGGGCACCGGCGCAGTCGAGCTGCTGGTCGACGCAACCGAAAATACCCACCTGTTCTGGGCCAGCGCGAGCGAGGCGCTGCGGCTGGCCGACAAGGGGGAGATCAAGGTGATCTTCCCGACCCGCCGCAATCTGGAGCGGCTGGCCCTGTTCAGCCACTACGACGAGGCTCTGGCCCATGTCGAACAGTTCCCGTCGCGGATGATTTCGCCCTATATGGAAGTGCGCGACGGGGTGCCGTGGCTGCTGATCCCGGACGATGCCGGCTATCCGGTCCAGGGCGAGATCCTCGAAAGCGCGGCGCGCGGCTGACAAGCCCCCCGGCGCATGGCGGCGCGCGGGAACAGGGGGCCGGACCTTGCCCGCCCCGCCGCGATCCGCGTCACGCGCTGTCAGCGCACCGCCGCCGGGCAGGCCCCGCCGGCCCTGGTCCCATCCACCCGGACATTGCGCAGGGTAAAGACATAGCCGCTGCCGGCATCGATCCGCACCGGCTGGCCAACCTTGTCGAGATTGCCGCCGGCTGCGGCAAAGCACTTCAGCGCAATCCGGGTTTCCACAACCGTCCCCGGCTTGGCCGACTTCACCACCGGGCCAAGGTCCAGTGTCCCGCCGCCCAGCGTCAGCCGCACCGGTCCGGTCCCCAGCCGATCAACCCGCCATTCGATCAGCAGCGAACCTTCGCCGGCAGCCCTGGCCGAGAGGTTCACTTCCGGGCCTTCGATGGCGAAACGGCCATCGCCGTTCCAGGTAAACTGGCGGGCGTCTTCCTGCGCCGAAACATCAACCCCCCGCGCCGCCACGGCACCATCACTGACCAGGTGCCACGGCGCCGGTGCCTTGCCGCGCAGGAAGAAGATCGACGCGGTATCGTAGGCCGACAGGTCCAGCCGCGGATCCTCGTTCACCCGGCCCAGCGCCCTGGGCTCCCGATAGCTGAGGCCATAACCCAGCGGGAACAGCGGCGTTGCCATTGGCGCGCGAGCATCGGCCGGCCACGGGAAAGAGAGCCTGCCGGTGAAATCGCGCAGTGGCTGGCCATTGGCCCGCGCCACCAGCACGTCGGCCACGCCATTGCCCTGGGTTCCCGGCAGCCAGGCCGCGACGAAGGCATCGGCCTGGTTGATCAGCTTGCCGGTAAACAGCGGACGGCCCGACAGGAACACCACCACCACCGGAATGCGCCTGGCCTTCAGGCTGGCAATCAACGCCTCTTCGCTGCGTTGCTGCGGAAAGGCAAGGTGCGGCAGGTCGCCGTGGAATTCGGCATAGGGATGTTCCCCCATGACCACGATCGCCACATCCGGCCTTTGCACGAAGCTGCCGTCGGGCGAAACTTGCGCCGTGCCGCCCGCTTCGCTGACCGCATCGCCAAGCGCCTTGCCGATGGTCTGGCCATTGGGGAAATCGGCCGCCGTGGTATCGCTGCCCTGCCAGCTGATCGTCCAGCCACCGGCCTGCATCGCCATGTTGTCTGCACCGGGCCCGGCCACCAGCACCCGCGAACCGGCCTTGATCGGCAGCACGCCGCCATTGTTCTTGAGCAAGACCAGCGATTTGGCCACGGCCTCGCGCGCCAGGGCGAGATGATCGGGCGCACCCAGCAAGGCCGGATCGCCCCGTTCCACCAGTTGATCGCCGATCAGCCCCAGCTTGAACTTGACCCGCAGGATCCGGCGCACGGCATCATCCAGCCGGGCCATCGGGACCTTGCCTTCCCGCACGGCACGGACGGTGTTTTCGAAAAGGCCCTTCCAGCTGTCGGGCGCCATGTAGAGGTCCAGCCCGGCATTGAGCGCGGCCGGGCAATCGGTGTTGGAACAGCCCGGCACCTGGCCGTGTCCGTTCCAGTCCCCCACGACCAGCCCGGTGAAGCCCATCCGGCCCTTCAGCACGTCGTTCAGCAGGCTGGCGTTGCCATGATGCTTGACCCCGTTCCAGCTGGAGAAACTGGCCATCACGGTCAGCGCCCCGGCATCGATCGCGGCCGGATAACCCGGTGCGTGGGTCTTGATCAGTTCCGCTTCGGACAGGCGCGCATCGCCCTGATCGCGCCCGTCTGCGGTGCCGCCGTCAGCCAGGAAATGCTTGGCTGTGGCGGCGACGCGATTGGCCGCAAGCGGCTGGCCGGCCACCAGATCGCCCTGCAGACCCAGGGTCATGGCCCGGCCATAGCTGGCAACCAGCGCGGGATCCGACGAATAGCCTTCATAGGCCCGGCCCCAGCGCACGTCCTGCGGCACGGCCAGGGTCGGGGCGAAAGTCCATTCGATCCCGCTGGCAGCGACTTCCGCCGCAGTGACTGCGCCGATCCGCCGGATCAGGTCGGGATCGTGCGCCGCGCCAAGCCCGACGTTGTGCGGAAAGATCGTTGCGCCGGGCAGGTTGGAATGGCCGTGGACCGCATCGACCCCGAACAGGATCGGAATGCCGGCGCCAGAGCGGCGCGAGACGGCGCGGAACGTGTCGACCAGTTCGTCCCACTTGGCGGCGCTTGCGCGTTCATCACCATTGGGGCCGGAATTGCCCCCGGCAAGGATCGACCCCAGCGGATAGCGCTCCAGATCTTCGGGCACGATCGCGCTGATATCGGCCTGGATCGTCTGGCCGACCTTTTGCTCCAGCGTCATCGCGGCCAGGATCGCGTCGATCTTTGCCTCGGTTGCAGGGTCGGTCAGCGCCGCCGGGCTGTGCGCCTGCGGCCACAGCGCCGGATTGGCCGAAGCGGCCCCTGCCGCCTTGCCATTCAGCTCTGCCCCGGTTGCCACCGCAGCACACCCGCCAAGCACCAGCGCCAGCGCCGTCATCGCCTTGTGAAAAGCCATTGATCTCCCGCCCATACCATTTTTGTGAACGTTCTCATTCGCACGGGGCGGGATGGAAATCAAGTCGGCGGTTCACCCTTTGCGGGGCACGCCAGCCAGCAGCAAGGCGGCGATCAGGGCCAGCACGGCCAGGATCAGGAACAGCGCCCGGTATCCGAACAACGGAACCAGTGCGATCGCCAGCCACGGCATGATCAGGGATGGCACGGTGTTGGTCAGGTTGAACAGGCCGAGATCACGCCCGCGCCGGTCCGGCCGGGGCAGAACCCGCAGGGTCTGGGCGGAATGGAGCGCCAGGAACACCGCACTGGCCAGGCCAAACAGGGCATAGGCCAGCATGGCCGCGGCCAGCGATCCGGCCATCGCCATGCCCAGCAGCCCCATGGCAGACAGGCCCGCCGTGACTACCAGCGGCAGCAGGGGCCGGTCCGCCCGGTCCGACCAGCGCCCGGCGACCAGTGCCAGCGGGGCCGAGACCAGCAGGATCGCGCTGAACAGCCGGGCCGTCTGGTTCTCCCCGACCGAGGCATCGAGACTGCGCAGCCAGAACAGCAGATAGGCAAACAGCGTCGCCTCGGCCACCTGCACCGCGAGCCGCGCAGCCCACATCCGCACCACCACGTGCCGCGCCGGCGCAGGGCCATTGCGGTCAGCCGGTTTGGCCTCGCCGGGCGCAATTGCGCGATCGCGGCGCGCCCCCAGCAGCAGGACCGGCAACACGCAGGCGGCAACGATCAGTGCGATCAGCCCCAGCCGCTCTCCCTGTTCGGCCAGACCCGGCTGGGTGACGATCGCGCCGGACAGCGCCCCTACCCCCGGAGCAAAGGCCATCAGCCCACCCAGCAGGCCCTTGCTGCCATCTGGCACCCGGTCTCCCGCCCAGGCGGCCAGCGGCGCCAGCATCATGTTGAGCGCCAGTTGCCAGACCACGATCAACCCGATCAGGTGATCCAGCCGGGTCGCCGTGCCGATCAGCGGCAACAGCAGGCAGGACAGCACCAGTCCGGCGGCAATCCACAACCGGCGGTTGCCGGTGATATCGCTGAGATAGCCAAACAGGATGTTGCCGCCCGATGCGGCCAGGGCTCCGGCCAGGCTGATCTGGGCCAGCCAGCCGACCCCCTGCTGGGTTCCGATCAGGCCGGCGACCTGGACCGGCAGCAGGATTGTCAGCAGCGGGGTATAGGCCGCAGCGCCGCCGGCCCAAGCGAGGGCGTAAAGCAGGATGAAGCGCAGCGGCCGCGCCGCTGCACCCGCTTCAGGCACGACCGGCGTCGGCCGGTGGCGCAACCGAGCCGCGCTCGACGATCGCGGCGCTGATCACTGTCGGGCCGGTGGGCCGTTCCTCGCCCTTTTGCGCGGCAATGATCAGTTCCACCGCTTTTGATGCCGTGGCGGCAATCGGTTGATCGACCGCCGTCAGCGGTGGCTGGGTAAAATGGACCAGCGGGGTATTGTCGAAGCTGATGATCGAAAGATCCTCTGGCACCCGCAATCCGCGCCGGCGGGCAACCTCGAGCGTTGCCAGCGCCATCTGGTCGTTGCTGGCAATGATGGCGCTGGGCGGAATGTCCGCTCCAAGCAGGGCTGTCGCCGCCGCCTCGCCCGAAGCATAGCTGAAATCGCCCAGGGCCAGCAGCCCGGCGGTGTCGAAGCCGGCTTCAGCCATCGCGGCGCGCCAGCCATCGACGCGCCAGGCGCTGAGATTGTATTCGGCCGACCCGGCGATGAAGCCGATCCGGCGGTGTCCGCGCTCGATCAGATAGCGGGTGGCGGCGCGGGCCGATCCTTCATCGTCCATCGACACCGGTATGCCCGCGCCGTTCTGCACCGATCCGATCCGCACGAAAGGAATGCGCTGTGCGGCCAGCAGATCGACGATCTGGGAATTGTCGGAATGGGGCGGAGTGAGAATGATTCCGTCGGGCTGCAAGGCGGCGATTGCGGCCAGCAGTTCGCGCTCGACATGGTCGCTATGGGTATCGACCAGTTCCAGGATCAGGCGATAGCCATGCTCGCTGCATTTCAGCATGCCGCCCAGCAGCATCTGGTCGACCCAGTCGGTGCCCTGCCGGGCCCGCCAATCGGCGATGGTGCGCTCGCGATCGTTCACCGCGATGATCAGGTAGGAACGGGACCCGCTCATCCGCTGGGCAGCGATCGAGGGGACATAACCCAGCCGGTCAATCGAGGCCTGGACGCGGGCTTTCATTTCCTCGCGGACCGTCGGCTCGTTGTTGATCACGCGGCTGACCGTCTGCAGCGACACACCAGCATCGGCTGCCACATGCTTGATCGTCACCGCCTGCCGGCGTCGTGCCATGGCCCGCTCGTCTCCCGAAACCCTAATTTCCCGCTGCCGCACTAGCCGCCGATGGCGTTTTTTGCCAGACGCGAACCCAATCGATTTCCATCCGTTTGGGATAGCCGTCCAGCCGCACCCCGCCAAGGCCGCGCGCTTCGGGCAGTTTGCCGCCGATCGCCAGGTTGAGGATCAGGTGAAACGGCTGGTCGAACGGTGCCCCGGGGGTCTTGGTGGCAGTGGTGTGCCACTTGTCTGCCGTTTGTGTGGCATATGTCTGCCCGTTGACCAGCCACACGATACGGTCGGGATACCATTCCACCGCATAGGTGTTGAAGCCGCCCAGGGCCTCGGGGAACGGCACTTCGGTGCTGGCCAGTTTGTTGTTGGGCCACTTGCCCCCGAAGTGCAATGTGCCCAGGATGGTATTCTCCAGCCCTCCCGGACACTTGGCACACGGAACCCCCAGGTTGACTGCCTCCAGAATGTCGATCTCCCCCGACGCTGCCCAGGGCCCATAGCTGTCCTTTTCCGGCAACATCCAGATCGCCGGCCATGTCCCCTGCCCCTGCGGCAGCCTGGCCCGCACCTCGATCCGGCCATATCGCCAGGCCGCCTTGCCCTTGGTCGTGAGCCGCGCCGATGAGAAATCGCGGGTCGCCTCGGCATCGCGATTGGCGGCCTGGCGGCGCTGCGCCAGCGGCAGGGCCGGGCCGGTCGTGCGTTCATAACGTGCTGTA
>JBKBSV010000161.1:0-2498 GCA_046291115.1 Novosphingobium sp. | reverse complement strand
CACTGGACCGAAGTGATGGGGGTCGGGCCATTCTACCTGATCGAAGGTATCCATCTCGACGGGATGAAATACCGCGGGCAGCCGACCGATGCGGTGTTCGACCTGGCTCTCGCTTATTGGGGCGATCTGCAGATCGAACTGATCCGCCCGCGCGATGAGCATCCGTCGATCTATCGCGGCGAGTACGGCTCGACCGGCAACGGGCTGCACCATGTGTGCATTCTGGTCGACGACATCGGCCCCGCGCTGGAGGCTTGCGCACAGCACGGGGCAGAAATCGTGATCGAAGGCCAGTTTGGCGGCAAGAAGGTGATTTACGCCGACCCTGGCGGCGGCCCTGGCACGCTGGTGGAAGTGCTGGAGCGCTCAACCACTGGGCCTGACCTGTTTGCGATCATCAAGGCCGCGAGCGAGGGCTGGGACGGGAGCGAACCGGTGCGACGGTTCTGAATTCCGCCCGCCCCTCCGGGCGCGGTCCTCGCTAGACGCGCAGCAAAGCTGCGCCCGCTGCGGGCGGCCAGCCGGCCTTGCGGTCGCCATGCGACCGGTTACCGTCTCTGATACAAGCTACCTCCTGAACGGCCCGAACGGCCGCAAGGGCAACTGCCCGCCCGCAGGCGCGCGATCCCGCAGCTGTCGAGCCAGCGCTGAGAACCTGGGCGCGCAGGCGCCTGTGCAACTAGTCAGACGCCCCCAGGTAACCCAGCTGCCCCGCCTTGAAGATCGTCTGCGCGCGGTTGACTGAATCCAGTTTCTCTCCGGCGCGGTGGATATGGTAACGGATTGTCGCATGGCTCCGGTTGAGGATCATGCTGATTTCCTTGTCGGTCTTGCCGATTGCCGCCCACCGCAGGCATTCGACTTCGCGCTTTGACAGCACGCAGTCCGACGGGATCCGCCGCTTGGTCCGGATCGCCTGAACATAGCCAGCCACGAACCGGCGGGTCAGCTGCGCGAACAGCGAACCGAACTTGGCGAACTCTTCCGACAGATCTTCCTTGTCCCGGTCCATGCTGATGAAGCTGTTGGCCGAGATCTGCCCGAACGGCAGGTGCACCGGGATCACGATCGCCGCCTTGCACAAGGCTCGCTTCTCGAATTCGTGCAGGTCGATCTCTTCCAGATAGACGTTGCGCCAGCGGGTGTTGAAGCCATGCCGGTTGACCCAGAACGGCTCGCTTTCATAGCGGCAGGCGCGCGGCAGCGGCGAATAGAGCGCCAGGCGATGGTCTTCCCACCAGCGCGCGCCATCATCCAGCCAGCGGAAGATATCGGCGTTGAGCACGGTGCCATCGGCATCGACCATCGGCTCCTTGGACGAGATGTCGTCGCACATGGCGACCTGCATCCCGCGCTCCTGCGCCACGCGCGCCATGACCACGGCTGCATCGTGGATGTCTTCGGGGCACCGGATGGTCACTTTCTCGAGCAGCTCGTTGAGCTGTTCGCGCCCTTGCGGGGTCCGGAGTTCGATCACATTGCTTGCCATGCAACAAAAACTCCCTGAGAGTGCGATTCGGTCAACAATGTAACACGGAGCGGCTCAATCCCCCCTCATAATTTGCGTAGGGGCCGCCGTGCACCACTGCCGCTAGCCGTTGCTCCGCCGGGGACGGGCAAGGGAGAATGCAATGGCCTGGAAAGGCGAAAACTTCGGGTATGCGCTGAAAGCGCTGGCGCAGGCGATCGAGCCCGATCGCCCGGCACTTGTGCACGGGGCACGGGTGGTGACCTGGGGTGCATTGGATGCGTTGACTGACCGGATCGCCGCCGGCCTTGCCGCGCGTGGCCTCAGACCGGGTGACGTGGCCGGGCAAATGCTGCGCAACACCCCTGAATACCTGCTGGCCTATTTCGGCTGCATCAAAGCGGGGCTGGTGCCGGTCAACGTCAACTACCACTACAAGGCGCGCGAGCTGGCGGACATTCTGGCGCGGTTCGGCCTCAAGGCGCTGTTTACCGAGAGCGATTTTGCCGAACTCGCCCACGGAGCGATGCCGCCGGGCAGCCTGACGGTCGATGTCTGCGGGGCCGAATGGGCAGATCTGTGCGCGACGAGGCTTCCGCCGAGCTTTGCCGTCCACGCCGATCCACAAGCGCTGTTCCTCACCGCGACCGGCGGCACCACCGGCATGCCCAAGGCGGTGATGTGGCCGATGGTCGAGGCCTGGCAGGCGTTCAGCGTAGGGGTGTGGCAGCGCGGCCCCGGCGTGCCGCCGTTTGTTGCTGGCAGTCTTGCGGAGCAGGCGGCCGAAGCGGCCAGGATCGGGCCGGAGCATCCCGCCAGCACTTCGCCGCTGCTGCTGCTCAGTCCGCTGATGCACGGGGCGGGGCAGTTCTCGGCGGTGATCCACCTGCTCAAGGGCGGCACGCTGGCGCTGCTGCCGGCGCCCAGGTTCGACGCTGACCTCGCTCTCGACGAGGCACGGCGGCTGGGGGCGCGGGGCATGTTCATCGTTGGCGATGCCTTCGCCCTGCCGCTGGCCGACCGGCTGGAT
>JBKBSV010000071.1:4921-12476 GCA_046291115.1 Novosphingobium sp. | reverse complement strand
AGACCACCGCGCATTACATCGCCGAGCGGCTGGAGAACTACCCGGTGCGGATCACCCAGCTGGCCCACGGTCTGCCGGTCGGGGGCGAGCTTGATTACCTCGACGAGGGGACCCTGGCCCAGGCCCTGCGCGCGCGGCGACCAGTGGGCTGATCGGCGGCGCGCCCGGCCGCTTGGCGGCAGGCACCGGGCCCCTGGGGTGCTGATTCTGGCGCAACCACAAGTGATACCCGGCCTGTGGCGGCAAGAGCCGGTCGCAGTCCAGTGCGGGTGGCTCGCGGTTGCGGCCAAGGCGCTGGCAAGCGCCGCATGATCCGGGTGGTGGGTGCTCAGCGCTCTTGCATCAGCGTTCCGTCGGGCCGCATCCGCACCGCCCGGGCGCTGGCGGTGCCGGGGAAAGTCGGCCACATGCCCTGGACCAGAGCGATTCTGCTTTCCGAGGGGCCGCCGGCCTGCCGCTCATACATCCAGTAGTTGCGCATCACGATATTCACATACCCGCGCGTCTCCCAATAGGGGACGCTTTCGATCCACAGCAGTGGATCCCCCTGGTCCGTGATCTCGTACTGCCAGCGAGTGATCGGGGTCAGGCCCGCGTTATAGGCGGCCATGACCTTGGGCAGCAGGCCCTGGGTACCGGGGGAATTGCGCAGCATTTCCAGGTGTTTCTGCCCGAAGGCGAGATTGATTTCCGGCTTGTTGAGATCGCTGGCGTTGCCCGCCACGCCCAGCGCGCGGGCATGATCGCGCGCGGCGGCAGGCATGATCTGCATCAGCCCGCGCGCGCCGGCCGGGCTCACCACCTTCGTCCGGAACACCGATTCCTGCAAGGTGTGGGCATAGACCAGCGCCGGATCGACTTTCCACCCGGTCACCGGTTTCCACTTGGGTGTGGGGAAGCGGGCTGCCGGCTCCGGTCTGCCGCCGACCGGCGCGTTATAGGCCATCCACAGCTGTGTGCCCGGCAGGCCAAGGCTGCGGGCGAGGCGCGACAGCGGCTGATAATGCTGGGGGGGGGCGATCCTGGCCTGGTGGCGCAGCACCTCGTCGGCGCGACTATCCTCGCCGATCTCGGCCAGCATCAGGGCCGCACGAACATTGGGCACATCGCGCAGCAACTGCCAGTCGGCCTTGCTGAAATCGGGCATTTCGTGCGTCTTGGGCAGAACCATGCCGAGCTGTTCGATGGCGAGCATCCCGTAAAGCGTCTCGTCCATCCGGGCGGCGGCTTTCAGCGGCGCGGCGACCTTTTCCGGCTGGCGGCAGCGCACCAGAGCACGGCTGTGCCAGTAATGCCCGGCGGCGGTCAGTTCCGCATTCTCGGAAAGCAGGGCTGTGCGGGCAAAGGCATCGGCAGCCCCGCTGCAATCGTTCATTCGCCAGGCGGCCAGCCCGGCGATCCACCAGCCTTCCGCCACCCATGGCCCGGTGCCATCCTGTGCAGTCTGGGCCAGGCTGTAGGCGCTGGCGTTATCGTTCTCGATATAGAAGCTCCAGGCCACCTTCGCCCGCCATTCGGCGCGGGCGCGGGGGGATAGCTGGCTGTCGATCCCGTCCAGCAGGGCCTTGGCTCCGGCCGGATCGTCGGCTTTGATCTTGCCGTTGATTCCGCTGGCAACGGCGCCCGGCATTGTCCCATCGGCGCTTTCGCGCGGGCGGATGCGCTTGGCAAAGCTGGGCTGGGTGACCAGCCGCTGGGGCTGGGGCAGGGGCGGTATGGCGCTGCCCCCACGGCGCAGGGCCAGGCCGACGATCTGTTCGGCCTGCGGCAGTGTGACCCCCTCGGCCAGCCAGGCATTCAGCAGGTCAAGCTCGATCCGGGGTGATCCGGGAGCGGTATAGTATTCGGCGCGGGCAACCTGGTGGAGCGGGCCATCGGGACGCTGGGCAAGCATGGCCTGGACCCCGGCCCAGTCCCCCCGGTCGATTGCGGCAAACAGTTCGCGATAGAAGGCGCGGTCCTCTGCGCTCAGCAGGGTTGGCAGATCGCTGCGATTGGATTGCTTCGAAAAGTATTCCATTGCCGCCGAATTGGCCCAGACCACATCCGGAACGGTTAAGGCAAGACCGGCCAGGCCAAGGGCAACAATCACAGACTTGTCAAAACTCGGCACGCGCAGCTTTTCCCCACTTGATCCCGGTTACCGGTGGCTCAACCGTGCTGCCATTCCAGCAGAACGCGCCACAGTGCTGCTTTGCCCCGTGGCCGCGCCATCAGGCTATCCAGCCCCGGCGCGGCGAGCGCCGGAATGTGCGCGCCTACATGGTAGAAATGCCGCGCCGGGTCAGCACTATTCGCCGGGTCGTGGCCAAGAAGCGACGAGACGTGCGGGCCGAACACGATAAGCCGCCTCGGTGCGGCCAGCGCGATGTGGTGCAGCAGCAATTCCCCCAGCTTGCCGGCGCCAAGGGCTGTCCAGTCCGGATGCGGCATGTGGCGCGGCAGGGCTGAGGCGATATAGGCCTGGTCTGCCCGCAGCCCCATCGCGGCCAGGATTCCGGCCAGCAGCCGGCCCTGTTCGCCCGCCAGCAGCACATCCGAATCGCCCGCCTCGGGGTGATCGACCAGGACCATCAGTTGCGCGCCATGGACGCCGCGCGGCGCTACCCGCGCATGGACCAGGCCGCCATCGAGCGTCGGTTCGCTGAGCCACCACGCTGCAAAGGCGGCCAGGTTCTGCGGCCAGGCGGCCGGGTCCCCGCCGATCCGCGGCGCTTCCACCGGCGGCGGCACGGGCGGGACAAAGGTCGCGGGCGGGCTGCGATCCTCTTGCAAAGCCGTAACGGCAGGCTCGCGCCCGGCCAGCCAATCGCGCGCGGCATCGGCAAATTCGCAATCGACCCCGGCCTCGCGCCACCAGTCGATCGCGGCGGCGATCTGTTCGGCAAGGCCGATCGGGGCAGGGGATGGGTCACGCGATAAAGTCACCCGCAGGTCTTGACCTGCCGCGCCCCAGCAATCAAGGGTTCAGGCCAATAAATACCTTCCATCAGGGTGTGGGATACAGGACATGAGCGAACGCGAATCGATGCCGTATGACGTTGTGATCGTGGGGGGTGGGCCGGCCGGCCTGGCCGCGGCGATCCGGCTCAAACAGCTCAATGCCGATCTGTCGGTCTGTATCCTGGAAAAAGGCAGCGAAGTGGGCGCACACATCCTGTCGGGCGCGGTGGTCGATCCCAAGGCGCTGGACGAACTGCTGCCCGACTGGCGGACCCAAGGCTGTCCGATGGCGGAAACCCCGGTGACAGACAACTGGCACTGGGTGCTGACCCGGAGCAAGCACTTCTCGATCCCGCACTGGCCGATGCCGCCGTTCATGTCGAATGACGGGAACTACACCGGCAGCCTTGGCAACCTGTGCCGCTGGCTGGCTGGCAAGGCCGAGGAACTGGGCGTCGAAATCTTCCCCGGCTTCCCGGCGGCTGAAGTCCTTTATAACGAGGATGGCTCGGTCAAGGGCGTGGCGACTCAGGACATGGGCATTGCCCGCGATGGCAGCCGCAAGGCCGATTACCAGCCCGGCATGGAACTTCACGCCAAGTACACCTTCTTTGCCGAAGGGGCGCGCGGCCACCTGACCAAGCAGCTCAAGGCGCGGTTCGATCTGGAAGCCAATTGCCAGCCGCAGGTTTACGGCATCGGCATCAAGGAATTGTGGGACATCGATCCGGCCAAGCACGTGCCGGGCCGGGTGATCCATACCCAGGGCTGGCCGCTGAGCGAAAGCGACAGCTGGGGCGGCGGGTTCCTTTATCATCAGGCGGGCAACCAGGTCGCCCTGGGCTTCGTTACCGCGCTCGATTACAAGAACCCTTATGTCTTCCCGTTCGAGGAATTCCAGCGCTGGAAGCAGCACCCGGCGATCCGCGCCGTTCTGGAAGGCGGTCGGCGCGTATCTTACGGTGCGCGCGCGATCAACGAAGGTGGCTGGCAGTCGGTGCCCAAGCTGGACTTCCCGGGCGGCGCGCTGATCGGTTGCTCGGCCGGCTTCGTCAACGTGCCGCGGATCAAAGGCAGCCACACCGCGATGAAGAGCGGGATGCTGGCCGCCGAAGCCGCCGCTGCCGCGATTGCGGCCGGGCGTGAGCACGATTCGATGAACGAATACGATGCCGCCGTGCGTGACAGCTGGATCGCCAAGGAGCTCAAGCTTGTCCTGAACGCCGAACCACTGGTGGCGAAGTGGGGCGGGGGCCTTGGTACGATCCTGGCCGGGGCGGACATGTGGCTGCGCACCCTGTTCGGCTTTGGCATTGCCAGGCCGATGAAGCACCACCGCGATTGCGAGGCGATCCAGCGGGCCGACCTTTACCAGCCGATCAACTATCCCAAGCCCGACGGCGTTATCAGCTTTGACCGGCTTTCCAGCGTGTTCCTTTCCAACACCAACCACGAGGAAGACCAGCCCTGCCATTTGCAGCTGAAGGATCCGTCGGTGCCGGTAGAGGTCAACCTCAAGTATTATGCCGGGCCCGAAGCCCGCTATTGCCCGGCCGGGGTCTATGAATTCGTCGGGGTGGAAGAAGGCGAACCGCGCCTCCAGATCAACGCCCAGAATTGCGTCCACTGCAAGACCTGCGACATCAAGGACATGACCCAGAACATCAACTGGGTGACGCCGGAAGGTGGCGGCGGGCCGAACTATCCGAATATGTAATCCGTGTTCCGGTGATCGAAACCGCCTTTGCCAAGATCAACCTCGCGCTGCATGTGCGGCGGCGGCGCGAAGATGGCTATCACGCGCTGGAAACGCTGTTCGCCTTTGTCGATGTCGGCGATGTGCTGAGCATTGCCCCGGCCGCGCGGGACAGCCTGCAAACGGTTGGCGAATTTGCCGGGGGGCTGGAAAATGCCTTCGATAACATCGTGATGAAGGCGCTTTCCGTTCTGCCCCGGCCGCAGGGCTGGGCGGTGACGCTGGAGAAGAACCTGCCGGTGGCCGCCGGGCTTGGCGGCGGTTCGGCTGATGCCGGGGCGCTGTTCCGGCTGGTCGAGCGAAGCCAGGGCCTGCCCGATGATTGGCGCGCCCGCGCGGCCAGACTGGGCGCGGATGTTCCGGCCTGTGTCCTCTCCCGCCCCTGCATCGGGCGAGGGACCGGGACCGAACTGGCTCCGGTCGAAAACGATCTGGCCGGGATGGCTGTGCTGCTGGTCAACCCGCGCGTTCCGCTGAGCACCGGGCTGGTGTTCAAGGCCTGGGACGGGGTGGATCGCGGGCCGCTGCCCACCGGCGATATGCGCACGATCACGCGGGATGGACGCAACGATCTGGAGGCCCCGGCACTGGCGCTATGTCCGGTGATTGGAGAGGTGCTGGCGGCCCTGCGCCAAACCGGGCCGATGGTCGCCCGCATGTCCGGATCGGGAGCGACCTGCTTTGCGCTTTATGCCAGCGCCGCCGCCCGCGATGCGGCGCAGGCGGCGATGCCTGCCGCCTGGTGGACGCTGACAGGGGCCTTGCGATGAGGCCGCACGAAGCCTTCCGCCTGATCGGCACGCCGCGCTTTGGCGGGATCCTGGTGGTATCGGACCATGCCGGCAATCGCGTGCCGGAGGATATCGACCTCGGCATTGATCCGGCCTTGCTGACCCAGCACGTTGCAATCGACATCGGCGTGGCCGAAGTCGGCGCTCTGATGGCAGAGCGGGCGGGCATCGCCGCCTTTCAGGGCAATATCAGCCGGCTGGTCTGCGATCTGAACCGCGATCCGCGCGCGCCTGCCGTGATCCCGATTGCCAGCGATGGCCATGCCATCCCCGGCAATGCGATCAACCACGAAGCGCATCTGGCCCGATTGGCCCGGTTCCACACGCCCTATCACGCTGCGCTTGGCGAACTGCTGAACACCGTGCCGCCCGCGCTGCTCCTCTCGCTCCACAGCTTCACGCCGCAGCTTGCCACCAGTGACCAGCCGCGCCCGTGGCAGGTGGGCGTGCTCTATAACGAGGATGACCGCGCCGCCCGGATCGCCATTCCCCTGCTCGAAGCCGAAGGGCTGGTGGTGGGCGATCAGCAGCCCTACTCGGGCAGGCTGCTCAACTACACGATGGACCGCCATGCCGAGGCCGATGGCCGGCCCTATCTCGGCATCGAAGTGCGCCAGGACCAGATCAGCGATCCGGCCGGGCAGGCGGTCTGGGCCGAGCGTCTGGCGCGGATCGGCAACGAAGTGGCGTTGAAGCTGGGGGATTAGGCGTGTAGGGCTGCGCGAAAGCCCCCTGTTGCGAAAGATCGTTATCATGCCCGCCTACCGTTCCCGCACTTCCACCCATGGCCGCAACATGGCCGGCGCGCGCGGGCTGTGGCGTGCGACGGGGATGAAGGACAGCGATTTCGGCAAGCCGATCATCGCCGTGGTCAATTCCTTCACCCAGTTCGTGCCGGGTCACGTCCACCTCAAGGACCTGGGTCAGATGGTCGCGCGCGAGATTGAGGCGGCGGGCGGTGTGGCCAAGGAATTCAACACCATCGCGGTCGATGATGGCATCGCCATGGGGCATGACGGGATGCTCTATTCGCTGCCCAGCCGGGACCTGATCGCCGACTCCGTCGAATACATGGTCAACGCCCACTGTGCCGATGCGATGGTGTGCATTTCCAATTGCGACAAGATCACGCCGGGGATGCTGATGGCGGCAATGCGGATCAACATTCCCACAGTGTTCGTCTCAGGCGGGCCGATGGAGGCCGGCAAGGTGGTTCTGCACGGCAAGGAAGTGGCACTCGACCTGGTCGATGCCATGGTCGCCGCTGCGGATGACAGCTATTCGGACCAGGAAGTGCAGGAGATCGAACGCTCCGCCTGCCCGACCTGCGGGTCGTGCTCTGGCATGTTCACTGCCAATTCGATGAACTGCCTGACCGAGGCGCTGGGCCTGTCCCTGCCCGGCAATGGCTCGGTCCTGGCGACCCATGCCGATCGCAAGGGGCTGTTCCTCAAGGCTGGCCGCCTCGTGGTGGAGCTGTGCAAGCGCTATTACGAGAAGGAGGACGAGAGCGTCCTGCCGCGTTCGATCGGCAGCTTCGAAGCGTTTGAAAACGCCGTTGCACTCGATATTGCAATGGGCGGTTCGACCAACACGGTGCTGCACCTGCTGGCCGCTGCCCATGAAGCCGGGCTGGACTTCACCATGCAGGACATCGACCGGCTGAGCCGCAAGGTGCCGTGCCTGGCAAAGGTCGCCCCGGCCAAAAGCGATGTCCACATGGAAGACATCCACCGCGCTGGCGGGATCATGGCGATCCTGGGTGAGCTCGACCGTGCCGGCCTGCTCCATACCAACGTGCCGACCGTGCACAGCAAGACCATGGGCGATGCGCTGAACCAGTGGGACATCGCCCGCACCAGCGATCCGGCGGTTGAACACTTCTACAAGGCCGCACCGGGCGGTGTGCCGACCCAGGTGGCCTTCAGCCAGGACCGACGCTGGAAGGAACTGGACAAGGACCGCGAAACCGGCGTGATCCGGTCCAAGGAGCACGCCTTCAGCCAGGACGGCGGGCTGGCCGTGCTTTATGGCAACATCGCGCTTGACGGCTGCATCGTGAAAA
>JBKBSV010000071.1:0-4911 GCA_046291115.1 Novosphingobium sp. | reverse complement strand
AAAACCGCCGGGGTTGATGAAAGCATCCTCACGTTTACCGGCCCGGCCAAGGTCTATGAAAGCCAGGATGCTGCCGTTACCGCGATTCTGACCGGGCAGGTGGTGGCCGGCGATGTCGTCGTGATCCGCTATGAAGGGCCCAAGGGCGGTCCCGGCATGCAGGAAATGCTCTATCCGACCAGCTACCTCAAATCCAAGGGGCTGGGCGCCGCCTGTGCTTTGCTCACCGACGGGCGCTTTTCCGGCGGCACCTCGGGCCTGTCGATCGGCCATGCCTCGCCCGAAGCGGCCGAGGGCGGCGCGATTGGCCTGGTCGAGACCGGCGACACGATCGAGATCGACATCCCGAACCGCACCATCAACCTGGCCGTCAGCGATGATGAACTGGCCCGCCGCCGCGCCGCGCAGGATGCGAAAGGCTGGCAGCCGGCCAAGGAGCGCCCCCGCAAGGTATCGCCCGCGCTGCAGGCCTATGCCGCGATGACCACCAGCGCGGCGCGCGGGGCAGTGCGCGACGTGTCGCAGGTCTTGCGCAGGCCTGCATGATGCGCGGCTGGCTTGTTTGCGGCTTCCTGCTGCTTTCCGCCTGTTCGGGCGGAGAAGGCGGTGAGCCGCTCCCGGAAGGCGAACCGGTGTTTTGCGCGCTGGCCGGATCGCAGCAGTTTGCTGACCAGTGCCGGGTGGAGCGCTTCACGGTCGATGGCGCCAAAGTCATCGTCGTGCGCCATCCCGATGGCGGGTTCCGGCGGCTGGAAGTGAGCCAGGACGGGCAGAACCTGCTCGCCGCCGATGGGGCCGACCAGAGCCAGTCGGCGCTGAAAGGTGATCGCTATGAAGTGATCCTCGGCGATGACCGCTATGTCATTCCCGCCAATCCCCCGGCTGCAGACAATGCCGCGCCCAAGTGACCAGGTCCTGACCGCAGCACAGATGCGCGCGGCGGAAGCAGCATTGATCGCGGGCGGCACCAGCGTTGACGAGCTGATGCAGCGCGCCGGGCGCGGCGCCGCGGAATGGGTCTGGCGGATCGCGGGCGGTCGCAGTGTCACCGTCCTGACCGGCCCTGGTAACAACGGCGGCGATGGCTGGGTAATTGCCGAAGCCATCCGCCAGCGCGGCGGCGATGTGGTGGTGGTCAAGGCGGCGGAGCCTGCCAGCGATGCAGCGAAGAACGCCCGCGCAGCCTATGGCGGGCCAGTGCTGGGGCCTGATGCGCAGCGGCATGGCCAGGTCTTCGTCGATTGTCTGTTCGGCACCGGGCTGACCCGCCCCCTCAGCGGACACGATGCCGCCCTGCTGGCGCGGCTGGCCAGATCGCATGCCAGACGTGTGGCGATCGACTTGCCGAGCGGGATCGAGAGCGACCTCGGCTTGCCGCTCAATTCTGGCCTGCCCGACTGGGACCTCGTGGTGGCGCTGGGGGCGTGGAAGCCGGCACATTTCCTGATGCCGGCTGCTGCGACGATGGCCGCGGCCCGGCTTGTCGAGATCGGCGTCGACCCGGTTTGCGGCGCGGCACGGGCGATCAGCCGGCCGGATCTTTGCGCCCCGGCAGTCGACGCGCACAAATATACCCGCGGCTTGCTGGGAGTGGTCGGCGGGGCCATGCCGGGGGCAGCCCTGCTGTCGGCCCGCGCCGCGCAGGGGGCAGGGGCAGGCTATGTGAAGCTCTATGGCCATGCCCCGGCAAGTGTGCCGGCCGATCTGGTGGCCGATGCGACGCCGCTGGATGAAGCACTGCTTGACAAGCGGCTTGCCGCGCTGCTGATCGGGCCGGGGCTGGGCCGGGATGGTGCAGCGCGGGCATCGCTGGCGGCGGCGTTGTCCGTACAGCGACCGATGGTGCTGGATGCCGATGCGCTGGTCCTGCTCGGCCCGCGCAGCCTGGCCGAACACGCTGCGCCAGTGATCGTCACGCCGCACGACGGCGAACTGTTCAGCCTGGAGCGCAGCTTTGCTCTCGATGGTTCCGGCGGCAAGGTGGAGCGGGCACTGGCGCTGGCCCGGGCTGCCAACATGGTGGTGCTGGCCAAGGGACCGGACAGCGTGGTCGCCGCGCCCGATGGCCGGGTGGCCTATGCCCCGCGCGGGCCAAGCTGGCTCTCGACCGCCGGGAGCGGCGATGTACTGGCGGGGATCATAGCCAGCCGTTTCGCCTGCGGCGCCGAAGCTTTCGAGGCGGCGTGCCAGGGCCTGTGGCTGCACGGCGAGGCAGCGCGCTTGGCCGGGCCTGCCTTTGCCGCCGGGCAGCTTGCCGATTGCGTGCGGAGCGCCTACGCGGCTTGCCTGTGAGCCAGGCTGAACAGATCATCCGCATTGCCGCCAAGGGCGATGGCGTTACCGCCTCGGGCAGGTTCGCCTGGGGCGCCGCTCCGGGTGACCTGCTGCGCGCGGATGGCACCCTGGAATGGGGGCCGCACCATGTAACCCCGGCGTGTCGCCATTTCGGCCGGTGCGGTGGGTGCCAGTTGCAGCAGCTCGACGAACAGACCCTGGCGGACTTTGTCGAGGCGCGGGTGAGCAATGCCTCGACCGCGCACGAACTGGGGGCGGAGCAGATCGCCGCGCCGCATCTTTCCTCGCCGGGCAGCCGCCGCCGCGCCTCGCTGCGGGCCGAAAGCAGCCAGGGGCGGGTGGTGATCGGCTACCGCGAGGCGCGTTCCCACCGGCTGGTCGGACTGGCCGAATGCCCGGTGCTGCGGCCGGAACTGGTGGCCGTGCTCGGGCCGCTGCGCGAGCTGCTGATCACGCTGGTGCAGGGACAGGGGCAGGGCAAGGCGAAGAAAGGCAAGTACGTCCATCCGAAGCTGGCCGCCGATGTCGAACTGACCCTGTGCGATCAGGGCGTCGATCTCGGCATCAAGGGGCTGAGTGGGCAAAGCCTGGCCCTGACCGAGGCGATGCTCGATTTTGCCCGTGATCACGGCCTGGCGCGGTTGACGCTCGATAGCGGCTATGGGCCGGACACGGTGTGGGAGCCGGAACCGGCGACCATCACCTTATCCGGCGTGGCCGTGCCGTTCCCACCGGGCAGCTTCCTGCAGGCGACCGAGGATGGTGAGGCCGCGCTGGTGGCTGCCGCGCGGGAATGGCTGGCGGACTGCGCCACGGTGGCGGATCTTTTTTCCGGCCTTGGCACTTTCGCTTTCGCGCTGGCCGGGCCGGAGACGAACGTCCTCGCCGCCGAGGCCGCGCGCGATGCCCATCTGGCCTGCAAGACCGCGGCGGGTGTCAGCGGCCGGCCGGTCCACGCGCTGCACCGCGACCTGTTCCGCAATCCGCTGCTGGCCGAAGAGCTGAACCGCTTTTCCGCCGTCCTGCTCGATCCGCCCCGCGCCGGCGCGCGCGAACAGGTGGAGCGGATTGCCGACAGCAGCGTGGCCCGGGTGGTCTATATCAGCTGCAACCCCTCCAGCTGGGCCCGCGATGCCGCGCTGTTGGTGGACGCCGGGTTCGCGTTGAAAGAGCTGCGCCCGGTCGGCCAGTTCCGCTGGTCAACTCATGTGGAGCTGGCAAGCTTGTTCCTGAGGGTCTGATTTGGGCCGGAGAACGCTTCAAGATCCTCCGCCAGCGCCCTCCGCTTGGCAATGCAACCAGTCAAGGAGCAAGACGAAACCAGGCATGGCCACTGGCAAAGCGCCGAGCAGAAAGAGCACCATTAAGCCGTGTTCAAACAGCGATGGCGCTGAATATGGTAGATTGAGGCCACATTCGCTGCTCAGCAGGGAAGGGCAGAATGCCAAATCCGAAGACGGTTACGGCCAGCCACGCCACGCAAGAACGCCGGACAGGATCCAGAAGCCAAGGTCAATGCCGCAGCGGATGATCTGTCCGGTCATGCGGTCAGACCAGTTTCACCTATGCCCCCAACAGCAAATGGGGCCGGTGTTTCCACCAGCCCCACGCTCGCCTGCTCTGGCTTCGGACGACTTGGGCGATCGCCATTTCCGAGAGAGCGCTTCGCCTGCTCCGTTCTGATCCTTGCGGGTCATCCCTTCGCGCTGCTGGCTGCTCGGTGGTCCCATCAGGAACCGGCTTTCATCGGCCGTACACCGCTGCTGGCGTCCGGGTCCCGTCAGGCGGTTGGTTCCGGCGCGTCCGGCAAGCCGTACAAGCCTTTCCCTTCCACCTGGCGGTTCCGTGACCGCTTCACTGCCTTGCCGTTCTGGGCGTTCCGTTCTGCCACGCGTGAAGCGCCGCTTTCCTTCCACCCTTTCCGACCGCTGATGAAGCAGCCTGCTGACGGCCTGCCGCGCGCGGCATCTGCGGTTCGCCAGATTCAGACCGAAGTCATCCTGAGGCGTGTTTTCCGACACTGCTGCGGGCATTGCTGCCAGATCGTTACGGTCTGTTTTCCCTATCAGTTTCAGCAGTTTCCTGCCTCATCTTCAAGTTCAGTGTCACCGTTTCGATAAGGCAAAGCTGCACCTCCTTGCTGAGTTGCACAAGCAGGGAAGAGCCAACTTATCCACAGGTGGTCGATTTGCCAGTGGATAACCCGGTCCACGCGGTGGACAGAATCGGGAAGCGCCGTCAAAGAGCGCAGTTTTTTCAGCGATCAGGCCAGGGGAGCAGCCGCAAGCGTTATCGATCTCTCTGCGCCAGAAGGCGCAACCGGAGCGCATTCAGCTTGATGAAGCCCGCCGCGTCCTTCTGATCGTAAGCGCCGGCATCGTCCTCAAAGGTAACGTGGCGTTCGCTGTAGAGCGAGTTGGGGCTCTTGCGGCCGACCACGACGGCGTTGCCCTTGTAGAGCTTGAGCCGGACCGTGCCGGAAACCTTTTCCTGGCTGAGGTCGATCGCGGCCTGCAGCATCTCGCGCTCGGGCGCGAACCAGAAGCCGTTATAGATCAGCTCGGCATATTTGGGCATCAGCTCATCCTTGAGGTGCGCCGCGCCGCGATCGAGCGT
>JBKBSV010000070.1:0-12641 GCA_046291115.1 Novosphingobium sp. | reverse complement strand
CCGCGCGGTTCGCGCGCCGGGCGGGTGTCTTCCAGCTCTTCGCCGGTTTCCTGATCGACGACGCGCATCGACAGGCGAACCTTGCCGCGCGGGTCGATCTCCAGCACCTTGACCTTCACGACCTGGCCCTCGGAGACGACATCGGTCGGCTTCTCGACACGCTCGTTCTTCATTTCGCTGACGTGGACGAGACCGTCCTTGCCGCCCATGAAGTTCACGAAGGCACCGAAGTCGACAATCGTGACGACCTTGCCGTCATAGATCTTGCCGACTTCCGGTTCCTCGACGATGCCCAGGATCCAGTTCTTGGCGGCTTCGATCTGGCTAAGATCGGACGACGAGATCTTGATGATCCCGTCATCGTCGATGTCCACCTTCGCGCCCGTTTCGGCAACGATTTCGCGGATCACCTTGCCGCCGGTACCGATGACATCCCGGATCTTCGACTTGTCGATCTGGATCGTCTCGATGCGCGGCGCATGGGCCGAAAGTTCGGTGCGGGCCGAACCCAGGGCCTTGGTCATCTCGCCCAGGATATGGGCACGGCCTTCCTTGGCCTGATGCAGCGCGGCTTCGAAGATCTCCTTCGTGATCCCGGCCACCTTGATGTCCATCTGCATCGTGGTGATGCCTTCGCTGGTGCCGGCCACCTTGAAGTCCATGTCGCCCAGGTGATCTTCATCGCCCAGGATGTCGGACAGCACGGTGAATTCGTCACCTTCCAGGATCAGGCCCATGGCGATGCCCGAAACCGGGCGCTTCAGCGGCACGCCGGCATCCATCATCGACAGCGCGCCGCCGCAGACGGTGGCCATCGACGACGAGCCGTTGGATTCGGTGATGTCCGAGACGACGCGGATCGTGTAGGGGAATTCCTCGTGGCTGGGCAGCACGGCCTGGAGCGCGCGCCAGGCCAGCTTGCCGTGACCGGTGTCGCGGCGGCTGGGCGCGCCGAAGCGGCCCACTTCACCGACCGAGTAGGGCGGGAAGTTGTAGTGCAGCATGAAGCGCGAATAGGTCAGCCCTTCCAGCCCGTCGATCATCTGCTCCGCATCCTTGGTGCCAAGGGTGGTAGTGCAGATCGCCTGGGTTTCACCGCGGGTGAACAGCGCCGAACCGTGGGTGCGCGGGAGGAAGCCGACCATCGCCTCGATCGGGCGGACCTGGTTGACCTTGCGCCCGTCGATGCGGGTGCCGTCCTTCAGGATCGCGCCGCGCACGATATCTGCCTCAACCTTCTTGACGGTCTTGATCGCGACCATCTGGGTCTGGGCATCTTCATCGGCGAAGGCCGCCTTGGCCTTTTCGCGCGCGGCGTTGAGCGCGTTCGAGCGGGCCGACTTGTCGGTCAGCTTGTAGGCCGCCGCAATGTCATCGCCGATCAGCTGCTTGAGCTTGTCCTTGATCGCCGAATTGTCAGAAACCGCGATGTCCCACGGATCCTTCGCCGCCTTTTCGGCCAGCTCGATGATCAGGTTGACAACCTTCTTGCACTCTTCATGCGCGAACATCACGGCGCCGAGCATGACTTCCTCCGACAGCTCCTTGGCTTCGGATTCGACCATCATCACGGCATTGCCGGTGGCGGCGACGACAAGATCAAGCTCGCCTTCCTTGATCGCCAGTTCCTGCTTCGGGTTGAGCGTGTATTCGCCGTCCTTGTAGCCGACGCGAACCGCACCGATCGGGCCCATGAACGGCACGCCAGAGATGGTCAGCGCGGCCGACGCGGCGATCATCGCCAGGATATCGGGTTCACACTCGCCATCATAGGACAGCACCTGCGCGATCACGTTGATCTCGTTGTAGAAGCCTTCCGGGAACAGCGGCCGGACCGGACGGTCGATCAGGCGGGAGACCAGCGTTTCCTTTTCGGTTGCGCCGCGTTCGCGCTTGAAGAAACCGCCGGGGATGCGGCCGGCGGCGAAATACTTTTCCTGATAGTGGACGGTCAGCGGGAAGAAGTCCTGACCTTCCTTGACGCTCTTGGCGGCCGTGACGGCGCAGAGCACAACAGTTTCGCCATAGGTGGCAAGGACCGCGCCGTCAGCCTGACGGGCAATGCGGCCGGTTTCCAGGGTGAGGGTCTTTCCGCCCCACTCCATGCTTACGGTTTTGACGTCGAACATTTCATTTCCTTCAGCCCGCAGGCCCTATTGCATGCGGGTTTTGCTGCCGGGGTATACCGTCCCGGTCCGGTGTGGGGCACTTGCGGCCCCGTGGCGATCCCGCACCGGATTGTGCGAAAGCCCCATAGCAAAAGCGGCCCGCTGGGGGCCGCTTCGCTGGTTACTTGCGAAGACCAAGCTTGGCGATCAGCGCATTGTAGCGTTCGACATCCTTTTTCTTCAGATAGTCGAGTAGCGAGCGGCGCTTGTTGACCATCATCAGCAGCCCCCGGCGCGAGTGGTTGTCCTTGTGGTGATCCTTGAAATGGGCCTGCAACGTATTGATGCGGCTGGTCAGAATCGCAACCTGGACTTCCGGCGAACCGGTATCACCCTTGGTGCGGGCATTTTCAGCGATGATTTCAGCTTTCTTTTCGGCGGTAACCGACATGTCATTCACTCCGCGACATCGGGAAGGTTGAACCCCCGCACCACCGTGGCGCTGCCACCGAAAAGCTCCACCAGCGCAACGGGAACATCTCCCGCCTTCGCCCAGTAAAGCCCGTCGGTGTGGGGCAGTCCGGCCAGAACCCGACCCTGACGGATCGCCCTTGCCTGTTCCGGACCAAGGTTCAGAGCCGGGATGTCGACCAGCCCTGCCTCCAGCGGCAAGAGTACGTTCTCAAGTGGGGCGCCCTTACCCACTTCGTTCAATTTGTCCAGCGAAATCGCCTGTTCGATCCCGAACGGCCCGGCCTTCAGCCGCCGCAGCATGGTGACCTGGCCGACCGAGCCGAGCGCCAGCGCGATATCGCGGGCCAGGCTGCGGATGTAGGTGCCCTTGGAAACGTGGGCGATGAGCGTGACTTCGCCCTTGCCCATGTGCGCGATCGTCAGCGCATGGATCGTGACCCGGCGCGATTTCAGCTCGACCGTTTCGCCCGCCCTCGCCAGGTCATAAGCCCGCGCGCCATCCACCTTGATCGCGGAATAGACCGGCGGGACCTGCGCGATCGGGCCGGTGAAATGCGGCAGCACCGCTTCCACTTCGGCCAGCGTCGGCCGCACCGGGCTGGTCGCAATCACCGCTCCTTCCAGATCGAGCGTATCGGTCTGTTCGCCGAAGCGCACCGTGAACGCATAGGCCTTGCGGGCATCGAGCATCCGCCCGCACAGCTTGGTCGCCTCGCCCAGCGCAATCGGCAGGACGCCGGTGGCCAGCGGATCGAGCGTGCCGCCGTGCCCGACCTTGACCTTGCCCAGCCCGGCCTCGCGGCACACCCGCTTGACCGCGCCAACCGCCTGGGTGCTGCCCAGCCCCGGCGGCTTGTCGAGGATGATCCAGCCATGCGGCATTGGTCTGGCTCAGCGCCCGGCCACCGCCTGGACAATCGCCATGTAATGCCCGTTCAGCCATTCGACCGGCGGCAGGACCAGCCAGCCGATGATGTTCAGGCCGGGAAATACCCAGGGCACCACCACCAGCAGCAGGATCATGATCAGCAGGGCATGATTGTGCAGGCCGGCATACCTGATCGCCATGGGGCGTGGCAGCAGACCTTCGACGATATGGCCGCCATCGAACGGCGGGATCGGCAGCAGGTTGAACAAGGCCAGGAATACGTTGAGCAGGATGAAATTGACCAGGTTCTGCACCAGAAACATGGGCGCCAGCCCCTGCTCTGCGCCATCAGCGGTGATTCCGCGTATCAGCAGGCCCAGCAGCACCGCGCCGATCAGCGCCATGACAAGGTTGCTGCCCGGCCCGGCGGCAGCGACGATCATCATGTCGCGGCGCGGATTGCGCAGTCGGCCCTTGATCACCGGCACCGGCTTGGCCCAGCCGAACACCGGCATCCCGGCCAGCTTGAGCATGCCGGGCAGGATGATCGTGCCGAACGGATCGACGTGCCTGATCGGGTTCAGAGTCAGCCGGCCAAGATTGGCTGCGGTCGGATCGCCCAGCGCCCGCGCGGTCCAGCCGTGGGCAACCTCGTGAAACACGATCGCGATGATCAGCGGGATCACCAGCGCGGCAATGTCGAACAGGGTCTCGGTCATCCTTCCAGCGCCTCCACGAAGTGCTTGCGGCACAGCGCCACATAACGGTCATTGCCGCCGATCTCGGTCTGCGCGCCCTGCCTGACTGCCGCGCCGCTGGCATCGACCCTGAGGTTCATCGTCGACTTGCGCCCGCAATGGCACACCGCTTTCAGCTCCACCAGCGAATCGGCAATGCCCAGCAGGACTTTCGATCCGGGGAACAGTTCCCCCCGGAAATCGGTTCGCAGGCCATAGCACAGCACCGGGATATTGGCCTGATCGGCCAGTCTGGCAAGCTGCCAGACCTGCCTTTCGGTCAGAAACTGGGCCTCGTCGACCAGCACGCAGGCCAGCGGCTCAACCCGGTGGGCGGCACTCACCCGGTCCCACAGGTCGGTATCGGGGGTATAACGGTGGGCATCGGCGCCAAGGCCGATCCGGCTTTCGATGGCGTGGGTATCGCTGCGGTGATCGAGCGCGGCGGTCCACAGCATCGTGGTCATCCCGCGTTCGCGGTAATTGAAATCGGCCTGGAGCAGCGTGGTCGATTTCCCCGCGTTCATGCTGGCGTAATAGAAATAGAGCTTTGCCATGGCGAACAATCGTCTACCGTCGATGGCAGACAAAGGTAAACTCGCAAGACACCGGGAACTTGGGGAAAGATTGAGCGATGCCCACGATGGCGGATTCGCAGCAGAAGGGATTTCTGGCCTGGGTGGAGCGGACCGGTAACCGCCTGCCCGATCCGGTGTTCCTGTTTCTCTGGCTGATCGCGGGGCTGGTTGTCCTGTCGATGATCGCTGCGGCAGCCGGCTGGTCGGCACTTCATCCGACCGAGATCGACAAGGCGACCGGAGAGGCCAAAGTGATTGCCGCGGCCAGCCTGCTTTCGGCTGACAATATCCGCACCCTGTGGGTCGACATGCCCAAGACCTTCACCCACTTTCACCCGCTGGGCTATGTGCTGGTAGTGATGCTGGGCGCGGGCGTGGCGGAACGCGCCGGGCTGTTCGGCACGGCGATGCGCGCGGGCGTTTCCGGCGCACCGGCATGGCTGCTGACCCCGATCGTTGCCCTTGTCGGGATGATGGGCAATCTGGCCGCGGATGCCGCCTATGTGGTGCTGATCCCGCTGGCCGGGATCATCTTTCACGCTGTCGGCCGCCACCCCATTGCCGGGATCGCGGCGACCTTTGCCGGGGTTTCCGGCGGCTTTTCCGCCAACCTGCTGCCGGGCCAGCTCGACGCGCTGCTGTTCGGCATTACCGAGGCTTCGGTGGAAACCGTGTTCGGCGATTTCACCGCCAACATCGCCGGCAACTGGTTTTTCATGTCCCTGATGCTGGTGGTTTTCCTGCCGGTGATCTGGTATGTGACCGACCGGATCGTAGAGCCTCGTCTCGGCAAATGGGATCCGGCCCGGGCCGGCAGCGGCGCCAGCGGCGAGGCTGAGGACCGCCCGCTGTCCGATGCCGAGCGCAAGGGCCTGCGCCATGCCGGCCTCGCCTTGCTTGCCGTGGTGGGCCTGTGGCTGCTGTTCACCTTCGGCCCCGGCACCCCGCTGATCAACGAGGACGCCGCCCCCGAAGCAAGGCTGACCCCGCTCTATCAAAGCCTGGTCGCCGCCTTCTTCCTGCTGTTCCTGCTTGCGGGCTGGGCCTATGGCAAGGCGGTGGGCACGCTCACCGACCATCGTAGCCTGGTCAAGATGATGGCAGATGCGATGGGCGACATGGCCTATTACCTGGTGCTTGCCTTCGTGGCCGCGCACTTCGTGGCGATGTTCGCCTGGTCCAACCTGGGCCTGATCCTGGCGGTCGAAGGGGCCGATGCGCTGAAGGCATCGGGCCTGCCGGCTTGGGTGCTGCTGATCCTGATCGTCGGCTTTACGGCGCTGCTCAACCTGTTCGTCGGCTCGGCCAGCGCCAAGTGGGCGCTGCTTGCCCCGGTGCTGGTGCCGATGCTGATGCTGCTGGGGATCAGCCCGGAAATGACCACAGCGGCCTATCGCGTGGGTGACGGGGCAACCAATATCATCACCCCGCTGATGGTCTATTTCCCGCTGATCCTTGTGTTCTGCCAGCGCTGGCAGGCCGACTTCGGCCTGGGCAGCCTTGCCGCCACCATGCTGCCGTTCTCGATCGGCCTGTTATTGTCGGGCATGGTGCTGGTCGGCGGCTGGGTGATGCTTGATCTGCCTCTCGGCCCGGGGGCCTCGGTGTTTATCGCGGGACCCTTGGCCAAGTGACGTTGGGGTAGAGCTCAAGTGAGCATGAACCGCCCGTGGTGGCACCCTGGTCTGGCGCTTGTCATCCTGCTGGGTGCCACCGCCTCGGCCCCGCCGGCCTACCGCTACCGGCTCGACCCAGCAGGCTCGCAGGTCAGCGCTCGGGTCGCCTATTTCGGGGTCGGCCACAAGACCGTCCGCTTCCCGGTGATGCGCGGCGCGCTGCGGCTCGTTCCGCAACGGACCGAGGCCATGGACCTCGACGTGGAACTGGACGCCCGGGCCCTCGACGCCGGCACAAAGACCGACAGCGACTATCTGAAAGGAAAAGCCTTTTTCGATGTCGCCAACCATCCGGTGGTGCGCTTCAGCGGCAACCGGATGACCATGACCGGAGAGACGACGGCCCGTGTCGATGGCCGGATCACCGCCCGCGGGGTGACCCGTCCGGCGGTGCTGGCGGTAACTTTCGCCCAGCCCCCGGCCCGCGCCAGCGGCCGCGATCCGATTACGCTGACCGCAACAACCGCAATCAACCGCCGCGATTTCGGAATGACATCCTACGGCCTGATTATCGGGAAAACCGTGAAGATCACCATCACCGCCCGCCTGATCCCGGACTAGCTTTGCGAAAGGTCGCGCTTGACTTTCGGGTCGGCCAGCAGCGCTTCGATCCGGCTGGCCTCGTCAAAGCTCTCGTCCGGCAGGAACCTGATCCTTGCAGCGTATTTGAGCCGCAGCCTGCCAGCCACTTCCTTCTGGAAAAAGGCGGTATTGGTGCGCAGCGCCTTCAGCACCAGGTCCTCGTCCGCGCCCAGCAGCGGCTTCACGAAAACAGTGGCGTGGCGCAGGTCCGGGCTCATCCGCACTTCGGTGACCGAAACGCAATGGGCGCTCAGCACCGGATCATGCACCATCTGCCGGGTGAGCACTTCGCTGATCACGTGCCGCACCTGTTCTCCCACCTTGAGCAGGCGAACCGAGCGGGATTCGGAAGTGGCGGCAGAGTGGGCCATCAGTGCTTGTCCATCTTGTCGATCATTCACCGCCGCGAACGCAGTTTGCAGGCGGCGCCGGGAAAGCCTGCCCGCCGTTCGCAGAACGCGCTGGTAGGCCCTGGCTTGTCCGCACCCCCGCCATAACCGATCCCCACCACGCCGTCAGCCCTGATCGCCCGGACGCGGGGTCGCAATCGCGGTCGAAGTCGATCGGGCAAGAATTTGCCCGGCCTCGTCGAACAATTCGCCTTCAAGGAAGATCACCCGTTTGCCGCGCCTCACCACCCGCCATTTGCCCAGCAGCGGCCCAGGCGGCACCGGCCTGAGCAGGGTCAGGCTGATATCGAGGTTAAGCGGCGCCTGTGCCCCGTCGGTCGCCAACATGTGGGCCCAGCCCATGGCTTCGTCCAGAAAACCCGCCACCAACCCGCCCTGCACCGAACCACGCGGCGAAACGAAGCAGTCCGGCGCGGTGAAGCGCATGGTGACTGTCTCGCTCCCCCGGTCAAAGGAAAGGAACTGCACGCCCATCAGACGAGCATGCGCCCCACGGGTTTCGGTCAGGTCGCTCACAGCGTGCGTTCGCGCTCCTCGACTTCGAACAGTTCGAGCATGTCACCGGCCCGCACATCGTTGGTATCGGCCAGCACAACACCACATTCGAGGCCGGCGCGGACTTCCGCAACATCGTCCTTGAAACGGCGCAGCGAGGCGATGGTGGTCTTCGAGATGATGACATCCTGCCGGGTCAGACGGGCATTGATGCCCTTCCTGATGAAGCCTTCCAGCACCAGCAGACCGGCGGCCTTGTCGCGCTTGCCGGCCGGGAACACTTCCTTGACCTCGGCGCGGCCGACCACGTTCTCGATCCGCTCCGGCCCCCAGATCCCGGCCATTTCCTTCGCGACATCGTCAGTCAGGTGATAGATCACATCGAAGTACTTCATCCGCACCTTGTTGCGCTCGATCATCTCGCGCGCCTTGGCGTTGGGGCGGACATGGAAGCCGATGATCGGTGCCCCCGAAGCGGCTGCCAGGCTGACATCGCTTTCGGTGATCGCCCCCACGCCGGACTGCAGGATCTTGACCTTGATCTCGTCGTTGGAAAGCTTGTTGAGGGCATTGACGATCGCTTCGGTCGAACCTTGCACGTCGCTTTTCACCACCACCGGATATTCGATCACGTCTGCCTTGGCCTTGAGCGCCGAGAACATCGTGTCGAGGCTGGCAGGAGCCTGGGTGGTACGCTTGGCCGTGGCGCGTTCCTGGCGGAAGGCGGCGACTTCGCGGGCGCGGGCCTCGCTATCGACCACGGTCAGGGTATCCCCGGCCATCGGCACCCCGCCGATCCCCAGCACTTCGACCGGCAGCGCCGGCGGTGCGGCCTTGATCTGGCGGCCCTTGTCATCCAGCATCGCGCGGACCCGGCCCGAATGGGTGCCCACCACCAGGACATCGCCAACCTTCAGCGTGCCGCGCTTGACCAGCACGGTCGCCAGCGGACCCTTGCCCTTGTCAAGCTTGGCTTCGATCACGGTCGCCTCGGCAGCGCGGTCCGGATTGGCCTTCAGTTCCATCAGTTCGGCCTGAAGCAGGATCTTTTCGATCAGGTTATCCAGGCCCGCGCCGGTCTTGGCCGAAACTTCCACGTCCTGCACATCACCGCTCATCGCCTCGACGATCACTTCGTGTTCCAGCAGGCGTTCGCGGATCTTCTGCGGGTTGAATTCGGGCTTGTCGCTCTTGGTGATCGCCACGATCATCGGCACACCGGCCGCCTTGGTGTGGTTGATCGCCTCGATCGTCTGCGGCATCAGCCCGTCATCGCCGGCCACCACCAGGATCACGATATCGGTCACATTGGCCCCGCGCTGGCGCATTTCGGTGAACGCCTCGTGGCCGGGGGTATCGAGGAAAGTGATCAGATCCCCGCCCTTGGTCTTGATCTGATAGGCGCCGATGTGCTGCGTGATGCCGCCGGCTTCGCCCTTGACCACATCGGTGCCGCGCAGCGCGTCAAGCAGGCTGGTCTTGCCGTGATCGACGTGGCCCATGATCGTGACCACCGGCGGCCGCGGCTTCAGCGTTTCGGGCGGATCGACATCTTCGCTCGTGTCGATATCGACATCGCTTTCCGACACGCGCTGGACCCTGTGCCCAAATTCCTCGACCAGCAGTTCGGCAGTATCGGCATCGATGGTCTGGTTGACGGTGACCATCATGCCCAGCTTGAACAGCGCCTTGACCAGGTCCGCACCCTTTTCAGCCATGCGGTTGGCCAGTTCCTGCACGGTGATCGCTTCGGGCACCACGACATCGCGCACCTGCTTTTCACGCGGCTGGCTCTGCCCTGCGAACTGGGCGCGGCGTTCCTTCTCGCGCGCACGCTTGAGCGCGGCAAGGCTGCGGGCGCGGGCGCCTTCATCCTCGTTGAGCGCACGGGTGACGGTCAGCTTGCCAGCGTGGCGCCGCTCACCCGCGCCGGACTTGTCGCGCGGATGGGCCGGCTTTTTCGCCGCCGGTTCGGGACGCTTGACGGGCGAAGCGACTGGTGTGAAGCGGCGCGGGGCCGGGGCGCTGGTCTCGGCCTCGCCTTCGGTCTCGGCCTGCGGCGGGGATGCCGGCTGCTCGGCCGCCGGGGCAGCAGGCTCGGCAGCCTTGGCAGCCGCTTCGGCCTCGGCCTTGCGGTTTTCCTCGGCGCGGCGCTTTTTCTCTTCGAGGGCGCGCAGACGCTCTTCCTGTTCGCGGCGGGTCTGTTCTTCAAGCAGAGCCAGGCGCGCTTCTTCGGCCTCCCGCTGCAGACGGGCGACGCGTTCCTGCGGGGTTTCACCGGCCGGAGCGGATGGCCGGGGCGCGGGCTTGGGCGCTGCGACCGGCGCGGGCGGTGGCGGGGGCGGCGGCGGAGCGGCTTCGGCCACACCGGGCTTGCCGATCAGCTTGCGGCGCTTCACCTCGACCACCACCTTGTTGGTGCGGCCGTGGCTGAAGGTCTGCTGGACCTGGCCCGCCTCCACCGACTTCTTCAGGCCCAGCGGCTTGCGGCCCAAGGTCGGTTTGTTTTCGCTATCGCTCATGCTCAATCGTGCCCTTCAAAACTCAATTCGTCGTCGCAGACGATTGCCCGGCCGCATCGGCCAGCCGCTCGTCTTGATCCTGTTCGTTCGCTTCACTCTGCCCCAAAAAGCGCAGCAAGCGCCGGAGCGGCCCCTCTACCCGCTCGACCGACCGGGGATCGGTCAGCGCCAGGTGGACGACATTGTCGCGGCCCAATGCCACAGACAGCGCCGCCCGGTCCAGAGGCAAGGTCAATCCGGCTGCCCCGGACCCTTCCAGATTGCGCCCGACCCGCCAGGCCTGATCAAGCTTGCGCGAGCCGTCTTCGCGGGCATCACTGGCATGGGCCAGCCAGACCAGATTGCCCATCCGCGCGTTCTCGGCAATCCGGTCGGACCCCAGCAACAGCTTGCCGCTTTTCATTTCCAGCCCGAGCCGGTCGGTCAGGGCCCGGCGCAGTGCCGCCTCGGCCCGTTCCGGCAAGTCTTCCGGAATGGTCAGCGCGGCGCCCTTGAAGGCCCGCGCCAGCGCGCCTTTGAGCTTGCCCTTGGCAATGGCCTGCTCCAGCTCGGCCCGCGACACGCCGATCCAGGCTCCCCGCCCCGGCGCGCGGGCCAGGGCATCGGGCAGGACCAGACCGTCCGGCGAGATCGCCAGGCGCAGGAAATCGTCGCGGGAACCGTGGTCCCCGGTCAGGATGCAGCGGCGCTCCGGACTGTTTCCGGCAGCCGCTCGCAGGGCTGCGGAACCTAGCGGCTCATTGTGAGGAATCCGCATCGGCGGCCTCCTCGCTGGCTGGTTCGTCTCCGAACCAGTGGGCCCGCGCGGCCATGATGATCTCGTTGCCCTGCTCTTCGCTGAGGCCATAATCACCCAGCACGCCGCCGCGATCCTGTTCACGTTCGCGCCGCGCCGGGGCGCTGCCATCACGGCGGCGCTGTTCCGGGCGTTTCTTGGCAATCAGTTCATCGGTCGCCAGATCGGCCAGATCGTCAAGCGTCTTGATCCCGGCCTTGCCCAGCGTGACCAGCATCTGCTCGGTCAGGTGCGGGATTTCGGCCAGGGCATCCTCGACACCCAGCGCCCGGCGCTCCTCGCGGTAGGCTGCTTCGCGGCGCTCCAGCGCTTCGGCGGCGCGGCTTTGCAGTTCTTCGGCCAGTTCCTCGTCGAAGCCCTCGATCGCAGCCAGTTCATTCACGTCGATATAGGCCACTTCTTCCAGCTCGCTGAAGCCTTCGGCAACCAGCAGCTGCGAAAGGGTCTCATCGACGTCGAGTTCTTCCTCGAACATCTTCGATCGCTCGGCGAATTCCTTCTGGCGCTTCTCGCTCGATTCCGCCTCGGTCATGATGTCGATCTGGCGGCCGGTCAGCTGGCTGGCCAGGCGAACGTTCTGCCCGCGCCGACCGATCGCCAGGCTGAGCTGATCGTCGGGCACCACCACTTCGATGCGGCCTTCTTCCTCGTCGATCACCACGCGGCTGACCGTGGCGGGCTGCAACGCGTTGACCACGAAAGTCGCGGTATCTTCGCTCCAGGGGATGATGTCGATCTTCTCGCCCTGCATCTCCTGGACAACGGCCTGGACGCGGCTGCCCTTCATGCCGACGCAGGCGCCGACCGGATCGATGCTGGAATCGCGGCTGATCACACCGATCTTGGCGCGGCTGCCCGGATCGCGGGCGGCGGCCTTGATGGTGATTATACCATCATAGATTTCCGGCACTTCCTGGGCAAACAGGGCCTTCATGAAGTCCGGATGGGCGCGCGACAGGAAGATCTGCGGACCGCGGTTCTGGCGTTCCACTTTCAGGATCAGGGCGCGAACACGCTCGCCCACGCGGGCCACTTCGCGCGGGATCTGCTGATCGCGGCGGATGACGCCTTCGGCGCGGCCGAGATTGACGATCACATGGCCGAATTCGACCGACTTGATCACGCCGGTCACCAGTTCGCCAGCGCGGTGCTTGAACTCTTCATACTGACGCTCGCGCTCGGCATCACGGACCTTCTGGAAGATCACCTGCTTGGCCGACTGCGCGTCGATGCGGCCCAGATCGACCGGCGGCAGCGGATCGACGATGAAGTCACCCAGCTTGGCGTCCTTGTCGAGCTTCTGGGCCTGCTTCAGATCAACCTGCTTGAAATAGTCGTCTACTTCCTCGACCACTTCGACCACGCGCCACAGGCGCAGGTCGCCGGTACGCGGAT
>JBKBSV010000069.1:7084-12715 GCA_046291115.1 Novosphingobium sp. | reverse complement strand
GGCCGGGGCAGGGGCAGGGGCCGGGGCCGGGGCAGGGGCAGGGGCAGGGGCCGGGCGGGGTGGCAGGATGACCGCTTCGGCGTCAGCAGGCTCGCTCGTGCTGTCGGCTTCGGCAGGTTCCGTTGGCACCGGCGCCGTTGCCGCTTCGGCCGCAGTTTCGTGCCGCGCCTCTGGTGCGGCTTCGGCCAGGGTTGCGGCGGGCGGCAGGCCGCGATCGGTCACGCCCAGGCGCGCCAGCAGCGTCGGCACGTCGCCAGGCAGGTCGCGGCGCTGGCGCAGCGCGGTCCGTGCGGCGGGGGGCAGGGCGGGGATCAGGTCAAACCATTCTTCCGGGGTCAGCCGAGCGCGCAGCAGCGCCGCTTCGGCCACGGCGGGCTCACCTTCGGCGAGCGCCGCGACCAGCCGCGGACTGCGCAGCCGCAGCCCGGAATCGCGGATCATCGCTGCCCGCTTTGCAGCGGGGATCTTCTGCCCCAGTTCGGCCAGGCGGACATAGGCGGCATCAAGCTGCTCGCCTCGCGCTTCGGCCGGGGATGTGCCGAGCAGATCGAGCAATTGCCGGTACTGGATGCGCTGCACCGCCGCGCCGCTGGCGCTGAGGCGCAGGACGGTTCCAAGGCGGTCATCGAAATGCATGGGCTTCCCGGTATGGCAGACGCGATGCGAGCGCGAGGCGGTTTACCAGTTTTGTCCCCAGCCAAAACCGGCAGCGAATGGCGCGTTGCAAAGCGGGACAGTTGCGGCCATAAATAATAAAATTATCGCCGGCTGGCATGGTCTGTGGTTTTTGTTGCCGATTGGTGGCATTTCGCGTTCCTGCGGCGCACCCTGGGGGTTGGAAGCATGGCAAATCTGGATTCGATCGACCGGCGCTTGCTGGCCGAATTGCAGGAAGAAGGGCGGGTGACCAATGTGGAGCTGGCCCAGCGCATCGGGCTGACCGCGCCGCCCTGCCTGCGCCGGGTCCGCGCGCTGGAAGATGCAGGCGTAATCCGCGGCTATCACGCCGATCTCGATGCCTCGAAGCTGGGCTTTGCGATCACGGTGTTCGCCATGGTCAGCCTGAAGAGCCAGGCCGAGGATTCGCTGCGCCAGTTCGAGGCGGCGATGAAGGACCTGCCCGAAGTGCGCGAATGCCACATGCTGAACGGGGAAATCGATTTTATCCTGAAGATCGTCAGCAAGGACCTGCAGAGCTTTCAGGAATTCCTGACCAGCAAGCTGACCCCGGCCCCCAATGTGGCCAGCGTGAAGACTTCGCTGACCATCCGCACCGCCAAGCAGCTGCCGGGCGTGCCGCTGGAATAGCCCGGGCGCCTGTCCGGCTGGGGCGTGATCGCCGCCAATGCCTCGTGGTCAGGAAGCGATTTTCATTCAGGCGCGGCGAACCTGCGATTTTCGCATGGCCTTCATGCGCGGGGCAGCCCTGCGCCTGATCCAATCTGGATGCGATCGGGGCCAAGGCCGTTCAGGGAACGCTTGCGGCTTGGGGCAGGATAACAGGGATATCTGAAGCCTGACCGATGCAGCGCATGGTTCATGCTGGCCAAACCCCTTGGGGCCGACTGAATGGACGCCCGGATCGATCCCATTTCATGAAAGCGAACCGATCACGCACCCGGCCATGGCGTTCAGGGGCGCCTGATCCGCCTGTTCACCCGGCCCGCTTGGCCAACCATTCTTCCAGCCACTTGATCGTGTAATCACCGTGGATGAAATCGGGCTCGTTCATAAGGGCCTGGTGCAGCGGAATGCTGGTCTTGACGCCGCTGATCACCATCTCCTCCAGCGCGCGCTTCAGGCGCATGATGCACCCTTCGCGGGTGCGGCCCGAAACAATCAGCTTGGCGATCATCGAATCGTAATACGGCGGGATCCGGTATCCGGCGTAAAGCCCGGAATCGACCCGCACGTTCATGCCGCCGGCCGGGTGATAGGCGCTGACCTGGCCGGGCGAGGGCGCGAAGGTCCACGGATCTTCGGCATTGATCCGGCACTCGATCGCGTGGCCCTTGAACTCGATATCCTCCTGGGCGACCGACAGCGGCTTGCCATCGGCAATGCGGATCTGCTCGCGCACCAGATCGACTCCGGTGATCGCTTCGGTAACCGGGTGCTCCACCTGCAGGCGGGTGTTCATTTCGATGAAATAGAACTCGCCGTTTTCCCACAGGAATTCGATCGTCCCGGCCCCGCGATAGCCCATGTCGGCCATCGCTCTGGCGACGATGCTGCCCATCCGGTCGCGCTCTTCCGGGCTGATGACCGGCGCGGGGGCCTCTTCCAGCACCTTCTGGTGGCGGCGCTGGAGTGAACAGTCACGCTCGCCCAAGTGGATGGCATTGCCGTTGCCGTCGCCAAACACCTGGAATTCGATGTGGCGCGGATTGCCGAGGTATTTCTCGATATAGACCGTGGCGTCGCCGAAGGCGGCCTTGGCCTCGCTGCCGGCCTGCTGGATCAGCGTTTCCAGCTCGTCCGGTCCGTTGCAGACCTTCATGCCCCGCCCGCCGCCGCCCGAAGCGGCCTTGATGATCACCGGATAGCCGGCCTTCTCGGCAATCTTGCGCGCTTCGGCAATGTCGCTGACCGCGCCGTCGCTGCCGGGGACCAGCGGCAGGCCGAGCGCGCCGGCCGTGCGCTTGGCCTCGATCTTGTCGCCCATGGTGCGGATGTGTTCCGGCTTGGGGCCGATCCAGGTGATCCCGTGGCTTTCCACGATCTCGGCAAACTGGGCGTTTTCGGAGAGAAAACCATAGCCGGGGTGAATCGCATCGGCTTGAGCGATTTCCGCCGCCGAGATGATTGCCGCGACGTTAAGATAGCTGTCCTTGGCCGCCGGAGGGCCGATGCACACGGCATGGTCGGCCAGCCGCACGTGCATGGCATCGGCATCGGCGGTGGAATGGACCGCCACCGTCTCGATCCCCATTTCATGGGCCGCGCGATGGATGCGCAGTGCGATCTCGCCGCGATTGGCGATCAGGATGCGGGAAATTGCCATGGCTTTTCAGCCCTTACGCAATCACGACCAGCGGCTGGTCGAATTCGACCGGCTGCGCGTTTTCGACCAGGATCGCCTTGATCGTGCCGGCCTTGTCGGCGGTGATCGGGTTCATCACCTTCATCGCCTCGATGATCAGCAGGGTATCGCCTGCCTTGACCTGCTGGCCGACCGAGACGAAGTTTGCAGCGCCCGGTTCGGGCGCAAGATAGGCCGTGCCGACCATCGGCGATTTCAGCGCATCGGTATGGGTCTGGACAGCGGCCGGGGCCGCGGGGGCTTCGGCTGCGGCGGCCGGCGCCGCCTGCGGTGCCGGGGCAAAGGCCAGCTGTGCGGGGGCCGGGGCCTGCACCGCCGCAGCCTGCCGGGCGACCTTGATCTTGCGGTCACCGTCTTCCACCTCGATTTCGGTGAGGCCGGTTTCGGCCAGCAATTCCGCCAGTTCGCGGACCAGGCCGCTGTCGATGTTCATGCCGCCCGCACGGCTGGAGCCCTTGGTTTCGCTCATGAGATTGTCTTCTCTGGCCCTTATTCTGCAACAGGCCTTCGCCTATGCGACCGGCAGGCAAGAGAGGCAAGTCCTAAGCGCCGCTAAAGTGCTGCCGCCCGCTTAAGCGCCACCTCATAGCTTTTCGCGCCAAGCCCCTTGACGCAATCAACGGCGGCCATGCCGACGTAGGACAGCTGGCGGAACGGCTCGCGCGTGGCGGGATCGGACAGGTGGACTTCGATCACTTTCAGTTCGGTCGCCAGGATCGCATCGAGCAAGGCGATCGAGGTGTGGGTATAGGCCCCGGCGTTGAGCAATACGGCATGAACGCCATCGCGCTTCGCCTGGTGCAGCCAGTCAACCAGCACGCCTTCGTGGTTGGTCTGGCGGCATTCCACCGCAAGGCCGAGCGCTTCGCCCTGTGCGGTCAGCCGCGCGGCGATATCATCCAGCGTGTCACGCCCATAGATTTCCGGCTGGCGTGTGCCCAGCAGGTTGAGGTTGGGGCCATTGAGAACCAGGATTTTGCGCGGCGCCAACTGGTCGCTCCTTTGCCGGAAGGGGGGCTGATCCGCTTCCTTAGGCGCGCTGCCATGGGGGGCAAGCCAAAACCGCTCAGTCCTTGATTTCGGCTTCGGGCTGCGGATCGGTCAGATCGGAGCTGCCCCTGTTCTCGGTATCGACAACTTCCGGTTCGACTTCCACTACCGGGGCGGCGGGCGCATTGCTGGCTCTCCTCGCAGCGGCCTCGGCGCGTTCTGCGGCCTTTTCCGCGCGCTGGGCAGCTGCCTCGATCTCGGCGATGTTTTCGGCCGGTGCGGGATCGCGGCCGGAACAGCCGGCCAGCAGCAGCACCGGGCAGATCAGCAGGGCCAGTCCGGCACCCGCGCGGGGGGGCAATCTATGCGGTCGGTTCACGAGCAACTCCCTGGGGCGGCCGGGCCGTCCCTCTTGGCATTGCTCATAAGCCAAAAAGATTACCCGAAACTAACCGAGCGCGGATGCCGGGGGCTGGCTTGGCCTTATTTGTCACTGCCCGCGACCTTGCCCCACTGCCGCGCGGCGGTGTAGCCAAGGTAGCCGGTGCCAAACAACACGTAGAGCGGTTCGGGGATACCGGCCAGATAGGCGTTCATCCCCGCTGCGATCGCCTGGGCCTTGCCAGGGCTGAACAGCGAGAGCAGGCCCATTGGCAGCGCCCATAGCAGCAGCACATACATGACATACAGGAAGCTGGGCCGGGCGCGGCTGGTCCACGGATCGTGAGAGTTGGCTTCGGCGACGATGGCGGAGAGGCGGGCCTGGATTTCCGCCAGTTCCTGCGAACCCTGCAAGTGCAGCAGTTCCAGCTTTGCCTTGTCGCGCTGGGCGGGGTTGGGGATGACCTTGTCGATCAGCGAGGCAACCGGGCCGATCAGGGCTTCGAGTAGTGCCATGAGAATGCTCCTTTGGATTATAGGGGGGCGCTTCATTTAACCAAAATGGCACATGTAGGAAAATGCCGACAAAATACCGGCAGGGGGGCTGGCCTCGCTCCGTGGCTTGTGGAACCCTGCGCACGAGAATGGGAGGGGCCAGGCATGCAATACATTACCAGTTCGGCGGCAAACGGGGTGCGGACCATCGCGCTGAACCGCCCCGACGTGCTGAACGCGATCAACGCCGACATGCACCAGGAGCTGGAACAGGCGTTCAATGCCTATGCCGACGCCCCGGACGAGCACGTTTGCGTCGTCACGGGCACAGGCCGCGCCTTTTGCGCCGGGACCGATCTCAAGGCTGCCGTGGCCGAAGGGCGCCGGCCCTATCCCCCGCACGGCTATGCCGGGCTGGTCGAGCGGTTCGATTGCCCCAAGCCGATCATTGCCGCGGTCAACGGTCTGGCGCTGGGCGGGGGGTTTGAACTGGCGCTGGCCTGCGATGTGATCCTTGCTGCCGAAAGCGCCAGCTTCGGCCTGCCGGAACCGCTGGTCGGGGCTGTGGCACTGGGCGGCGGGCTGCACCGGTTGGCGCGGCAAATTCCGCTCAAGCAGGCGATGGGCCTGATCCTCACCTCGCGCAGGGTCAGCGCGGCCGAAGGGCTGCGGCTCGGCTTCGTCAACGAAGTGGTGGCTGATGCCGATCTGGGCGCGGCTAT
>JBKBSV010000069.1:0-7074 GCA_046291115.1 Novosphingobium sp. | reverse complement strand
GATCCGTACCTCGAAAGCGGTGGTCATGCAGGGCCTGGCCGAACCGGGGATCGAAGCGGCGATGAGGGCCCATCCGGCCTATCCGGCCTTCGTGGCCTGGCAGCACAGCGAGGATGCGCGCGAAGGCCCGCTGGCTTTCGCGGAAAAGCGCCGGCCGCAATGGAAAGGCCGATAGGGGAAAATCAGGGAGAAGGCAGAAAAATGGTCGGGACGAGAGGATTCGAACCTCCGACCCCCACACCCCCAGTGTGATGCGCTACCAGGCTGCGCTACGTCCCGACCGGTTCCCCGCCGCCACAGCGCCGGGGAGAGAGGCGGGCCTATAAGCAGCGCGCACCGGCTTGGCAAGCGGCAGCACGAAACTTCGCCGGCCGCCCCTTGAACAGTGTGCCTCAGCCGCCATCTGTGGAGACAGGCCGGGGGCGGCGCGTTGCTATCGCAAGGCATTGCTGCTAGGCGCGCGCAATTAGGCCCGGCTGGATCCGGGCCCCGGTTTCAGGGAAACAAGATACAGCCATGAGCAGCTCGATCCTCTCCATCCTGTCCGCCGCCGTTGCCGCGGGCGATGCCCCTCCGGCCTGGATGCAGTTCCTCCCGCTGATCGCGATGATCGCGATCTTCTGGTTCCTGATCATCCGCCCGCAGATGCGCCGCCAGAAAGAGCACCAGGCCAAGGTTGCCGGCCTGAAGAAGGGCGATCAGGTGCTGACGGGCGGTGGCCTGCTGGCCAAGGTGGTCAAGGTTGACGAACATTATGCCGAGCTGGAACTGGGGGCGAACATGCGGGTCAAGGCCCTGAAATCGACCATTGCCGATGTCGTGCCGCCGGCCGGCACCGCGCCTGCCAACGACTGACCGTCCGCGCACAACCACCGAAAGTCAGGACATGCTCGAATTTCCTATCTGGAAACGGCTGTGGCTGTGGACGATCACGATCGTCCTGTGCCTGGGCGCGCTACCTTCGCTGTTCGCTGTAGGCGGCCTGCCGTGGCCCGCCCAGCTGATCGAGCCCAAGGTCAACCTGGGCCTCGACCTGGCCGGGGGCAGCCACATCCTGCTTGAAGCAAGCGCCGACCAGATCAAGCGCCAACGGCTTGAGACCATGGCCGAAGACGTCAAGAACCGTCTGCGCCAGGCCAAGATCGAAACCGGCGACATTTCCACCAAGGACGGCACCGTGGCCTTCATGGTGACCGATCCAGCCAAGGCCGGGCAGGCTCGTGAAGTGCTGCAGACGCTGACCAGTGGGGCTTCCATGTCGGGTCAGCGGGACTGGGATCTCAACGTCGATGGCGGCCGGATCGTGCTGGTGCCAACCGCGGCGGGCATCGCGCAGGCCCAATCGATGGCGATGGATTCGGCTACCGACGTGGTTCGCAAGCGTATCGACAGCCTCGGCACGCGCGAGCCGACCATCATCCGCCAAGGCGCCAATCGCATTGTCGTGCAGGTGCCGGGCCTCAGCGATCCGGCGGCGTTGAAAGCGCTGCTGGGGCAGACCGCCAAGCTGGAATTCCGGATGGTTGACCTGTCTGCCGACCCGACCTTGGTGGCTCAGGGCATCGCCCCGCCGGGATCGGAATTGCTGCCCTGGGCCAATCCGGAAAAGGACGGCACCGGCCGCCTCGCGGTAAAGCGCTATGGCGGGATCAAGGGCGATCAGCTGACCAATGCGGTGGCGAGCAATGACAGCCGCACCAACGAACCGATCGTCCAGATCACCTTCGATCAGGCCGGCGGTGCCAAATTTGCCCGCCTTACCACCGAAAACGTCGGCAAGCCGTTTGCCATCATCCTTGACGGCAAGGTCCTGTCTGCCCCGAATATCCAGGAACCGATCCTGGGCGGTCAGGCGCGCATTTCCGGCAGCTTCACCACCCAAAGCGCCAACCAGCTGGCGATCGCGCTGGTATCCGGTGCGCTGCCGGTGGATCTGAAAGTGGTGGAAGAGCGTTCGGTCGGCCCGGATCTTGGCGCCGATTCAATCGAAAAGGGCATTATCGCCTTTGCCGCCGGCGCGGCGGCGCTGATGTTCTTCATTCTGATCACTTATGGCCGCTTCGGGGTCTATGCCAATGTCGCGCTGATCATCAACGCCCTGATGATCCTCGGCATCCTGGCGATCATCGACGGTACTTTGACCCTGCCCGGGATCGCCGGTTTCGTTCTGACCATCGGCGCTGCGGTTGACGCCAACGTGCTGATCAACGAACGCATCCGCGAAGAACTGGCGCGCGGACGCAGGGTCGTCCAGGCGGTCGAGCTGGGCTATACCGAAGCCAGCCGCGCGATTTTCGATGCCAATATCACCAACGTGATCGCGGCCGTGCTGATGTTCCTGATCGGCTCCGGTCCGGTGCGCGGCTTTGCCATCGTGCTGATGATCGGCATCGGCACATCGGTGTTCACCGCCGTCACGCTGACCCGGATGTGGGTGGCCGGTTATCTGCGCCGCAAACGCCCCGCCAGCATCACGATCTGAGGGAGCCAGCCATCATGAAACTGCTCAAGCTTGTTCCCGATAACACCAACATCCGCTTTTTGCGATGGCGGGTGCCGTTTTACGTCGTCAGCCTGATCCTGATGGCGGCCTCCTGGGCCATGGTCCTGACCAAGGGCCTGAACTTCGGCGTTGATTTCATCGGCGGGCAGATGATCCGCGTCACTTTCACCCAGACCCCGACTGCCCCGGTGGCCGAACTACGCCAGAACGTGGCGAAGCTGGGCTATGGCGAGCCGATCATCCAGCAGTTCGGCAAGCCGAACGAAGTTTCGATCCGGATGAAGCTGCCCGAAGGATCGGACAAGGATACCGCCCTGGCCGATCAGATGGCCCGCAAGATTACCGCGACCATCCAGGCCGAACACAAGGATGCCCGGATCGACGGGGTCGATTCGGTTTCGGGCAAGGTTTCGGAGGAACTCGGCAAATCCGGCGGCCTGGCGCTGCTGGCGGCGATGATCGCGATCTCGATCTATATCTGGGTGCGGTTTGAATGGCAGTTCGGGGTGGGGGCGCTGTTCGCGCTGGTCCACGACGTGACGCTGACGCTGGGCCTGTTCGCGGTGACGCAGATGGAGTTCGATCTCAACATCGTCGCCGCGATCCTGACTCTGATCGGCTATTCGCTCAACGATACCATCGTGGTCTATGACCGGATCCGCGAAAATCTGAAGAAGTACCGCCGGATGCCGATGCCCGAATTGCTGGATCTCTCGGTCAACGAAACGCTGAGCCGCACCATCGTCACCTCGCTGTCGGTGCTGATCACGCTGGTTGCCCTGCTGCTGCTGGGGCCGGACGTGATCTTCGGTTTCACGGCTGCGATTACCATGGGGATCTTCGTCGGGACCTACAGTTCGGTCTACATGTCGGCGCCGATCCTGATCTGGCTGAAGGTCAATTCGGACAGTTTCGTGCCGGTCGAAAGCGCCATTGAAAAGCAGGAACGGCTGGCCCGCGAGCGTAATCCGGGGGCGGCCTAATCCTTTGCCAGCCGCCGCCAATGGGCAACCAGGGCGGCGGCGTTGGCTTGCCAGCTGTAATCCGCCACCGCGGCACGGACGGTCTCGGGGCTGGGCCGGTCAGCGAGCAGTTCGCTGACCGCAGCCGCGATTGCCTTGCCGTCGCGCGGAGCCAGCCGGCCCCAGGCCGGATCAGTGATCAGCTCCTGTGCGCCGGGGATGGGCGTGGTCACCACCGGGGTGCCGCAGGCCAGCGCCTCGACCCAGGCATTGGCCAACCCCTCGCTGGCCGAGGGCAGCACGAAGACATCCGCAGCATTAAGCAGCACCGGCAGCTCGTCATGCGGCACGGCGCCCAGGAACCGCACCCGCTCGGCCACGCCCAGCCGCTTGGCCTGGCTCTTGAGCGCGCTCTCATCCTCGCCCTTGCCGGCCAGCACCAGGATCGCATCGGGCAGGTGGCCGAGGGCCTCGATCGCCAAGGACTGCCCCTTGCGCGGGATCAGCGCGCCGACCGTGGCCAGCACCGGCGCACTGCGCGGCAAGCCCAGCCGGTCGCGGCACATCTTGCGGTCATAGGGGCGGAACAGGTCGGCGTTGAGGCCGGTGCGGTGGATGGTGATCCGCTCGCGCGGCATGCCGAGCGCCACCATGTCATCGGCCAGCCCCTGCGCGACGGCGAGCAAGCCATCGGCGGCCCGCCCGGCGTGCAGCACCTGCTGTGCAGTGGCCGGATCCTTGCCCCAGTGGTGGATGTCCGCCCCGCGCGCCTTGATGCTGACCGGCAGGCCCAGAGCCTGCCCGATCCGCACAGCGGCGGGGCCATCGGGATAGAAGAACTGGGCATCGATCACGGCAAACGGCTGCTCGGCATGGAGCCGCTGCGCCAGCGGCAGCACGGCCTTGGCCTCTGCCGCCGCATTGAACCGTGCGCCAATGCCAGGTATCAGGCGAAAACGCGGGCGCAGCACCGGCACCCCGCCGCGCAGTTCCGTGTCTGGCAGGCCGGTCAATGCCCGGTAGCGCGGGTGGCGGGATAGCGGGAAGGGCGCAATGCCCAGCGGATTGACCATGGTCAGGTCCACATCGCCGCGCTGCATCACCGCCTGCATCTGCCGCTCGACGAACACCCCGAAATTGGGCATCGCATCGTTGGGATAGAGCGTGCTGAGGCTGAGGACGCGAAGCTTGCTCACAGCGCGCGGACCAGCATTTCGGCAGCGGCGATCCAGGCCGGATGCTCGACCACGATCTGGCGGTGGCCGGGATCGGGCGGCAGGATTGCGACGCGCTGCTCGTCCCGGTCGATCAGCCGGCCAAAGGCAAAGCGTCCGCCGGAGCGCGGCACCAGCACGTCGCGGTTGAGCAGGCGGGCGGCCTGTTCGGGGCCATACTGCCGCAGCCAGACCTGATCCCCGGCGCGGTATTGGCCGACCGGCGCCTCGATCGCGAGCGCCAGCAGCGCGCCATCGCTGCCCAGCGCGGTCGGCAGGATCGCATCGCGCGGCGCGGGCAAGGCCTCGGCCCCCTCGGCGGTCAGCCGGGCCAGAAAGCGCGGCGGTGCGGCCGCTTCGCCGCGCACCAGCAGTTCGGGTTCCACTTCCAGTGCGGCGGCGATCCGGTTCATCCAGCTGAGCGACAACTGCCGCATGCCGGTTTCCAGTCGGCCGATTGTCTGCGCCGTGGTCGGCGGGCTGCACCGCGCGGCAACATCGGCCAGAGTCAGCTTCTTTTCCCGCCGGATATCGCGGATGCGGTTGATCATGCGGCCAATCCTATAACCAAATTGGTTTTCACTTTCCTACAGACGGCCGGATTTGGCAAGTCGGATCGAATCGATCACAGCCAAGGGGAAAGCCATGCAGCGCGAACTGGTGGAACGCGAACTGACCGATGAAGGACCGGGGCGGAGCGCGCCCCGGCGCGGGCGGCGCAGTGTGACGGTCAACCTGGCGGAAAGCCCGCTGACCTGGCTGCACGCCCGCGGACACCTGACCGACGCGCAGTTTGTCGCCGGGGAATGTTTGCGCCGTGATTACGAACGCGCCCAGATCGCGCCGGGTGTTACCATGCGCTGGGATCCGGTGCGGGTGAAAGGCGCAGAGCGCAAGCTCAACCCCAGCGAACGCCAGATCGCCGCGCGCGAACGGTTTGAAGGGGCGATCAGAACTGCCGGTCCGGGCCTGTCGGACATCCTGTGGCGGGTGGTCTGCGCGGGCGAGGGGCTGCCGACCGCCGAACGCGCTTTGGCCTGGCCGGTGCGCAGCGGCAAGCTGGTCCTGCGGATCGCGCTGGACCGGGTTGCGGGGTTTTACCGGATCGGGTGATCAGCCCTCGACCAGTTCCGCCAGTTCCAGCCAGCGCTCTTCCGCTGCGTTCTTCTCTGCACGGGCCGCTTCGATCGCCTTGGTCAGCGCGGTGAACCTGGCCGGATCCTTGCTGTAAAGCGCCGGGTCGGACAGCGCCGCTTCGTCCCGCGCGATCTGCGCCTGCAGTTCCTCGATCCGCCCCGGCAGCAGATCGTAATCGCGCTGGTCCTTGTAGGAGAGCTTGCCCTTTTTCGGCGGCGGAGGCGGAGGCGGCGGTGGCGGCGCGGCCGGCGCGGCGGCGCCCTTGGGCTTGCCGGCAGCGGTGCGCGCTGTGCGCTGCCTTTCCCAGTCGGCATAGCCGCCGGCCACCACATCGACCTTGCCGCTGCCGTCCAGCCCCAGCGTGATCGTCACCGTTCGGTCAAGGAAGTCGCGGTCGTGGCTGACGATCAGGACCGTGCCGTCATAGTCCGCGATCACTTCCTGCAAGAGGTCGAGCGTTTCGAGATCGAGGTCGTTGGTCGGCTCGTCCAGCACCAGCAAGTTGGACTTTCGCGCAAATTCGCGCGCCAGCAGCAGGCGGCTGCGCTCCCCGCCCGAAAGCGTGCCGACCCTCGCCTCGACCAGGCCGGGATCGAACAGAAAGTCCTTGAGATAGCCCTGGATGTGCTTCCTCACCCCGCGCACGTCGATCCAGTCACCGCCATCGGCCAGTACATCGCGGACCCGCTTTTCCGGAGCCAGCAGACTGCGCTGCTGGTCGATCATTACCCCGTGCAGGGTCTTGGCCAGGGTCACGGAGCCGCTGTCGGGGGGAAGCTCTCCGGTCAGCAGCTTGAGCAGGGTGGTCTTGCCAGAGCCATTGGCGCCGACCACCCCGATCCGGTCACCGCGCTGGATCCGCAATGAAAAATCCCTGATGATCGTCCGATCACCAAACTTCTTGGCGACCTTGTCGGCCACGATCACCGATTTGGTCTTCACGTCATCGACTGCCAGTTTCATTCTGGCCGCCCCTTGCGGGCTGAGCATGGCGGCGCGCTGGGCGCGCATTTCCCAAAGCTTTTCCAGCCGCCCCTGGTTGCGCTTGCGCCGCGCGGTGACGCCGCGTTCCAGCCAGTGCGCCTCGATTTTCAGCCTGGCATCCAGCTTTTCGGCGGCGCGGGCTTCCTCGGCATATACCGCTTCCATCCACGCTTCATAGCCGCCAAAGCCGATTTCCTTGCGGCGCAGGTTGCCGCGATCAATCCAGAGCGTCGCCTTTGTCAGCCGTTCCAGGAAAGTGCGATCGTGGCTGATG
>JBKBSV010000068.1:0-12936 GCA_046291115.1 Novosphingobium sp. | reverse complement strand
GGCATTGGTCATGCTGCCAGAGCGGAAGCTCCAGCCCGCCCCAGTGCCGGGCGCGGCCTTGCCAATGCGCCCGTCATAGACGGCCGAAACCAGCACCTTAAGATCGCTGGCCATCCACATCGAACTGTCGAAGCCGGGTGCTGCCGGATCGGCGGCCTTGCTTTCAAAGGCGATCAGATCCCACCGGGCGAGCTCTCCGGCCGGCAGCCTGAGCGCCTTTTCGATCTGCGCCGCGCTGACCTTGCCCGGCTTGAAATCGCGGACATGGCTGGCAGCAAAGAAGCTGATCGAGGTGGCATGTCCATCGGGCTGGCCCAGCACCGCGGCGGTGTTTGGCCCTGGCGGACCATCAGCGGGCTTGCTGGCCCAGTCAACGGTGATGGCAAGGGCCGGTGCGGTGAGGGCCGGTGTGCTCAGGGCCAGTGCGGCAAGAGCGAGGTAGGTCAGTCGCATCGTGTCTTTCTCCGTCCAGGAAGCGCCGTCCGCGATTCGTCTAGCCGCGCAGGGTGCCGGCAGCACTATCCATTTGGGGAGCGGCCATTTGGGGAGCGGCCATTTGGGGAGCGGCAGGGTCTATGCACTTGTCGCCATGGTCCAGAAATGCGGACCGCCGCCGGCCACGTTCCATTCGCTGATCGTGGCATAGCCGAGCCGCTGATAGAGCCCGACGTTGCTCTCGGTCGCGGTTTCCAGCACCGAAAGCACCCCGCGCTCTGCCGCCATGGCCAGACCCGCCCGGATCGCCCGACCGCCCAGGCCCTTGCCCTGGTGGTCCGGATGGACTCCGGCCATCTTCAGGTACATCCAGCCCTCGCCCGCCGGCAGATGGGTGGAAATGCCTTTTTCCGTGTTCAGCGCGCGGGGCAGATGGCGGCCGAAGATCGGGATGAAACGCAGCGCGCCGGGGTGCCACAGCGGTTCATGATAATGGACCGTGCCCGGCGGCCGCCACAGCGTTGCCGCTTCCACCCCCGGCGTGCCCAGCACCAGCCCGATCTTCAGGTGCTGATCGACCATCCAGCCGATCAGCCGCGCCAGCCGCCGGGCGCGGGAGGCAGGATCGGGCAGCATGAAGACCATCGCCGGGTCTTCGTGAAAGGCGGCGGCCAGGGTCGCCACCGCGCGGTCGCGGTGGGCAGGGCCAAGGCGGATGATCTCCTGTTCCATGACGGGCAGAGTGCCAGCCTTGCCGGGGCGGAGCAATGGGCCTAACGGGAGGCGCTGACACCGGATGGAGCGACCATATGAGCGGCGATGACGAAGACTATGTTTATGACGAGGACAGCGGCGAATGGATGCCGGCATCGGAACTCGCCGCCAAGCGCGCCGCCGAAAGCGCGGTGGAAGTGCGCGACGCGGTAGGCAACCTGCTGGCCGATGGCGATGCCGTTACCCTGATCAAGGACCTGACCGTCAAGGGCGCGGGCCAGACGCTGAAGCAGGGCACTGTCATCCCTTCGATCCGCCTGACTGGCGACGCGCAGGAGATCGATTGCAAGTACCCCGGCATCAAGGGCCTGGTCCTGCGGGCGGAGTTTGTCCGCAAGCGTTGAGGCCCAGACTGGCGGTTTCTGTGAGGTCAGCACGGCGTCCGGCTGACAGGATGCGTCCCTGACGATCAAAGGAGGCTACGCCAAGAAGCGTTCCCGCGTCCCTTGCGCTGGCGCCGCCATGCTGGCGCTGGCCGGCTGTTGCAGTTTGATTGGCGGCCACCTGGTTTGATGGGCGGCGATCTGGCCTGCCAGGGCGAGCCGGTTGGCGCGATCATGCTGGCGAACGACAGCGGGATCGGCATCACGGTGCTGACCCTCTCGCGCTGCAATGCGAGCTGCAATGCGATGAGCCACGGGCTTTCGGTGCTGAGATCAGGCGACCGGATCCCCGCCGGCACTTCGCGCCCCTCGCAGGTCAATGCCGGGCGCGGGGATCTGGGCGCGGGCCGCACCGGCACCGGGCGCTTTGCCGCGGCCGGCGGCTCGAACCAGGCCTCAGCCCCGGCCCAGCAGGCGGCGCATCAGGCCGGGGGCTTCGGCCACTTCGGCCGCTTCGCCATCCTCGGCCGTTTCGATCCGGCGGCGCAGGCTGCTGCCTGCCGGGCTGGCCTTGTCCTCGATAACCAGCCGTCCGCGCTGGATCAGGTTGAAGCGGGCCATGCTCGGCAGGCTGCCGGACGCCCGGTGTTCCTGCGCATCCTGGTCTGCCTCGCCAACCTCGGCCCCGGTTGCAGGCTTTGCTGCGGGTGCCTTGCGGACCAGCGGCCAGTGGACTGAAACCACTTCCGGCCGGGTATCGATCAACCCGGAAATGACCGGGATCGTGCCGCCCAGCCCATGCCGGTCCAGCTGCACCGCCACGGCCTGGTGAAAGCGCAGCGCGCGCCACCAGCAGCCCAGCACATATTCGACATAGCGCAGCGGCGCCGGGGCTTCCTCTCCTTTATCGCGGATGAAGTGGCGCTGCTTGTGGTGGATCAGCGCGGTGTTGAGCGCATCCAGTCCCTCGATTTCGAGAAAGGCCTCGATATCCTCGTCCCACCCGGCCCAGCCGGGGCTGTCGCTGCGGCACTGCGCCAGCGCGTCCTGCGCCTCGGCCGAGGACCAGTCCCAGCCCTCGTCGGTATAGAGCCCCAGCACCATGAAGGGGCGGTGCGTTTCGCCCTTTTCAAAGGCAAGGTCGGCCTCGTTGCCCATGGCCACGGTGGCCCCGGTGATCGGCTCGCCCTCGTGCGCCTCGACCGCTTCGGCCAGCTCTTCCCAGCCGGAAATCTCGACCCGGTCAAGGCTGGCCTGCCGGCACAGCTGCATCATTTCGCCCCCGCCTTTCAGGCCGGCTGTCCCGATCAGTTCGCGGCGCAGGATACGCTCGGCCTCGGCCAGTTCGCGCTGTTCGAACAGGCTGCGCAGGGCGGCTTCCCAGGCCTGTTCCCCGGCGGCGCTGGCAAAGGTGGTCTGCAACGGATGCATCGGCAAAAGGGTCCTTCCCGGCGGAATCAGATCCCGCCCTTCAGCAACGCGGTAAGGGAAAATGGTCAGCGTCCGGTTAACCGCGCCGGGCCAAGCAGGAACAGCAGGAACAGCGCGGTGAACACTGCGTCCCCGGCCAGCACCGCCCCGGTGCCCGGCGCGGCGCGCCCCGCCAGCACTTCGGGCAGCATCAGCGCGACGATCCCGGCCTTGCCGACAATGCCGGCCCACAGCACCGGCGCCAGCCGCGCCGGCTCCTGCGCCACCATGGCATAGATCAGCCCGAAACAGCCGACCAGCAGCGCCACGATCCGGTTGGAAAGCGCGGCCCCCGGCGCGAACAGCGCCGGCAGGGCCACCACCAGGTTATAGGCTGCGGCAGCGCCAAGCACCCAGCGCCAGCGGGACAGGACAGGATTGGCCATGCTTCCAGCCTAGGGTCACGCGCACCGCCCGGCAAGATGCCATGCCGGGGTGGGGCAGCGGGTGGAACCTGACAAAGTTCACAGGGGCCGGATAACGGACAACACTTTGCGTCACCCTGTGCACCCCCCGTCACCTTGCGTCACCCGCGCCGCTGCTGCCCCAAGCTGCGCAAACCCCTCAGGCCCTGAGGGAATAACCATTCGACGCGCGCCCGCTCCGGCCGTATCCAGCGCAGGCGCGGCTGGTGCTGATCAACCGCTGCGGGCACTGGGCACTGGTCACCGGGCAATGGTCACCGGGCAATGATCGAGCGCGCGGCCGCGTTCAACCGGCGGGTCACACATTGCGCGCTTAACGATTGGCAAGCGGATCGAGAGAGGGCAGCGGCCTTGCGGTCAGCCCGGCGGGACGGGCCTGATCATCAGGCGGGCGACCAGGCCGGTGGCCGGCGGCGTCCGCAGGGCCAGTTCAAGCTCAGCCCCCAGATCGGCGCAGATCGAACGCGCGATGGCCAGGCCAAGGCCGGAGCCCGGTTTGGCCGGATCGAACCGCACCCCGATCCCGAAGGCGGCTTCAAGGTCCGCCTCAGCCATCCCCGGCCCGTCGTCGGCAATGGCGAGAAGCAGGCGGTCACCGGCCTGTTCCAGCGTCACTTCAACATGCCGGCTGGCCCATTTGGCGGCATTGTCGAGCAGGACCGACAGCACTTCGAGCAGGTCGACGCGATCGCCCTGCACGACCGGGTCTCCTGCCAGCCGGCAATCGAACAGGAAGTCCCTGTCGGGATAGAGGCGCTGAAAAGCCTGGATGACAGTTTCGACCAGCGATGACAGTGCCGTGGTGGCGCCCGGCAACCCGGCCCCGCCCCGCGCCCGCACGCGGGCGAGATGATAATCGATCTGCACCTGCATCGTGCGCGCCTGATCGAGCAGCAACTGCGCCGCACCATCACGAAAGCCATCGCGGGCGCTGCGCTCGGCTTCATCGGTGATCACCGCGAGCGGCGTGCGCAGCGAATGGGCCAGGTTGCCGGCCTCCACCCGGGCCGCGGCAACCTTTTCGGCATTGTTGCGGATGAAGGCGTTCAGCTCCTCGACCAAGGGTTTGACTTCGGCCGGAAACTCCCCTTCCAGGGCGTTCGTCTCGCCGCGGCGAAAACGCACCAGGGCGAGGCGCAACCCGGCCAGCGGGCGCAGCGTGATCCCCGCCATCGCCACTCCTGCGGCCAGCAGGCCTGCGCCGAGCAAGGCGAACCAGACGGTCAGATCGCGGGTGAACCGTTCCACCAGGGCGTCCAGTTCCGAATGATCGGTGGCAATCACGAAATGCAGTTCGGTGCCGTCGGCCTCGCGCCGGACCAGACCATAGGTGATGGCCGGACCGGTCGGCCCGGCCGCATCGACATGCTGGACCGATTGCGAGTGGGCAATGGCGGGATCAAGCTGGCTGCCGACCAGCGAGGCGGAACCGAGCGGCGGGCGTCCATCGACACTGATCTGCCAGTAATAGCCGGATTTCGGCACTTCATAGCGCGGATCGGACAAGGGGCGCACCAGTTCAGGCTGGCCGTCGGCGCGCAGCCGGGTCAGGCGGGATAGTTCCTCGATGTGCACGGCCAGTTCGGCATTGAAATGCGCTTCGACATGGTTGGCATAGATCCGCGTCGCGGCCAGCCAGATCGCCGCAGTGCCCAATCCGGTCCAGGCCAGCACGGCCATGACCAGCCGCGCACGCAGGCTGAAGCGGCCAATCCGATCCCTGATGCTGGTCATGTCTCGCCTCCGAAGCGGTAACCGAAGCCGCGCACCGTTGCGATCCGCCCTGCACCGATCCGGCGCCGGAGTCGGCCAACCAGCACTTCGATGGTGTTGCTGTCACGCAAGGTATCCAGATCGTAGAGATGTTCGAGGATCCGGGCCTGGGACAGCACTTCGCCGCGCTTGCGCATGAACAGGTGCAGCAGCCGGAATTCCTGCTTGCTGAGCGGCAGGGGCCGTCCGTCCACCTGCACCGTGTGCTGCATCGGATCGAGCACGATCCCGTCGGCCTCGAGGCGGGGGAAGCGCTCGCCGCCGTGCCGCCGCATCAGTGCATGGAGCCGGGCCACCAGCTCCTCGAACCGGACCGGCTTGACGACGAAATCGTCGGCTCCGGCATTGAGGCCTTCAACCTTTTCCTCCCAGCCGCCGCGAGCGGTCAGGATCAGGATCGGCGTGGCCAGCCGCGCGGCCCGCCAGCCGCGCAGCAGGCCGAGACCATCCCCATCGGGCAAGCCCAGATCGAGCAGGATCACGTCAAGCCGGTCCAGTTCCGGCCAGGCCTCCGCCTCGGCGGCGCTGCGCGCCAGATCGACTGCAAAGCCGGCCTCACGCAGCCGGCCGGCAAGGCGCGGGCCCAGCTCGGCATCATCCTCAATCACCAGCAATCGCACCGCGTTGGTTCCCTTGCACCAGCCGCATCCGCCTGTGGCAGACAAAGCTGACGAAATCCTGTCAGATTGGCAGCTAATTGTCAGGTTGAAACGATAAGACGCGCCCTCATGGACAAGCGTATCCCGATCGCCGCCGCCCTGATCGTCTCCGCTCTTGCCGGATGGTATGCCCTGGCCGGGTCCAACCGGCCTGATTCCGCACCCGGTGCCGCAGCCCCGGCGGCCGGCACGGTCGATGCCGCGCAGATGACCAGGCTGGGAATCCGGCTGGAGGCCGCGCAGCAGGTCGATGATCTGCCGCTTGGCTCGGTGCCGGGTCAGATTGCGCTCTCGCCGGACGGACGTGTGGCCGTGACGGTGCCCTATGGCGGGGTACTGGTGCGTTTGCTGGTGATCGAAGGGCAGCCCGTGCGCCAGGGGCAGCCGCTGGCCGTGGTCCGCGCACCCGATGCCATCCGTTACGGCGGCGATCTGGCCAGGGCGCGGGCCGACCTGGCCCTGGCCGAAGCGCAGGCGGGGCGGATGCGCCAGCTGCACCGGGAAGGGATTGTCGCCCGCGCCCGGCTGGACGAGGCCGAGGCGCGCCTCCAGCAAGCCCGCGCCACGGCAGCAGAAAGCCGGCGCCAGCTGGCCGCAGGCGGAGCGAGCGGCGATGGCTCGATCACCCTGCGCGCCCCGATTGCCGGGCGAGTGGCGCATGTCGCGGTGGAAACCGGCGGGCCGGTCGATCCGCTGACCGCACCGATCGTGATCGAAAACCCCAGTGCCTTCCAGGTTGAACTGCAATTGCCCGAAGCCCTGGCCCGGCGGGTCCAGCCCGGCATGGGCATCGAAGTGGAAGTCCCGGCAGGCACCGCGGGCAAGCCGCCCGAGACGGCGCGGGGCAAGCTGCTGACCGTGGCCCCATCGCTTGATCCGGCAACCCGTTCGGTCATGGCCCGCGCCAGCATCGAGCCGGTGCCGGGGCTGGTTTCGGGCAAAGGCGTGATGGTGCTGATCCGCGACGCCGGAACCACCGGCGGGATCACGGTTCCGGCCGGGGCAGTTACCTATCTCGACGGACAGCCGCAGGTGTTCGTGCGCGAAGGCCAGCGCTTCGTCCGCCGCAAGGTGATCCTGGCAACGCAAGTTGGCGGCCGTGCCGTCATCGCCGGCGGCCTGCGTCCGGGCGAGCAGGTGGCCGTGAGCGGGATTACCGAGCTCAAGACTTTGCTGGCGGAGTAAAGGCAATGCTGCGCAAACTGGTCGAACGCGCACTGTCGCTGCGCCTGGCGGTGCTCGGGCTGGCGCTCGTCCTCGCCGCGCTGGGGGCCTGGTCCTTCATCAAGCTGCCGATCGATGCCTTTCCGGACATCAGTTCCACCCAGGTCAAGATCATCCTGAAAGCCCCTGGCATGACCCCGGAAGAGGTGGAAAGCCGGGTCATCACCCCAATCGAGATGGAGATGCTGGGCATCCCGGACCAGACCGTGCTGCGCTCGGTGGCCAAGTATGGAATCGCCGATATCACCATCGACTTTAAGGACGGAACCGACATCTACTGGGCGCGCAGCCAGGTCTCCGAACGCCTCGCCAATGTGAAGGACAGTCTGCCCGCCACGGTGAGCGGCGGCATGGCGCCGATTTCCACCCCGCTGTCGGACATGTACATGTTCACGCTGGAAGGCCCGCAAAGCCTGGCCGAAAAGCGCCGCGTGCTGGACTGGATCGTCCGCCCGGCCCTGCGCACCGTTCCCGGTGTGGCCGATGTCAATGCCCTGGGCGGGTTTGTCGAGACGTTCGAAGTTGCGCCTGACACTGCAGCACTTGCCGCAGCCGGGCTGACTATCACCGATCTGGCCGAGGCAATCGAGCGCAGCAACCGCAACGACGGCGCGGGCCGGCTGGTTACCGGGGAAGAGGCGCTGATCGTGCGCTCTACCAGCGCCATCCGCAGCCTCGAGGATCTTGCCTCGGTCGTGGTCCGGGCGCAGGGCGGCCGGATCGTGCGGGTCGGGGACGTGGCCAGCGTGCGTAGCGGCAGCCTGACCCGCTACGGCGCGGTGACCAGGGACGGCCAGGGCGAAGCCGTGCAGGGGCTGGTGATCGGCCTGCGCGGGGCCGATGCCGGCCAGGTGGTGAAAGGGGTCAGGCAGCGGCTGGAAGATATCAGGCCAAGCCTGCCCGCCGGGATGAGCGTGGTGCCGTTCTATGACCGGTCCGATCTGGTCGCCAGGGCCGTGGGCACGGTCGAGAAGGCCCTACTGGAAGCCACGCTCCTGGTGATTGTGCTGCTGCTGCTGTTCCTCGGCGATCTGCGCGCCTCGATCATCGTCGCGCTGGCCCTGCCGATGGCAGCCTTGCTGACTTTCATCATGATGGGATCGATCGGCCTGACCGCCAATCTGATGAGCCTGGGCGGGCTGGCGATTGCCGTCGGCATCCTGGTCGACGGGGCCGTCGTGGTGGTTGAAAACGTGGTCGATCGCCTGTCCGACCCCAGGCATGCCTCCTCCGGCAAACTGCACAACGTATTCGTCGCTTCGGCCGAAGTGGCCGCCCCCGTGGCATCGGGACTGGCGATCATCGCCATCGTGTTCCTGCCGCTGCTGACGCTGGAAGGGCTTGAGGGCAAATTGTTCGGTCCGGTTGCCAAGACCATCGTTCTGGCCCTGCTGGGTGCGCTGGCGCTGTCGCTGACACTGGTTCCGGTGCTGGCCTACTACCTGCTCAAGGTCCGTCTGGGGCACCATGAACCATGGCTGATGCGCCAGATCGGGCCGCGCTACCGGACTGTGCTGGAACGCGCCTTTGCCCACCCCCGCCGGGTCTTTGCCGGAGCCGGGATCGCGCTTGCCATGGCCGCTGTGGCCTATGGCCTGACCGGCAAGACTTTCCTGCCAACGATGGACGAAGGTTCGACCATCATCCAGCTCGCCAAGCACCCGACAATCTCGCTGGAACGCAGCCGCGATGTCGATCTGAAAGTGCAGCAGGCCCTGATGAAAGACGTGCCGGAAATCGATCACATCATCGCCCGGCTCGGCTCCGACGAACTGGGTCTCGACCCGATGGGGCTGAACGATACCGACAGCTTTCTCAAGCTCAAGCCGCGCGATCAATGGCGCGTGGCAGACAAGGACTGGCTGATCGAGCAGCTGCGCCAGGTGTTGCAAGGCATTCCGGGGGTGGAACCGACCTTCACCCAGCCAATCGAAATGCGCGTTGCCGAAATGCTGACCGGCGCGCGAGGCGATCTTGTGGTGCGGGTGTTCGGCCCGGACCTCGACGAACTGGGCCGCCTCGCCGGTCAGATCCAGGGCCGTCTTCTGAAGATCCCCGGCACGGCCGAGGCATTGACCGTGGCCGATGACAAGGTCGATTACCTGCAGTTCGATATCGATCCGGTGGCGGCCGGCCGCGCCGGAATGCCGGTCGATCTGCTGCAGGATTCGATGCGGGCCCAGATCGAGGGGGTGCCCGCCGGTGTGTCCACCGCTGGCAACCGGCGCGTGCCGATCATGCTGAAGGGCGGCGATGCAGCCGATGGCAACCTGTCTGCCCAGGGCTTTGCCGATCGGCTGTACCGCACCCCGTCGGGCAATCTGATCCGGGCCAGCGATGTGGCATCGGTGCGCCGTATCGAAGGCCCGGTGAAGCTGGAGCACGAGGGCGGATCACGCTTCGCCATGGTTCAGGCCTTCGTCACCGGACGCGATCTGGTCGGCTATGTCGAGGAGGCCAGGGCCGACATCACCGCCAATGTGAAGCTGCCGCCCGGTTACCGGCTGGTCTGGGGCGGACAGTTCGAGAACCAGCAGCGCGCCTCCGCCCGGCTGTCGATCGTCCTGCCCGTCGCGGTGCTGCTGATCTTCGGCATGCTTTTTGCCACGCTGGGTTCGGTGCGGGCCTCGCTGCTGATCCTGGCCAACATTCCCTTTGCCATGGTCGGCGGGATCATCGCCCTGGCCGTTTCCGGGGAATATCTCTCGGTCCCGGCCTCGGTCGGGTTCATTGCGCTGCTGGGCATCGCGGTGCTCAACGGTCTGGTCATGGTCAGCTACTTCCGGCAGCTGCGCGAACAGGGCATGACCCTGGCCGAGGCGGTCCGGCGCGGTGCGGAGAGGCGGCTGCGCCCGGTGCTGATGACTGCGACGATCGCCGCCTTCGGCCTGGTCCCGCTGCTGTTCGCGACCGGGCCGGGATCGGAAATCCAGAAACCGCTGGCGATCGTGGTGATCGGCGGGCTGATCACTTCGACCCTGCTGACGCTGATCCTGCTGCCGATCCTGTACGAGCGCTTTGGCGAGAACGCGGCAGAACGAAGCGCCGGGGAACTGTCCCAGGCCGGCCACGAGGGCTGAACCGATGCACAAGACCATGCTTATGCTGATATTGCTGGGCGCAGGCTCGGCCGCGATGGCATCGGACACCTTGCCCGACCCGGCTGCCGTTAGCGAAGCGCTTGACCGGCATCCCACCGTGGTTGCCGCCCGCGCCAGGGTCGGCGCGGCCGAGGCCGAAGCGCGGGTCCATGCCACCGGCCCGCACGAAGTGACCCTGACCACCAGCGTGACCCGCCGGTCGGTGGATTTCGAAGGGCAATATCTTGAATACGATGCACAGCTGACCCGCCCGATCCGCCTGCCCGGCAAAGCCGCGCTGGACCGCGACATCGGCCGGCACGGCCGTGATGCCGCCAGCAACCGGGCGGAGGATGCCAAACACCAGGCCGCGCTGCTGCTGGCCGATGCCTGGTGGGACTGGGTTGCCGCCTCGGCCGAAGCACGGATCGATCAGGTCATTGTCGATAATCACCTCCGGCTGGTTGCAGCGGTGAAGCGCCGCGAAAGTCTGGGCGATGCCTCGCGGCTGGACGTGGACCAGGCCGAAGCCGCGCTGGCCACGGCGCGGATCGGGCTGGAAAGCTCGCAGGGCCGTGCCCGCCGCGCACGGGTGCGGCTGGCAACCCAGTTTCCGGATCTGCCGCTGCCCGCCGAAGCCCCTGAAGTTCCGGTCCCGGCAGCGCCGGAGGCGGGCTGGGAGACCTATCAGCGGATGATTGTCGCCAACAGCCACGAAATCGGCGCCGCCCGCGCCGAAGCTGCCCGCAGCAGCAGCCTCGCCGCCCGGGCGCGGCGCGATCGCAGGGCTGACCCTGCGATCGGGGTGCGGGTGTTCTCGGAACGCGGCGGCCTGGAAAAGGGCGGCGGCCTGGTCCTGTCCATCCCGTTTGGCGGCGGGCATCGTTCTGCCCTTGCCGACCGGGCGGCGGCCGAAGCATCGGCGGCCGAAGCCGACTTGCGGGCCGTCGAAGCCAATGTGGCCGAAGTTGCCGCGACCGACATTGCCGATGCCGAATACCGCCTGGCGGCATGGCAGCGCGCCCGCGACGCGCTGGGATCGCAAATGGCGTCCCTGGCCAAGCTGCGCCGTGGTTACGAGCTGGGGGAAATCGATCTGATCGACCTGCTTGCTGGCGAGCGGCTGGTGGGTGAAGCGTTCCGGATGGAAGCGCTCAGCCGGGTCGAAGCGCACCGGGCGATTACCAGGGTCCGGATCGACAGCCACGATCTGTGGCTTGGCGACTAGGCGGGGCACTCATGAAAAGCGGCGGCGCGTGGCGCGGCGCGGATCGCGGCGCTGGATGCGGCCTTGCAAGCGATTGCGGGCAAGGCGATGATCGTCGCGCATGGCGCCGGGTCGGCCGGTCAAGGCCGCGCTGCGCCAAGGCCGCGCTGCATCGAGGCGCGGAAGCCCCATCCGATACTCGCGCACGGATCGCGAACTTCGCTTGAGGAAGGTATGATTTACCGGCCTGGTCCCTGTGGCGGCGGCGCCAATTGGCTGCCTTCGGGGGGGCGCCATCGTGTTCCGGTTTGCACCGGACAGTCGCTCCGGGAGGGTGCGCCGATCCGGCGGCATCCGCGCGGCAATTGCCGGCTGCCGCCAAGCTTCACGCGGGCCTTGACCTCGCGCCGTCCCTGACAGACACTTTCGGCCGCTCTTTCAGATAGCCACAGGGCCATGTTTCAATCGCTGCAGTTCCGTTCAGACCGGGTCATTGCCCTGTGCAGGCTGATGCTTGCAGCGATGCTGATCGCCGCCTCCGTGATCGATCCAGGCTATCCGATCATTCACACCGCAGCCGGAGCGGCCTTGCTGTGGAGTTATCTGGTCTATGCGGCCGCGGTGCTGGTGATTGCCTGCACCGATTGGTGGGTCACCCACCGGATCCGCCCCGTCGCCTTCCTGATCGACGTTTTTGCCGCTTTTGCGTCCTTGTACCTGATCGAATCCGCTGGCCTGGGCCTGGTCAGTCCGTTCATGGGATTCTTCGTCTATCTGGTCCTGACCAGCACCTTGATCTGGCGGCCGAGGACCGTGATCATGGTCACCGCCGGGATCATGGTGCTGTACGGGCTGCTGGGCCTTGCACTGGCCCACAATGGCGCTCTGGATGACTCGCACTGGTTTGCCCGGCGCTTGGCCTTCATGCTGGTCCTTGCCGCGCTGGTGATCTGGTTTGGCGCCAGTCGCAGTCCGGAAAAGCCCGACCGGCTGGACTGGCCGCACGATGCGCCGGCGGAACGCCGCTTTGCGATCATTGTCGATTACATCCGGCGCCACATGCACGCCTGCGGCGTGGCGATCTTCTGGAGCCCCGCCGATGAGCCATGGATCTACCTGGGCCTGACCGGGATTGCCGGACATCGCGCCCAGCGCCTGCCGCCAGAGGCCATCGCACTCGACAGCGGACCTTCCGGCTCGGCCGTGCTGTTCGACCGGCGGCGGCACCGTCGGCTAGAACTGGAGGACGGGGATCGAATCGCGGCCCGGCGTGGCCCGACCCGGATTGATGCAGCAGACTTTCTGGGCATCGACACCGGCCTTCTGGTTCCCGTCAAGGCCGAAACCGGCAGCGGAACAATCCTGCTGACGGGCATCAGGGGTGTCTCGGCCGATTACCTGCAACCGGCCCGCGCGCTCAGCGGAGAGATCGGGCTGGCGATTGACCGGCATGCCCTTGCGGAGATGAGCCAGGCCGCCCAGCTTGATCGCATGCGCTTTTCGCTTGCCCGTGATCTTCATGACGGCGTGGCGCAATCGCTTGCCGGGATGGGCTTCCGGCTGGCC
>JBKBSV010000067.1:0-12946 GCA_046291115.1 Novosphingobium sp. | reverse complement strand
GTTGGCACCGAGTAATTGACCCCGGCCTGGCGCAGGTAGCGGTACCAGGCCCGCAGCCAGTTTGCCTCGCGCGCGCCCATCGCGACCGCCGTGATCAGGCGGTTGAACGGATCGTCCTCGGCCGCGCCGTTGAGCACGTCGGCAATGGCGGCTTCGACCGCTTTGGCCCGGCCCAAAATCGCCTCAGGATCCAATCCGGCCGGGGCGGTCAGGCGAAAGTCGTGAATGGTGCCGAGGCGCCCTGCGTCAAGCTCGGTGGGAACATCCTCGATCACCCGGAAGCCGAAATTCTCCAGCGCCGGAACCGCATCGGACAAGGCCAATGATCCGCTGCGCTGGTAAAGCTTGAGCCGCAATTCGCCCGGACCGTCACCGGCCGGGGCATGAAGCCGGACGCCGCGCAGCGGTCCGTCCTCACCCTCACCGGCCACCCGGCGCAGGCGGGCAATGTCAAGCGCTGCTTCGGCAGGGCCATATTCGGTGCGGTAGGCAAGCGGAAAGGCTTCGGCAAAGCGCCCGGCCAAGGCCGCTGCCCGCGATGGATCCTCGCTTGCCGCAATCTCCGCCTCGACCGCATCGGCCCAACCGCGCAACATGGCGCTGAGGCGCGCATCAAGCGCGGCCTCATCCGGCAGCACCGCCACTTCCGGCAGGTCCAGCACGAACCGGATCAAGGCCACGTTACCGTCGATCTGGGTGGCCCAGTCAAGCACGGGGGCGCCAGCAGCCTCGACCAGCATGGCCTGGACCTGCAGGCGGGTTGCAGTCGACATGGCATCGCGCGGCACCCAGACAAAGGCAAACAGGTGCCGTTCCAGCGGGGCGCAGGCCAGCGCCAGCTTGGGGCGCGGCCGATCGGTCAGGCTCATGCTGGTCGTCGCCAGCCGCGCCACGTCCTCGTCGTCCAGACTGGTCAGGATATCATTGGGCAGAACCGTGAGCGCGTGGACCAGCGCCTTGGCGGCGTGGCCCTGGCCGGCAAAGCCATAGCGCTTGGCGATATCCGCCAGCAACGACCGCATCCGCGGCACCTGGGTGGGCGATGCGGCCAGCGCAGCGCTGGTCCAGATGCCGGCATGAACCGACAGCGCGGTAACCCGGCCCTGTTCCAGCACCGGCAGTATGAACAAGTCGAGCGGGGTATGGCGGTGGACCTTGGCGATCTGGTTGGATTTCACCACCAGCGGCACCCGCGCACCCTTTTTCCGGCTTTCGAACCAGGCAAAGGCGCGTTCGTAGGAGATCGGTCCCAGCAGGCTCCTCGCGCTCTTGCGGCAAATGCCCAGCGCACCGCTCTGACTGCCGTCGCGCTGGCGCACCACGTGACCAAGCTGGGTCAGCATGCCGTCCTTGAACCAGCGCAGCAACGCCGCGCCCTCGCTGTCGGGACAGGCATCGGCATCAGCAGCCATCACCGCTTGCATCTTCGGCCAATCGGCCACGGCCGCCCGGACATCGGCCAAGGTTACTTCCAGCGCCTGTTCCAGCAGGCGGCGTTGCCGGGCGTCGGCACGGCTGGTCTCGACATAGACCATCGATTCCCGCTTTTCCCCGGCGGCATCGCCGTCGACCAGTTCCTTGAGCTGCCCCGCTCCATCGCGGCGGACCGGAACCACCGGATGGATCAGCCGGTCGATCGTCAGGCCATGGGCGGCGATCGTCGAAGCGATCGAATCGACCAGGAACGGCATGTCCTCGTTAACCAACGCCAGCCGCATGAAGCGCTCTCCCGCCGCACCGGAGACGGATTCGATGCCGATCGCCGATTGTCCGGCAGAGCGCTGGGCCGCCGTCGCGATCACGAATGCCGCTGCTTCGTCCAGAGCCTTGCCGCCGATCGGGGCATCGCCCGGCAATTGGGCCTCGACCAGACGCTGGGCCAGGGCCTTGGCGAGAGCGGACTTCGAACTCATCGTGCGTGCTCCTCCGGCGGTCCGGGCCGCCTGATCCTGCTTGTTATATTATTACTATATCTGGTATCATTTTTACGGACACTAGATCAAAGTAGTCTCAACTGCAACCACCTTGCCCCTAGGGAAATGGGCTTAGGCCAGCGCCTTCGCGGTAATTTCGAGCGAGCGGCGGCGCATGGCAGGATCGTAAGTGGCACCCGAAACGATGATTTCATCGGCGCCGGTGCGTTCAACAAAGCGGGTAATATCCGCGCGGACCTTTTCCGGCCCGCCAACGGCGCTGGCCTGCCGCATGTGTTCCAGCATGGCCAGCTGACCCGGCGGCAAGGTCCGGCGATAGCCCGGCACCGGCGGCTTGAGCCGGCCTGGTGTGCCGCTGCGCAGCGCCACAAGGCTCTGGTCCATTGAAGTGCCGAGCACGGCCGCTTCGTCATCATCCTCGGCCGCAATCACTGTCATCGCGGCCATCACATGCGGATGTTCCAACCATTGCGACGGCCGGAACTGGCGGCGATAGACAGCAAGGGCCTGATCCAGATAGTCCGGCGCGAAGTGTGAGGCAAAGGCATAGGGCATGCCCAGCATGGCGGCCAGCTGGGCCCCGAACAGGCTGGAGCCGAGCATCCACATTTCCACCTGCGCGCCACGGCCGGGAGTCGCGCGGATCGGCAGTTCCGGCTCCCCGGTCAGCAGCGCGCGCAGTTCCACCACGTCATGCGGAAAATGCTCGGCTGCGCGGCCAAGATCCTTGCGCAGCGCCTGGCCGAAGCGGGCATCGGCACCCGGCGCGCGGCCCAGGCCGAGATCGATCCGCCCCGGGAACAGGGCATCAAGCGTGCCGAACTGTTCCGCAATCACGAACGGGTTGTGGTTGGGCAGCATGATCCCGCCCGAGCCGATCCGGATGGTTGCAGTGGCGTGGCCGATATGGGCCAGCACCACCGAGACCGCACCACCGGCCACCCCATCCATCGCGTGGTGCTCGGCCACCCAGAAACGCTTGTAACCGCTTGCTTCTGCGGTCTGGGCGAGAGCAGCGCTATCGCGCAGGGCTTCACCAACCGAGCCCCCTTCGCGAACGGGGACGAGATCGAGGACGGATAACGGGATCATCGGCCCGATGGTGCGGCGGGCGGCCCCAGTTGGTCAAGATAGCCCTGGGCGGTTTCTGCCGCCAGGGTGCCGGGCCCGGCCCGGATTACCGATTCCCAGCTCTTGCGGGCCGCATCCTCCCGCCCGGCGAGCATCGCGATGACCCCTGCTTCAAGGCCGATTTCGGGATCGACCGGGAACAGTTCGGCCGCCCGCTCGATCTGCGCCTGCGCTTGCGGCAACTGGCCCTGGCGGCGCGACAGCGTGGCAGAGAGCAACCACGCCTGATGGTTGTCAGGGGCGGAAATCCGTGCATCGGCAAGCGCCTCCGCGGCCTCGTCCGGCCGCTCCAGCGCCACCAGAGCGCGGGCCCGGTCGATCTGGATCGCACCGCGCTGCGTGGCATCAAGGCCGGTCTGGGTATCGGCAAGGGCAAGGTCGAGCGCGGCCAGGGCGGCGGCCGGATCGCCGGCGGCGAGATAGGCATTGCCGCCCAGCGCAGCGAGCCGGGCGCGTTCGTCAGCCTCGTTGGCCGGGGTGTCGTCACGGGCAGAGAGGAAAAGCGCAGCCGCCTCTGCCCAGCCTTCGATCCGGGTCAGGGCAAGCGCGTGGCATTGCTTCGCCCCTGCGCGGTCCGTCATCGTTTTGGCGGAAGCCAGCCAGTTTTTCGCCACTTCGATCGCATCGGAGGGGCGGGTCATGGCGCGGTGGAGGCAGTCCTTGAGCAGGTCGGTCTGGGCCTGGGTCTGGGTCTGGGCCACGGCTTCACTGTTGGGTTTGGGGATCGCCAAGGGCGCCTGGGGCAAGTTGCCGCCGGGGCCGACCTGGGCGATCAACGGGAGCAGGATGGCGAGAGTCATGGCGATTCCTGTTCAGGCGAGCGAGCCAAGTATCTGCAATAAAAGGGCAATATCGGCATCCCGGCTGAGCCGGTGATCGCCATCCTTGATCAGGGTCACCTGCACATCGCCTGAATGCAGCGCTTCGGCGAGGCGCAGCGAGAGGTCCCACGGCACGTCGGGATCGCACTGCCCGTGCAGCAGCCGGACCGGGCAATCGAGCGGATTTTCCTTGTCCAGCAGCAAGTTGGCCTGACCATCGGCCCAGAAACCGGGATAGGTCGGGGTTGGCTCCGGGCCATAGGGGTTGTCCTCAAGGAGCACTTCGCCGGCGGCCAGTCTTGCCTTCTGCGCGGCATCGAAGCCCCATTCGGTAAAATCCGGCGCGGCGGCGATGCCGACCATGCCTTTGACTTTCGCCGGTATCGCCAGCGCCACCAGCAACATCAACCACCCGCCCATCGACGATCCGACCAGTATCACCGATGGCACACCAAGGGCAGTCAACAGGCACACCACGTCATCACGCCAGCCGCTCAGCGTGCCATCGGCAAAGTCGCCCCCGCTTTGCCCGCAGCCGGGATAGTCAAGCAGCAGGCAGGCCCGGCCAGTGGTCCGCGCCCAGTCAAACACTGCCGTGGCCTTGCCCCCGGCCATGTCGCTCATGTAGCCGGGCAGGAACACCAGGGTCGGGCCAGTGCCCGCGCTATGGCGATAGGCCATGCGGCGGCCATCGGGCAGGCGGTGAAAACGGGTCTCGATCATCGTGCTGCTTGTGCGGGAGGCGTCCGCCAAGGGCAAGGCATAGCCGCGCCGTATCTGTTATTGTCCTGTCATCAAAGGCGGCTAGTCTGATGGCAAGGAACAGGGAGAGCGCGCGATGACCACCCCCACCATGCCGGATGCCGCGCCTGACGTGCCGGCCTTGGCCGCCACCCGTCGCCACGCGCTGAAGCTGGGGCTGCTGGGGCTGGCCATGGGCGGCACCCCGGCGCTGGCCGGAGGCGAGCGGGGCTTTACCCACTGCGTTGCCAGCGGCGAGCCGGGACCGGACCGGGTCCTGCTGTGGACCCGCTATGCCAGCGCCGGCGAAACCGCGCTGACCTGGGAACTGGCCGAGGACGTCGACTTCATCCGGATCGCGGCGTCCGGCGATGCCGCCGCATCCCCGGCCAGCGATTGCTGCGCGCGGGCCTGGGCCAGGGGGCTGAAACCGGGCACCTGGTATTATTACCGTTTCATCGCCCCCAATGGCGAGAAATCCCCGGTCGGCCGCACCAGAACGCTGCCCGCCGGCAAGGTCGACAGGTTCCGGATCGCGGTGTTTTCCTGCTCCAACCACGGTTTCGGCTGGTTCAACGCCTATGGCCACGCCGCCGCAGCGGGCGATTTCGATCTGGTCCTGCACCTGGGCGACTATTTCTATGAATACCCCAGCGGCACCTATCCTTCGCCCAGCGAAGGCCTTGCCGAACGGCTTGTCCCCGGCGCCGAAACGGTGACTCTGGCCCAATACCGCGAGCGCTTTGCCACCTACCGCCGCGATCCGGACCTGCAGCGCCTGCACCAGCTCTATCCGGTCATTGCCATGTGGGACGATCACGAAGTGGCCAACGATGCCTGGAAAGGCGGGGCCGAAAACCACCAGAGCGAAACCGAAGGCCCCTATGCCGCGCGCGTCGCCGTGGCCGAACAGGCCTATCGCGAATGGCTGCCGGTGTCCGATGCCTATTGGGCGCAGTACGAGATCGGCCAGCTGGCCACCCTGTTCCGGCTGGAAACCCGCCACGTCGCGCGCGACAAGCCGCTGGACCTGGGTGATGTGATGCAGGGCAAGCGCGGGGCGGAACTGGAAGCCGCGCTGGCCGCGTTCCGCGACCAGACCTGGCGCGATCCCGCCCGCAGCCTGTTGGGGGCAGAGCAGGAAAGCTGGTTGGCCAGCGGCCTGAGGGGATCGCGCCAGGCCGGCAAGCCGTGGCAGGTGCTGGCCCAGCAGGTCATCATGGGCGATCTGGCGATCGGCCCTGCCATTGTCGACGGCATGACCGACACGGTGCCGCCGGACCTGCGCGGCCGGATCCGCGCCGCGCACCGCACGCAGAACAGCGGCATTCCCTATGCGATGGACATGTGGTCCGGCTATCCCGCCGCGCGCGAGCGGGTCTATCGCGCGGCGCTGGAAGCCGATGCCAGCCTGCTGGTCCTGGCCGGGGACAGCCACAATGCCTGGGCTTTCGATCACCGTCTGGGCAAAGACCGGGTCGGAGTGGAAATGGCCGGGCAAAGCGTCACCTCGCCGGGGTTCGAACACTATATCGGCTGGATCAGTCCCGATGCGGTGGCCCGCGACATGATCGGGGCCAGCCCCGGCCTCAAATGGTGCGACACCAGCCAGCGCGGCTATCTGGCGGTGGAACTGACGCCGAAAAGCGCGACCGGAGAATGGCGCTTCCTGTCCACCGTCCGCCAGCGCGGCACTGCGCTGGCCGGGGTCAAGCGGATGACGGTGCTGGCCGGGCAGAAGCGGTTTTCGGCTTAGTTGCCCTTTAACCACGCCGCTGCTAAGGGCCCGGTCATGCAAACGGCCCGCGCCTTTTTGTTGACTACTACCACCACCCCGGTCACCCCGGGGCGGGCCGCTTTCGCCTGAGCGAAAGAGCCGCCGCTCCCGGGGTTTCCGGGGGTTCGGGCGGCCGGTGTCTCCTTCCGAACCGTTCCAGCCATGACACCGCCCCTTCCGGTGCGCCCCGGCTTGTGCCAAAGCGCGCCAAACCGCAGACGAGTAAACCATGTCCGAACTCCTCAAGATCAGCCTTCCCGACGGTTCCGTGCGTGAAATGCCGCAGGGATCGACCCCGGCCGATGTCGCCGCGGCGATCGGTCCTGGCCTTGCCAAGGCGGCGCTGGCCGCGCGCGTAGACGGCGAGCTGGTCGACCTGACCCGGCCTTTCGCGCAAGATTGCAGCCTGGCGCTGATCACCGCCCGCGACGAGGCCGATGCGCTTGACCTGGTCCGGCACGACTATGCCCACGTCCTGGCCGAAGCGGTCCAGGCGCTGTTTCCCGGCACGCAGATCACCTTCGGGCCGAGCACCGACGATGGGTTCTACTATGACTTCGCGCCGAAGGATCGCCCCTTCACCGACGAGGACCTGCCCGCGATCGAAGCGGAGATGCGCCGCATCATCCAGGCCGACAAGCCGCTGCGCCGCGAAGTGTGGAGCCGTGAGCAGCTGATCTCGCGCTGGCAGCAGCAGGGCGAAAGCTTCAAGGCCGAATGGGCGGCCGAGCTGCCGGACGACGAGCCGTTGACGGTCTACTGGTCGGGCGATGACTGGCTCGACATGTGCCGCGGGCCGCACCTGCCCTCTACCGGCAAGCTCGATCCCCAGGCCTTCAAGCTGACCCGGGTTTCAGGCGCTTACTGGCGCGGCGATCAGAACAACGCGATGCTGAGCCGGATCTATGGTACCGGCTGGCTCAACAAGAAGCAGCTGAGCGAGCACCTGACCCGGTTGGAAGAAGCCGCCAAGCGCGATCACCGCAAGCTGGGGCAGGAAATGGACCTGTTCCACCTGCAGCAGGAAGCCCACGGATCGGTGTTCTGGCACCCCAAGGGCTATCTGGTCTGGCGCGAGCTGGAAGCCTACATGCGCCGCGCGATCGACGCAGCCGGCTACCGCGAGGTCAAGACTCCGCAAGTGATGGACGCGCGCCAGTGGGAACAGTCCGGCCACTGGGGCAAGTACCGCGAGAACATGTTCGTCATCCCCGACGAGGTTCCGAACACCGAGGATGAAGGCCCGGTGATTTCGGGCGAGGCCGACTGGATGGCCCTGAAGCCGATGAACTGCCCGGCCCACGTCCTGATCTTCCGACAGGGGATCAAGAGCTACCGCGATCTGCCGCTGCGCATTTACGAGAACGGCTGCTGCCACCGCAACGAGCCGCACGGCGCGCTGCACGGGCTGATGCGGGTGCGCCAGTTCACCCAGGACGATGCCCATATCTTCTGCCGCGAGGACCAGATCGTTTCCGAAGTCCGCGCCTTCTGCGAGCTGGCCGACCGGGTCTACAAGCACTTCGGCTTCACCTATGCGATCAAGCTGGCGCTGCGCCCGGAAAAGCGCTTCGGCAGCGATGCCGATTGGGACAAGGCCGAGGACGAGCTGCGCCATGCGGTGATCGAGGCGGGCCTGGCCACGCCGGAATACGGCTGGGAAGAACTGCCCGGCGAAGGCGCGTTCTATGCCCCCAAGCTGGAATGGCACCTGACCGACGCGATCGGGCGGACCTGGCAGGTCGGCACGATCCAGTCCGACCGCGTCCTGCCCGAACGGCTCGATGCCAGCTATATCGGCGAGGACGGGGAAAAGCACCGCCCGGTGATGCTGCACCGCGCGATCTTCGGCAGTTATGAACGCTTCATCGGCATCCTGATCGAGCACTTCGCCGGCAAGCTGCCGGTCTGGCTCGCCCCGGTCCAGGCCGTGGTCGCAACGATCGTGTCCGATGCCGATGGCTATGCCGCCGATGTCGCTAAAGAGCTGAAAGCCGCCGGAATCCGCGTCGAGACCGACTGCCGCAACGAGAAGATCAATTACAAGGTCCGAGAACATTCACTGCGGAAGGTTCCGCACCTCCTGGTGGTCGGCAAGCGCGAGGCCGAGGAAGGCACCGTTGCCCTGCGCACGCTGGGGGCCGAGCACCAGCAGGTGATGCCGCTGGCCGAGGCCATTGCCCTGCTGAAGGCCGGGGCCACCCCGCCGGACCTGCGCTGACGATCGGACCGGCTCATCGCTGACCTGTTCGCCCTGCTTCACCTGACCGAAGGGCAGATCGCGGTCTGCCTGATCGCCACGCTGGGGGCGGCATTCGTGCGGGGCCTGGCCGGGTTCGGCATGGCGATCCTGCTGGTGCCGGTGCTGGGCCTGGCGGTTCCCCCGGCCGAAGCGGTGGTCGTGGCGAACTGGCTGGGGCTGCTGATCGGCCTGGTCGGCCTGAGGAAGATCCTGGGGGCAAGCGAGCGCAGCGCCTTCCTCATTTCAGGGCTCGCCGTGGCGGCTACGCCGCTGGGGGTGTGGCTGCTGGCCGTGACCGACCCGGCCCTGGCCCGGCTGCTGATCGCGCTGATCGCGCTGGGTTCCTTTGTGCTGGTGCTGCTGCCCAAGAAGCCGGAGCATCACGTGCCGGGCACGATCGAGACCGGGGCGACCGGCATTACCTCTGGCATTCTCACCGGCTTTGCCGGGATGCCGGGGCCGCCGGTGGTGCCCTATTACCTGCGCCGGATGATCGCGCCAGAACTGGCCCGCGCCTCGATGATGACGATCTTCATGGTAACCTCGATCGCCGGGGTCGCCTCGGCCCTGGCGCTGGGCGTGGCGACCTGGCGCGAGCCGGTGCTGGCAAGCGTGCTGTTTCCCGCCGTGCTGCTGGGCAACTGGCTGGGCCACCTGGCTTTCGGCAGGGTCAGCGATGCGGCCTGGCGGAGCTTTACCGGCGGTGTGCTGGGGCTGGCCGCTGCGGCGGCGCTGTGGCGGCTGTTACAGGCCTAGCGCGGGCAGCGCGGGTCCGGCCAGGATCAGCGCCATGGCGGAAGAGGCCACCACCGCGCGGCGAAACAGCTCGGCGGTGGGCAACTGGGCAAGGCGAAGCGCGATCGGCATGGCGCTGCTTGTGCGCCCCCGCCCCTTACCAAAACGTAAACGCGGCGCGGGGCCGGACGCGCTTGGCGCCCGGCCCCTGCCCTGCATGCCGGAGCGATCGGCCCTGGCCGGGGTCACAGACCCATGCCAAAGCCGATCCCGAACACCACCACCGGTTCATCACCCAGCACCGGGGTATGAAGCCCCACCGTGGCCCGCAGGCTCATCTTGTCCGAGCCATGCTCGACCCCCAACTCGAACCGTCCGCGAGTATCCTTGCGCGGATAGAGCGATGGCACCGAGAACGTCTCCATGCCGGGGATGGTCGAGGTGCCGGTCATGATCACCGGATCGCTGTCGAGGTCGAAATCGGCCTTGCCGCCCAGCGAGACGCGGGTGTCCGGACCCAGCGGCAGGACCAGATCGGCCCCGGCCGTGGCATAGCTGGTCTGCCAGCGGGTCTGCCCGAAGCGTGCCGGGAAATCGCCGTCGTTCTCCTGGAAGGCGTCGAGCGTGCTGCGCTGCCAGGTGACCCCGGCGTTGGGGACCAGTGCCAGCTTGCCCAGCGCAATGCCATACTGCACGGTTGCCCGCGCGGTCAGGGTGTTGAGATCAGCCCGGCCGGGAGTGACCACGACGTTTTCCAGCCCGCGGCCGCGCTCGAACAGGTTTCGCTGCACCGCGCCGCCGCCCGCCAGCCGCGCCTTGAACCCGAACGGCCCCGGCCCGCCCGGCGCGATATCCAGCCAGGCGCCATAGTGGAACGCCATGTCCGGCTTGATCGAGAAGGCCCGGTCCTCCTGCTGGAACAGGCCGAAACCTGCCCCGAACGTGACTGCCGGGCTGAGCCGAACGCCAAGGTTGAGCATCACCCCCTGATCGTGCCGCCGCATCAGCGCGGGCGAATCATCGGCCCCCATGCGGAAGAAGTGGGTCGATCCGCCAAGGCACGCCTTGCGGCCCAGCCCAACCTGGCACGCACTGTCGAGCACCCAGCCCAGGTTTTGCCGCTGTCCTTCGCCAACCACGTCGAGATCGCTGGCCGTGAGCGCGAAGGAAGCGATCATGTTGGTAAAATCGATCATCCGGGTGCGGTGGATGAAGGAGCGGTAATGGCCATCAGAGGTTTGCGAGTAGCCAACGATCGTGCTGCCATCGCGACTGACAGCGCTGGCAAAGGACGATCCGCCACCCAGAGTGCCCAGATCGATCATGCCGTCCTCTTCGGTCCAGCGGAAGGCATGGAAATTGCTGTCGCCTGTCAGATAGGCGTAACCCGCGACCACCTTGCCGTCCCCACTCACATCATAGGCATAGGAATAGGTCCCGCCAAAGGTGCCAAGGTCCTGCATCCCGCCGGAAGACGTCCAGCGAAACGCATGGTGGCCGTTGTCGGAAGGGGTATAGGCATAGCCGACAATTGCCGAACCATCGTCGCTGACGGCCCGGGCGTAGGACCATGTCCCACCCAGAGTCCCGAGGTTCTGCATCCCGCCGGCCGAGGTCCAGCGGAACGCATTGGTGACGCTGTTCCCGGCGAGTTGCGATTCACCCACAACGGTCGAACCATCCCGGCTGACAGCCGAAGCCCAGGAATAATCGCCTCCAAGACTGCCCAGGTTCTGCATTCCGCCGGCCGAGGTCCAGCGAAAGGCCCGGTAGGTGCCGCCACTGATCTCGCTTTGGCCGACCACCACATTGCCATCCGCGCTGACATCCCTGGCGTAAGACCAGTTCCCGCCGAGTGTGCCCAGATCCTGCATGCCGCCACTCGTCCAGCGGAACGCATGGTAACTGCTGTTGCTGGCGATGTTGGAATGACCGACGACGACGCTGCCATCGGCATTGATCGCCTCGGCATAGGAATAGTTGCCGCCCAAGGTGCCGAGGTCCTGCATCCCGCCCGTTTCGGTCCAACGGAACGCCCGCCCTTCGCCGCTGGCGGTGTAGGCATACCCGGCGATAACCTTGCCATCACCGCTAACCGCATAGGCATAAGCGTAGTTGCCGCCCAGGGTGCCAAGGTCCTCCATGCCGTTGGCCGGGGTCCAGCGATAGGCACGCCACTCCCAATTGGTCGATACAAAGGCTTCGCCGACCACAACCATGCCATCGTCACTGACGTCGAAGGGATTTGAGTAGTCCCCGCCCAGCGTGCCGAGGTCGGTCATCGTGTCATAGGGCGGCAGGCCCGGGCCGGATTGCGCTGCCGCCACGCCCGGCACCAGGGCCAGCATGGTGGTTGCGCCCAACGCCGCACCCAGCCGCGCGATGGTCTTGCTCCGCCGGGAATTGCCTGCGGCAGTCAGGATAGTGGTGGTCATCATGCCCTCCTTGACAAGCGGAGTCCCCTGTTGGCTCCGTCACAATCGAGGATCATGTCTAAAGGCACGCACAATCATTGACTAAAGTCATAAAGTGCCGATTTCTCGGCTTTTCAAAATACCAGAGGGAAATTCAAAGCAAGTCAATGTGTTACTTAGGTTATAACCCTCTCGCGCGGGGGCGGTTCTATCCAAACCGCGCGCGCAGGTCCCGCTTGAGGATCTTGCCGTTGGCATTGCGCGGCAAGGGATCGGTCTGGAACAGGATCCGCACCGGCACCTTGAACGCCGCCAGCCGGGCGCGGACCCAGTCCTGCAATTCGCCTTCGCTGGCCTCCATTCCGGGCGCGAGCTGGACCACGGCAGCCGGCTCCTCGCCCAGGGTGCGATGGGGAATGCCGACCACGGCCGCGTCGATCACCGCCGGATGTTCATACAGTGCGTTTTCAACTTCCGAGGAATAGATGTTTTCGCCCCCGCGGATCACGATGTCCTTGGCCCGGTCGGCAATGAAGCAGAACCCTTCGGCATCCAGCCAGGCCAGGTCCCCGGTGCGGACCCAGCCATCGACGAAGGTTGCCGCCGTCGCTTCCGGGTTCTGCCAGTATCCCGCCACGATCATCGGGCCGCGCGCCCACAGCTCGCCGATCTCCCCGGCGGGCAGCACGGTCACCCCGTCCGCGGCGCGGATTTCCAGATCGGCCACGGCCACGGCCGGGCCGCAGCTGGTCGGGCGGTTGAGATAGTCCTCACCCGAATGGGTGGTGACGGTCGCGGTGGTTTCGGTCATCCCCCAGCCGTTGCCGGGCAGCGCGCCGAATTCCTCATAGATCTTGCGGACCAGTTCCGGCGCGGAGGGCGCGCCGCCATAGCCGATCGATTCGATCGAGGAGAGGTCATAGTTCTTGCGCGCCGGATGTTCGATCAGCTGCCAGGCGATGGTCGGCACCCCGCCAGTGGCGTTGACCTTCTCGCGTTCGATGATGGCGAAGGCCTTTTCCGGCTCCCACTTGTACATGAAGATCAGGGTGTGCCCGCCGGCAATCGCCCCCATCATCGTCGCCGAACAGGCGGTAGCGTGGAACAGCGGGATCACCGTCAGCATGACCTTGCGCGCGGGCGCCGGCAGC
>JBKBSV010000066.1:0-13060 GCA_046291115.1 Novosphingobium sp. | reverse complement strand
TGGTGTCTTGCCATCAGCCAGGCTTGCGGCGAGCCCGCCGGGCGCCGCCTCCCGGTAGATCGCCACTTCTGCCAGCGCCGGGCACAGCGCCACATGGCTTGCGCCGCGCTTGCGGACGATCGCCTCGGCAGCGGCCGGGCTGGCAAGGAAGGCGGCGATCACATCGTGCAGGGCAGGTGCCGCGCGGTGATGCGCGGTGGCCACCACCTTGTGCGGGCTATGTAGCAGCAGCAGCGGGCCGCTGTCGATCGGTGCGAAGATCGTCGCGGCCGGGCCAAGCGCAGGCAAGGCTGGTGCGGCTGCTGCAATGTCACAGGCGCGCTGGGCTGTAGGCGGCGAGGCGGCGGGGCTCGATGCCAGCAGTCTTGCAGCTTTCAGCGGCAGGTCCGGCATGATCAGCAAGGCAGCGCCAACCAGCAGGGCGATCCGCCTTCCGCCGGGCCGTATCGCTTGGGCCTTGCGGTACCAGTCCCGCAACATCCACCCCAGCGGAACGGCAACCATGGCTGCGGCGAACCCGGCCGAGCGGCTGACCACCAGCCCGAGCGCAAGGGCGCCAGCGATGATCAGGGCATATTCAAACCAGAACCGCCGCCACCAGCCCTGACTTGTCTGCCACAGCCGGAAGGCAGCGAGCAGACCGGCCAGCGGCGGAACGACAAGGCGCAGCGCGGCATCCAGATCCTGGCGCCAGACCGGCATGCCTTCGCTGACATTGGCGTACCAGTATTGCTGGACCAGCGGGTCAAGCATGACGAAGGGGCCAGCGGTGCAGGCCGGGGCGAGCAGCAGCAACACGCCGATACCCAGGCTGCCGCTGGCTGCCATGCCAAGTGCGAGTGCGGGGCGTGGCATGACCGGGGCGATTCCCAGAAAACTCAAGCAAAGTGCGCTAATCAGGAGCGCGGCCAGATAGGCGGGGGAGAGGGTGTCGCAGTGCGGGGCAAGGTCGGCGAGGCCGCGGGTGGCGAGGAAGCCGATCACCGAGGTGCCGGCGAGAGTGCTAATATAGTGCAAAGGCAAGGCCTTGGCCCTGGGATCACGCAGCCAGCGCAGCATCAGGACCGCGCCGATCAGCCCGGCCAGCGGGAGCAGTTCGAGGCTGATGGTCATGCCCAAGGCCATGAAAACGCCTGCAATTCTGCCGCCGGTCCGTTCGTTTCGAGCGGTCAGGCCGTTCAGCGCGGCCAGCAACATGACGATCTGCCAGCCGTGATGATCGATCCTGAGCGGCTGAAGCTGGGCGGTCACCGCCGTCAGCAGCGCAAGTATCAGACACGTATAGATAATTGTCCCGTCTCCCAGCATTCGCCAGGCGAGCCGGCCGGCCAGCAGCATGGCCAGGAACAGCGTGAGGAGCGGCACCAGCACCACCGTGACCTGCTCTGCCGCAGCGTTCCCAAGCAGCGGAGCAAGGGCACTGAACACGATGACCAGTGGCACATCGACCAGCCTTGACCAGTGCATCAGCACACCCTCTGGAGGGGCAACCCGATACTGATGGAGATCGAACCAGCCCTGCCCGGCGATCAGGTCGCGCAGCTGGACCAGGCGCAGGCTGTCATCGGCATCGGGCAGCTGCATCCCGGCAATCGCCGACCAGCGCACCGCGACAAAGATCGCCGTTACCACCAGCCAGACCAGTCCGACCCGCCAGAACAGGTCAGCCGTGAAACCGGCCCGCCGTCGTTCGACGAAGATCATGTCGCCGTGCTGGGTCGGAACACCACCCGTTCGCGCAGCAGCCAGGTGAGCGTGAAACTGGCGGTGATCGCGGCCAGCTTGGCCAGGCGCGGATCAAGCCCCAGCGCGCTGCCAGTGCCGACAATGGCGGTGGTCAGGGCAAGCCCGGCCAGCGCCGAGCCGACGAACAGCGCCTTCTGGCGGTTCCGCTCTGGCCCGCGCTCTGCCACCCCGGCGGTGAAGACCGCGCGGCTCGATACCAGCCAGTGGGCCAGGATCCCCAGGCCATAGCCCGATGCCGCCGCCAGCGCCGCTTCCAGCCCCAGCGCCAGCAGCGCGAGGAACGCGCCCATGTCTACCCCCAGCGCAACAGCGCTGGCGGCCAGATAGCGCAGGAACACGATATCGGCGGCGCGGCGCAGCATCCCAGTCTCAGGCGGCGTCGCGCTTGCGATCCGGGACGATCCGTTCCGGCACTTCGCGGATCGAGGCGAGCGCGGCGGCCTGGTCGGCGCTGGGGGCACGGCGGCTGCCCAGTTCCGGCCCGGTGCCTTCGCTGCCGGCCTCATGATATTCTGCGTCCTCGTTAACACACCACACGTCATAGACGCGGGCACCGGCGAGGATGTTCTCCACTGTCAGCATCGCAGTCATCATTGCGTGATCCTGGTTGTTGTAGCGGTGCATCCCGTTGCGGCCGATCAGGTGCAGGTTGGGATGCCGCTCCTCCAGTTCACGGCGCATCGCGGCAACGTGGCTGGCATAGTCCTCGTCATAGACCGGATAGGCCTTTTCCTGGCGGACCACCGCCCCGCCAAACACCTGTTCGGCCGAAACCAGCCCCAGCTGGGCCAGCTCGCGGGTGGCCAGCGCGATCAGTTCGTCATCCGGCATCGACCACAGGCCGTCGCCTTCAAAGCAGAAGTATTCAAGGCCGACACAGGCCACGCCCGCCTCCGGCACCATTTCCGGCGACCATGAACGGAAGTTCTGGATCCGCCCGACCTTCACCTTGGAATCGTGGATGTAGATCCAGTTGTCCGGGAAAAGATCATCGGCCCTGATCTTGAGCGCGACGGTCAGGAAGTCGCGATAACGCAGCGCCTTTGCGTTGAGGCTGGTGGCGGGCAGCGGGTGGAGCCGGGCGGCCAGTTCGCGCATCGGCGCAGAGCTGATGGCGTGGGCGGCGCGGATCACCGTCTCGCCACCATCGTGGCTGGCGGTCAGGCGCCAGCCGCCGGCACCATCGCTGGCCAGCTGCTTCAGGGCATGCCCCATCAGCACTTCGCCCTTGCCGCTGGCAACGATCCGGTCGCGCGCTGCCTCCCACATCATGCCGGGGCCAAGCCGCGGATAGCGGAAGCTTTCCAGCAGGGTCTTGGCCTGCATCCCGTCGTTGGGCTCCTTGTTGAGACCCAGGCTGCGCTTGAGGCCATCGACCACTGCCCCCCAGAGCGACAGGCCCTTGATCCGCTGGGCGGCCCAGTCGGCGCTCATCTCGTTGCAGGGCATGCCCCAGACCTTCTCGGTATAGGTCTTGAAGAAGATCGAATAGAGCTTCCGGCCGAAAGCGTTGACGGTCCAGTCCTCGAAGCTTTTGACTTGCCGGTTCGGAAACACCTTCGCCCTGGCAAAGCTGGCCATGCACAGCGCCGAGCGGACCAGGCCCAGGTTCCACAGCGCTTCGAACGCGCGCAGCGGATAGGAATAGAACTTGCCCTCGTAATAGATCCGGCTCATCCGCGGCCGCTCGATAAAATCGTCGGGCAGGATCTCGTTCCACAGGTCAACCACCTGTTTCGACTTGGAAAAGAACCGGTGTCCGCCAATGTCGAAGCGGTATCCGTCCACTTCCACCGTGCGGCTGATCCCGCCCACGTAGGTCCGGTCCTGTTCTATCCCGGCACCCGCATGGCCGGCTTTGTAAAAAAGATACGCGGCCGTCAGCCCGGCCGGGCCCGCCCCGATGATCGCGACATCGACGGATTTCTCACGGGATTGCGCGGTGTTCGATGCGCCGGAAAAGCCGGTAACAGCCATTGTGCCCCCAATTGGTTGGTCGGGGCAGAAGTGAAGGAAAATGCCTAACCAGTGGTTAACAGGCGGCCTCGCGCAGGTGGCCGACCAGTTCGGCCAGTTCGTCCAGCCGGAAACTGCGCCGGAACACCAGCCCGTGCGCCGCGCGCCGCCGCCAGCGGAGCGTGGCCAGCGTTCGGCCAGTCCAGGAAGCGGAAACCGGCATGGCCATCGGCCTGCCAGATCAGTTCGAGGTCGAAAGTCCCGGCCCCGGGCAGGCGGTGCCGCAACTTGGCCTTGATCCCCCAGGCGGATGAAACCATGATGATCAGGTGTAGTTTCGGGCCCGGCAAGGATGTTTGCCGAGAGGCCCGGCCGGCGCGGCGGCTGGTGCGGACGGTGGGACTCGAACCCACACGATCAGGGATCAGGGGATTTTAAGTCCCCGGCGTCTACCATTCCGCCACGTCCGCGTTGATTTTCGCCTTACGGCGGTGCGGCAGGGATATCCACCCCACTGCGCCGGGAATAGCCGGATGGGTTTTCTCTATCGCCGTCAGGCGGCGAGCCCCGTTCTCAATCGCTGTTGAGGCGGGCACGCATTTCCTTGCCGGGTTTGAAGTAGGGGACTTTCTTGCCCGGCACGTCGACCGTTTCGCCGGTGCGCGGGTTACGGCCCTTGCGGGGATCGCGCTGGCGGGTGGAAAAGGCGCCAAAGCCGCGCAGCTCAACCCGGCCGCCGCTGGCCAGCTTGGCCGAGATCTCGTCAAAGAAGGTCGCAACGATCTTTTCGACCTCTTCCATCCGCAGGCCCGGATTTTCCCGGGCAAGTGCTGCCACCAGTTCGGAACGGATCATAACCTACGCCTTTCCCTGGGCCAATTTTGGCCCATCCCCTAGATTGGTAAAAGCGCCGCGCGGCTTTCGACCCGGTGCAAGCAGCACTGCACAAGCCTTGACTCTGCCAAAAGCAGGGTCGGAGCGCAAACGGAATCAATGAAGATTCTTACAGGTTTTTAACCAGCAGATCGTCGGCCCGCAGGCCCAGCCGCGTGATCCGGTTGCGGATCGCCGGCCATTCCACTGCAAGAAAGCGTTCCCGCTCGCTCTGCCGCAGGCGTTCGGCCGCGCCGCGGGTGACGAACATGCCGACCCCGCGCTGGACCTCGACCAGCCCGTCGAGCTGGAACTGCTGATAGGCCTTGGCCACGGTCAGCGGATTGGCCCCTTCCTGCGCGGCCAAGGCCCGGACCGATGGCAGCATTGCGCCTTCGGCATAGGTGCCATCAATGATCGCGGCGGCAATCTTGTCGCGCAGCTTCAGGTAAACGGGCTTGCTGGTATCCTGCATGGTGATGCAGTGCCATAATACAGCGGTGCGGGCAAGGGCTTGTTGGCTGTCCAAAGGAAAAGGAATGCGCCTCCCAAACCGCGCAACAAAGCAACAAGGCCAGCGAATTTCGCTTCACAGCGGCGAAATCGCGGCTAGTCTCGCGCTCTATGCAGCGGCCGCCGGGATCGGCCGCACTCAGACCGTTTCGGGGAGCCTTACATGAAAGATATGAGCCTTTGGGCGGAGGGTGACTGGCTCGCGGCGATCGCGGTTATCGTCCTCGTGCTGTTCCTGGCCGTGGGCGGCAAGATTGCCGTGCAGAAGGAACCGGAGTTCGCGGGCCATCCCAAGGGCCTTTACATGCTGTTCTTTGCCGAGATGTGGGAACGCTTTTCCTATTACGGCATGCGCGCACTGCTGATCTTCTACCTGACCAAGCACTGGCTGTTCAGCGACGGCAAGGCCAACCTGATCTACGGGGCCTATGCCAGCCTGGTCTACATCACCCCGGTGCTGGGCGGCTATCTGGCCGACCGTTACCTGGGGCAGCGCAAGGCGGTGCTGTTCGGGGGGCTGCTGCTGGCGATTGGCCACAGCCTGATGGCGGTGGAAGGGACCGGCGGGCAGAACGATCCGGCGATCAATGTGTTCTGGGCTGCGCTGGCCTTCATCATCGTCGGCTCGGGCTTCCTCAAGGCCAACATCTCGGTGATGGTCGGCCAGCTCTACAAGCTGACCGACGTGCGCCGCGACGGGGCCTACACCGTGTTCTACATGGGTATCAACGCCGGGGCCGCGCTGGGGACGATCCTGGTCGGCTATCTGGGTGAAACGATTGGCTGGGGCTATGGCTTTGGCCTCGCCGGGATCGGGATGCTGGCCGGGTTGATCGTCTTCGTGCTGGGCAAGTCGGCCCTGAACGGCGCGGGCGAGGCTCCGGCCCCGCTCGCCAGGTCGACCGAATGGCTGCTCTATGCCATCGGCGTGCTGTCGGTCGGGGTGATCTGGTTCCTGATCCAGTATCAAAGCGTTATCCAGGGCCTGCTGATCGCCTCGGGCCTGGCGCTCTTGGGCTATGTCCTCTACGAGACGTTCAAGCTGCCCAAGGAGCCGCGCGAGCGGATGTTCGCGATCCTGTTCCTGATCAGCCTCAACCCGCTGTTCTGGGGCCTGTTCGAACAGGCCGGCGGCTCGATGAGCCTGTTCACTGACCGCTATGTCGATCGCGGCGGCACGCCGGCCTCGCTGTTCCAGTCGATCAACCCGATCTACATCATCCTGCTGGCGCCGCTGTTCGCCATGCTGTGGCAGTGGCTGGGCAGGAAGGGCAAGGAACCCTCGGCCCCGGCCAAGTTCGGCCTGGCGCTGGCGCAGATGGGCCTCGCCAATCTGGTGCTGGTGTGGGGGGCAGAGGCCTATGGCATCGCGGTGATGACCCCGGTGCTGTTCGTGTTCCTCTATTACCTGCTGGCCACCACGGGCGAGCTGTGCCTCAGCCCGGTCGGCCTTTCGGCGATGAACCGGCTGGCGCCAAGCTACCTCGCCTCACTGATCATGGGTGCGTGGTTCTACATGACTGCGGTCGGCAATTTCGTCGCCGGCAAGATCGGTGAGGCGACCGGCGGCCACGGCGGGGAAATGAGCAAGGAAAAGCTGCTCGAGATCTATGCCCTGTTCGGCTGGATCTCGATCGCCGCGGCGGTGGCGGTGCTGCTGGTCTCGCCGATCGTGAAGCGCTGGATGCACCTCGACACGCTTGAGGATCGCCCCCAACCCAAGGCGGAGTAAGCAAATGACGATGAAGACGCTGTACCGGCCCCTGCTGGCCGCTACCGCCTGCGCCCTGGCGCTGGGTGCGACCGGGCCGGGGCTGGCGACGGGCAAGGACAAGAAGGAAGAGAGCGCGGCAGTGAAGGCCGCGCGCGATTTCAACAAGGATCCCTATCCGTCCACTTACAAGCCCTATCCCGGCGCGCCGAGCGCGCTGGTCGGTGCGACCGTGTTCGATGGCACCGGCAAGCAGATCGATGGCGGAACGGTGCTGATCAAGGACGGCAAGATCGTCGCCGTGGGCGGCCCGGACCTGGCCATCCCCGATGGCTACACCCGGATCGACGGACGCGGCAAGTTCGTCACCCCCGGGATCATCGATGCGCACAGCCACCTGGGTGACTATCCCAGCCCGGGCGTTGAGGCCCACTCGGACGGCAACGAGATGACGGCGCCGACTACGCCGCAGGTCTGGGCCGAGCATTCGGTCTGGCCGCAGGACCCCGGCTTCACGAGGGCGCTGGCGAACGGCGGGGTTACCGCGCTGCTGATCCTGCCGGGCAGCGCCAACCTGATGGGCGGGCGCGGCGTAGTGCTGAAGACCGTGCCGGCGCGAACCATGCAGGGAATGAAGTTTCCCGGCGCACCCTACAGCCTGAAAATGGCCTGCGGCGAAAATCCCAAGCGGGTCTATGGCGCCAAGGGCCGGATGCCCAGCACCCGCATGGGCAACCTGGCGGTCAACCGCGAAACCTGGCTGAAAGCGCAGGACTATCGCCGCAAGCGCGATTCCGGAAAGCTCGAAAGCCGGGACCTGGCGATGGAAACGCTGGTCGGTGTGCTGGACGGGGAAATCCTGATCCAGAACCATTGCTACCGCGCCGATGAAATGGCCATCGTCCTCGATATGGGCAAGGAGTTCGGCTACAAGATCCAGACCTTCCACCACGCGGTGGAAGCTTACAAGATCGGCGATCTGCTGGCCGCCTCGGGCACATGCAGCGCAGTCTGGGCCGACTGGTGGGGCTTCAAGATGGAAGCCTATGACGCGATTCCGGAAAACGCCGGGCTGCTGCACAAGGCCGGGGCCTGCGTGGTGATCCATTCCGACGATGCCAAGGGCATCCAGCGGCTCAACCAGGAAGCGGCCAAGGCCCAGGGCGATGCCCGCCGGATCGGGATCGACGTGCCCGATGGCGAAGTGATCCGCTGGCTGACGCTCAATCCGGCCAAGGCAATCGGGATCGACAAGCTGACCGGCAGCCTTGAAGCCGGCAAGGGCGCGGACGTGGTGCTGTGGAACGGGCACCCGCTGTCGGTCTATTCGCGGCCCGAAAAGGTCTGGGTTGATGGCGCGCTGCTGTTCGATGCCGCCGATCGCAAGCGCCGCGGCGTGAGCGACTTCGAGCTTGGCCAGCCCGGTGAAGGAGACGTGAAATGAGCATCCGCAAGCTGACGGCGGCGCTGGCGGCGCTGCTCGCCTGCACGGCCGCTCCGGCGATTGCCCAGACCGTGGCGATCACCGGCGGCAAGGTGGTGGTGGGCGACGGCTCCGATCCGGTCGACGGCGCGACCGTGCTGGTCCAGGGCGGCAAGGTTATCGCAGTGGGCCGCGATGTTGCCGTGCCGGCGGGCGTCCGCACGGTCGATGCCAGGGGCAAATGGGTTACCCCCGGCCTGGTCGTGGCCGTGACCGATCTTGGCCTGTTCGATGTCGAGGCAGTCGATGACAGCAACGACAGCGGGGCCGGGCGCAGCCCGTTCAGCGCCGCGCTGGATATCAGCCAGGCGATCAACCCCGATGCCCAGCACATCAAGGTCAGCCGCGCTGGCGGGGTCACCCGCGCTGCAGTGGCACCGCTTGGCACCGGCTCGATCTTTGGCGGGCAGGGCGCGGTGATCGATCTTGGCGCCGATGCCGATCCGGTCACGGTGCCGCGCGCGTTCCAGTATGTCGATCTGGGCGAAACCGGCGCACGCCGCGCCGGCGGCAGCCGGGTCGCAGCCTGGGCCGACCTGACCAATGCGCTGAGCGAAGCCCGCGAGCTCTCCGCTTCGCCCACCGGGGCGCGGCGCGATGACGTGCTGCTCAGCCGCCGCGATGCACAGGCGCTGATCCCGGTGGTGAGCGGGCGCCAGCCGCTCTTTGTCCGGGCCGAGCGGGCAGCGGACATTCGCATGGTCCTCTCGCTCAAAAAGGATTTCCCGGCGGTGAGGCTGGTGATCGTCGGGGCCAGCGAAGGCTGGCTGGTGGCGGGCGATCTGGCCAGGGCCGGGGTGCCGGTGCTGGCCACGCCGCTCAACAACCTGCCGGACAGCTTCGAGCAGCTGGGTGCGACTCATTCCAATGTCGGGCGGATGAAGGCGGCAGGGGTCAATGTCGCGCTTGGCGCATTCTTCGATCAGCCGCGCTATGCCCCGCAATATGCCGGGAACCTGGTCGCCCTGACCAGGGTGCCGGGGGCCAGCGGGCTGAGCTGGAACCAGGCCTTTGCCGCGATCAGTTCCGGCCCGGCCGAGGCGATGGGCCTGGGCGACCGGTTCGGCAGCCTGCGCGCCGGACGGGCCGGTGACGTGGTGATCTGGGATGGCGACCCGTTGGAGCTGACCTCTGGCGTTACCGCCGTGTTCATCGACGGGGTGGAACAGCCGCTCAGCAACCATCAGACCCGCTTGCGCGATCGCTACAAGAACGGACCAAGCGAAAACGCCCTGCCCAAGGCCTACGAGTGGTAACAGCGGCCCTGCCGCGCCGCAGCTTTGGCGACACATTCGCGTCGCATCGGGCGGCCACCTGAGCACCATCCGGCGGCCGCCTTTTCATTTGCAATCACAGCTCGGTGTGATAGTTATGTTTACGCCGTAAACATAACCTCCGGACAGGATCAGGGGAGCAGCCCGATGGACGCACATCTCGCCAATCTGATTACCGCCGCCACCGCCTTTGTCGGCACCCATCTTGCCCTGTCGCACCCCTTGCGGGCAGGCCTGACCCGGCTGGTCGGGGACAAGGGCTTCCAGGGCATCTATTCGCTGGTCGCGCTGGCCACATTCGGCTGGATGGCGATCGCCTTCACTGCCGTGCCGCTGGCCCCGCCGCTGGTCGAAAGCCTGGCCATGTCCCCGGCCGGCTGGATCACTGCGAGCGTGCTGATGCTGATCGCCTCGGTGCTGCTGGTCGGCTCGTTCATGGGCAATCCGGCCTTGCCTGCCCCTGGCGCGGCAGAGCTGGCCGCCAAGGGTCCGCACGGGGTGTTCCATGTCACCCGCCACCCGATGATGTGGTCGATGGCCCTGTGGAGCCTCAGCCACGTCCTCGTCAGCCCGACCCCGCGGGTGCTGGTGCTGGCGCTTGCGGTCGCCTTGCTCGCGCTGCTCGGATCGCATCTGCAGGACCGCAAGAAGGCCGCGCAGATGGGCGCAGCCTGGGCCGGGTGGGAGGCAAGGACCAGCTATTGGCCCCGCCTTGGCGCGCTGGGCAAGGCCGGCGCGGTGCCTTGGTTGGGCGGGCTTGCGCTGTGGCTGGGGGCGAGCTGGGCGCATCTCCCGCTTGCTGCCATTCCGGCTGGGATCTGGCGCTGGTTCTGAACTGAAGCAGGCCGGGTCAGGCCGTCTGTCCGTTATGCGCTGCCTTGGCCCGCCTCGCCAGATCGCGTTAGAACTCCGTCGGCACGTTATGGGCGTCGATCGCCTCCATGATCTGCGGCCAGGTGCAATCGTAATGGGCGGTCCAGACCCAGGCATCGCTGAAATACTCCCGCGCGGCGCTGCCGTTGATGCGGTAGATGAAACGGCGCAGGCGGATCTGAATCGGGAACTTCGACGGCTTGTAGAGCCGCAACCTGACCTGTCCGGTGGCTACTGTGACGTACCGTATTGAGCGCAGCGGGATCGTCTGGTCCGAATGGGGCCGCAGGTACATCCCCGCGCCGTCGATCCGCAATTGCACCCGCCGGTCAGCGGCACAGCGCAGGAACGCGAGCAAGGCTCCGCCGAAGAACAGCGTGCCAAGGCTGCCGAACCCGATGCCAAGCGGATCGCCCAGTTCAATCGCGCGCCAGAGCATCCAGACCCCGCCAGCCACCATTGGCAGGGCCAGAAGCGCCCAGCCCAACATCTTCAGAATGGAATAACGCGCTTCGAAAGGCGGGGCAGGCGCTGCGGTCACGCTCAGGCCCGCGCTTCCTCAACTCCGGCCGAATTGTGGCGTAGCGCTTTCAGCACGGCATCGACGATGTGCGGGGCATTGAGGCCGGCGGCATCGTACTGCTTGTCCGGGCTGTCATGGTCCTGGAACAGGTCCGGCAGGCGCAGGGTGCGGATCTTCAGGCCGGCATCGGTCAGCCCCTCGTCGCTGGCCATGGTCAGCACGTGGGCACCAAGCCCGCCGATGCTGCCTTCTTCCACGGTCAGAACCACTTCGTGCGTGGTCATCAGCTGACGGATCAGCTCGGTGTCGAGCGGCTTGGCAAAACGCAGGTCGGCCACCGTGGTCGACAGGCCCCTGGCCTCCAGCTGATCGGCCGCCTTCAGCGCTTCGGCGAGGCGCGTGCCAAGCGAAAGGATCGCCACCTTGGTGCCGTGGCGCACGATCCGGCCCTTGCCGATTTCCAGCCTTTGCGGGACTTCGGGCAGCTCAACCCCCACGCCGTTGCCGCGCGGATAGCGGAAGGCGATCGGGCCGCTGTCATGAAGCGCGGCGGTATAGGTCATGTGGACCAGCTCAGCCTCGTCCGCGGCGGCCATGACGACCATGTTCGGCAGGCTGGCAAGATAGGTGATGTCGAACGATCCGGCATGGGTCGCGCCGTCAGCGCCAACCAGCCCGGCCCGGTCGATCGCGAAGCGGACCGGCAGGTTCTGGATCGCCACGTCATGGACCACCTGGTCATAGGCGCGCTGCAGGAAGGTGGAATAGATCGCGCAGAACGGGCGCATCCCTTGCGCGGCGAGGCCCGCGGCAAAGGTCACGGCGTGCTGTTCGGCAATGCCGACGTCGAAAGCGCGGTCAGGATGGGCCTTGGCGAATTTGTCCACCCCGGTGCCGCTGGGCATGGCGGCGGTGATCGCGCAGATCCGGGGGTCGGTCTCGGCCAGCTTGGCCAGCGTTTCGCCGAAGACGTTCTGATAGGCCGGGGCCTTGGCCGGAGCCTTCACCTGTTCACCGGTGATCACGTTGAATTTCTGGACCCCGTGATACTTGTCGGCGCTGGCCTCGGCCGGGGCATAGCCCTTGCCTTTCTGCGTCACCACGTGGATCAGGCAGGGACCTTCGGCGGCATCGCGCACATTTTCCAGCACCGGGATCAGCTGATCCAGGTTGTGCCCGTCAATCGGGCCGACATAGTAAAAACCCAGTTCCTCAAACAGGGTGCCGCCCATCGCCATGCCGCGGGCGAACTCGTCGGTCTTTTTGGCGGCCCGGTGCAGCGGTTCGGGCAGCTTGCGCGACAATCGCTTGGCGATTTCCCGCAGGCCCAGGAACGGACGGGACGAGACCAGCCGGGCCAGATAGGCCGAAAGCCCGCCGACCGGCCGGGCAATCGACATGTCGTTGTCATTGAGGATCACGACCAGCCGGTTCCCCGCCGCAGCCGCGTTGTTCATCGCCTCATAGGCCATGCCGGCACTCATCGCGCCGTCACCGATCACCGCAATGCCCTTGCCCGGCCTGCCGGCCAGCTTGTTTGCGATGGCAAACCCCAGCGCCGCGGAGATCGAGGTGGAGCTGTGCGCTGCGCCGAACGGATCGTATTCGCTTTCGCTGCGCTTGGTGAAGCCCGAAAGCCCGCCGCCCTGGCGCAGGGTGCGGATCCGGCTGCGCCGTCCGGTGATGATCTTGTGCGGATAGGCCTGGTGCCCCACATCCCACACCAGCTTGTCCTCCGGGGTGTTGAACACGTAATGGATTGCGACCGTCAGCTCGACCACGCCCAGGCCTGAACCCAGATGTCCGCCGGTGCTGCCGACGGCGCTGATCATCTCGGCGCGCAATTCGTCCGCGAGCTGGCGCAGCTGGCCGGGTGCAAGCTTGCGAAGATCGGCGGGAACATCGACAGTGTCGAGCAGCGGGGTGACCGGATCGGAACTCATCTCGCCGCCTTACACTTTGGTTTCAATTGTGTCGATTGGCACTAAGGTGCACGGATCGTGAAGGTCTGAAGGAGGATCGCCGATGTCCCTGCCAGCCGCCGCCCAGCCGGTCGTGTTGGGGCGGGACCCCCACCCGGGCCCCTGGATGGCGGTAGACCCCCCTGG
>JBKBSV010000160.1:0-2633 GCA_046291115.1 Novosphingobium sp. | reverse complement strand
GGACGGGCCAATCGCCACGGCCTGATTGCCGGGGCGACCGGCACCGGCAAGACGGTGACGCTGCAGGGCCTCGCCGAATGCTTCTCCGCCGAGGGCGTGCCGGTGTTCGTTGCCGATGTGAAGGGCGATCTCTCCGGGATCGCCATGCCCGGTTCCCCCCAGTTCAAGCACGCCGACAAGCTTGAAGCGCGGGCGAAGGAACTGGGAATCGAGGACTACGGTTATTCCGACAACCCGGTAATGTTCTGGGACCTCTATGGCGAACAGGGGCACCCGATCCGCACCACTGTGTCGGAAATGGGCCCGCTCCTGCTCGCCCGCCTGCTCGATCTCAACGAGACGCAGGAAGGCGTGCTGCAGATCGTGTTCCGCTATGCCGACGAGAACGGGCTGCTGCTGCTCGACTTCGCTGACCTGCAGGCGGTGCTGGCCTGGGCGCAGGAGAACGCCAGCGCGCTGTCAGGCAAGTATGGCAATGTCGCCAAGCCGACCGTGGGCGCGATCCAGCGCCAGCTGCTGAGCTTCGAGGCGCAGGGGGCAGACAAGTTTTTCGGCGAGCCCGCGCTGGAAATCGACGATTTCCTGAAAGTGGATGAACAGGGGCGCGGCTACATCAACGTGCTTGCCGCCGACCGGCTGATGCGCAGCCCCAAGCTATACGCCACGTTCCTGCTGTGGCTGCTGGCCGAGCTGTTCGAGAGTCTGCCTGAAGTGGGCGACCCGGAAAAGCCCAAGCTGGTGTTCTTCTTCGACGAGGCGCACCTCTTGTTCGACGATGCTCCCAGGGCGCTGCAGGACAAGATCGAGCAGGTCGTGCGCCTGATTCGGTCGAAGGGCGTCGGGGTCTATTTCGTTACCCAGAACCCGATCGACATCCCTGAGGAAGTGGCCGGGCAGCTCGGCAACCGGGTGCAGCACGCGCTGCGCGCCTTCACCCCGCGTGACCAGCGGGCGATCAAGGCGGCGGCGGAAACCTTCCGCATCAATCCCGAGCTCAAGGTGGCCGAAGTGATTACCGAGCTGAAAGTGGGCGAAGCACTGGTTTCGACCCTCGATGGCGACGGCGCGCCGACCGTGGTCCAGCGCACCCTGATCCGCCCGCCGCGCAGCCGGCTCGGCCCGGTGACGCCGAAGGAGCGCGCGATCATCCGGTCGGTCAGCCCGCTCGACGGCAAGTACGACACCCCGGTAAACCGCGAGAGCGCGGAGGAAGTCCTCGCTGCCAAGGCTGCCGACGCGGCCGCCACCGCCGAGGAAGTCTCCGAACACGGGGAGGAAGCGGTCCGCAACCGCCCCCGCAAGACCACCAGCCTGTGGGAGAAGGCCGGCAAGGCCGCAGCCGGAGCCGCCGCCAGCAGCGCAGCGACGATCCTTGCCGCCAAGCTGACCGGCAAGAAGAGCCGCTCCAGCGCCACCCGCAATGCCGCCACCGCGGCAGCGGGCACGATTGCCACAGAGTTTGGCGGCAGCATCGCCGGTCGGTTCGTGCGCAACCTGATCGGCGGATTGATGCGCTGATCAGGCCGGCGGCAGCCTGATTTCAGCCCTGAGCCCGCCTTCCGGGCGGTTCGACAGAGCGAACTTTCCGCCATGCTGTTCCGCAATGGCGCGGGCGATGGCCAGGCCGAGGCCGGTGCCGCCGGTCTGGCGGTTGCGGCTTGCCTCCCCGCGCGCGAACGGTTCCAGCATGGCGGGGATGCGCGCATCGGGAATGCCGGGGCCATCGTCGTCCACGCGCAGCACCGCATGGCCGCCCTCAGCCAGCACGCTGACCCGCGCTGCGCCGCCATAGCGGACCGCGTTGGCCACCAGGTTGCGAAGCGCGCGGCGCAGCCAGTTGTCCTGTGCCGGGGCGACGATCCGCGTGGCTTCGACCAGAGTAACCGGCTCGCCCAGGTCCTCGAACTCGCTCACCACGATGGCGCTGAGCGCGGCGAGGTCGGTCGCCTCGCGAGTGCCGGTCGGGCGGCCGACCCGGGCGAGCATCAGGATATCGTCGAGCGTGCGGGTTATGTCCTCGATCGTCCCGGCCATGCGGCCGCGCTGGGCAGTGTCATCGACGCTCTCGATCCGCACCCTAAGCGCGGCGAGCGGGGTCTTGAGATCATGCCCGATCGCGCCGAGCATCACATCCTTTTCATCGAGCAGTGCGGCAAGGCGCGCCTCCATCGCGTTGTGCGCGGCGATCAGGCGGCGCACGTCATCCGGCCCGCGCTCGGCCAGTGGGTCGCCCGCCTGCCGGGTGGCGGCGAAGGCCTCGGTCCGCGCGGTCAGATCGGCCAGCGGGCGGGTGATCCGGCGCAGCAGCAGCCACAGGGCAATCGACAGCACCACGAACAGGACCAGGGTTTGCACCAGGATGGTTCGCTGGACGGTGCGCTCCGTTTCCGGCCTGGGCACCCGCGCGATGGCCCACTGGCTGGCTCCGTCGCGCAGGACCGCCGCCACCAGCATCGGGCGGTCACCGATACCGGCCTGCTGCACACGTTCAGCCAGCCGCGGCCGCCCGGCGATATAGGGATCGGCCGCCACCCGCCGCTCGACCACCCGGATCTCGCTCACGCCCACACCCTGTTCGGCCAGCAGCCGCTGAAGGGCGGCGGCCCGCTCCGGGTCTTCGCGGTCGCCCGCCA
>JBKBSV010000065.1:0-13265 GCA_046291115.1 Novosphingobium sp. | reverse complement strand
CGGACCGCTGAAAGTCAGCTGATCTGGATCAGCTTGTCACGCCCGGTTGCGCCGCGCAACAAGCGCAGTCGTGACGTCGCCACCCCCAGCGCATCGGCAACCAGTTTCAGCACGGCATCGTTGGCCTTGCCGTCCTGCGGCTTGGCCCGGACCTTCACCAGCAGCACACCCTCGCCCAGCTCCACCCCTTCCGCCCGCGCACCGGGGGTGACGCGCAATGCCAGACGCCCTGCGCCATCGGCCAGGGCGCGGATTGCTGCGGCGGGGGGATGATCAGGCTTCGGTTTCGCCATTGTAGAGCGCGGCGTGGATCTTGGCGTTCTGGACATAGTGTGCCACGCCCATTTGCAGCCCGGCAATCGCCCGATCATCCAGATCGCGCATGAAGGCGGCCGGGCGGCCGGCCCACAATTGCCGCGCCGGAATCCGCTTGCCGGGGCTGAGCAGCGCACCGGCGGCCAGCATCCCCTCGCGCTCGATCACGCAGCCGTTCATCGTCTGGGCCGAGAAGCCAACGAAGCCCTTGTCCTCGATGATGGTGCCGTGGATCATTGCCATGTGGCCGATCAGCACATCGTCCCCGATCAGGGTCGGGAAGCCGTCGGGCGCGCCGGGCATCGCGCTATCGCAGTGGATCACGCTGCCGTCCTGGACATTGGTGCGTGCACCGATCACGATCCGGCTGACATCGCCGCGCAGCACGCAGTTGTACCAGATCGATGCGTCAGGCCCTATCTCGACATCGCCGATGATCCGGCAGCCGGGGGCAATGAAGGCGCTGTCGTGAATGCGCGGAGCCTTGCCGTTGATTGCAAGGATTGTTGTATCGGGTCGGTTCATGGTCATTGCTTCCCCAGGAAGTTGGCCCAGGTGACATAGGGCAGGATCGAGGCGTGGTCATCGCTCCATAGCTGCGGCGCGGGCGGTTTGAGCGGGCGGAACGGCATGGCCGGGGCCAACTTGGCCAGTTCATCCAGCCGCGCCGGATCACGGGTGATCGCCGCCCAGGTCGATCCGGTCCAGACGTTCTGGTCAGGCGGATTGTCCTCTCGCACTGCAGCATGGAGGCCGCGCGCCTTGACCGCAGCGGCCAGCGCCGGCTCAAGATCGATGAAGCGGTTGGAAATATGCACCATCAACACGCCGCGCGGGGCCAGCGCCTGCATGTAAACCCCAAACGCCTCATGCGTGAACAGGTGCAGCGGGATCGAATCCGAGGAGAATGCGTCGATCGCCAGCAGATCGAAGGTTCCCGGCCTGACCTGCGCCAGCTTGAGCCGGGCATCGCCGAGCACAATCTGTGCGCCCGGCGCGCAGCCCGACAGATAGGTGAACTTGCCCCGGCGGGAAAGGTCCAGCACCGTCTCGTCAATCTCGAACACAGACCAGCTCTGCCCCGGGCGGGCATAACCGAGCAACGATCCAGTGCCGAGCCCGACCACTCCGATCATGGCCCGCCCCGGCACCAGCCGCGAGGCATTGGCAAAGGCGATCCCCGCGCCCGACCCCGGTCCATAATAGGTCAGCGGCAGACAGCGCGTGGCCGGATCGGTCGACTGCCGGCCATGAAGCGTGGTGCCGTGAGCCAGCGTGCGCTGCTGTTCCAGCGGATAATCGCGCACGGTATAGATCCCGAAGTAGCTGCGGGTACGCAGGCCATCGCGGCTGTCCTGGATCGTCTGCAAGCCCCCCTGGACAAGCATGACCGCGCCCAGCGCGCCCAGAGCCAGCACCCGCCACGGGACCAGCGCCAGGCCAACCAGGGCAAGCGCACCGGAGAGGATGATCGCAGCCGCTTCTCCCTCAGCCTCGGCATTGGCATCATAGAGGAACTTTGCCAGCGCGGCAGCCGTGATCAACAGCCCGCCCAGCGCCGCGAGCTTGAGCGCGGGGGCAAGGTCGCCGCGCCGCGCCCAGTCGAGCAGCGCCGAGCGTGGCAGCAACAGCGCGGCGGCAAAGACCAGCAGCGGATGTTCCCATGCCCAGTCGAACGCCAGCGGCGCAACCAGTGCCGTGAACAGCCCGCCCAGCGCACCTCCCAGCGACATCGCCAGATAGAACCCGGTCAGCCCTTCGGCCGGCGGGCGCAGATCGTAGAGCCGGGCATGGAGCGCGACACTGACAAAGAACAGCAACCCGACGCTGGCCAGCACCGGCAGCAAACCATGCGCACCTTGCGACACCATCGCAAGCCCCCCGATCGACAGCACTGCCAGCCAGGCCAGGGCTGAGACCGCCCGCGCCGGCCCGCGCCGATCGGCAAAGGCAATGACGAAACTGAGCAGATAGATTCCCAGCGGAATTACCCACAGCAGCGGCATGGCAAAGATATCAGTGGTGAGGTGCGTGGTGGTGGACAGCATCAGCCCCGAGGGGACTGCCGCCAGTGCAATCCACAGCACGATCTGGCGCAATGGCGGGCGCTGCTGCACCGCCGGAGCCTTCGCCACCTGCGGGAGGCCGCGCCGCGCCCGCGCGCTCAGGGTGATCAGGCCCAGCAGCAGCATATAGCCTGCGCTCCACGCCCAACCCTGGGCCTGGAGGGACAGCAGAGGTTCCGCCACCAGCGGATAGGCAATCAACCCGGCAAAGCTGCCCAGGTTGGACGCGGCATAAAGCGCCCACGGCTCTCTGGCCTGCGGGTGCAACGCGTACCAGCGCTGCATCAGCGGGGCCTGGGCCGCAACCAGGAAGAATACCGGACCGATCGACAGCGCCAGCAGCGCGGGAACCCAGAACACCTCGCTGCCCGGCGGAGGCGGGGGCAGATCGACCAGCCCGACCGGCAGGGTCAGCAACGCCACACCGCACAGGATCAGGTGCCACCGCGACTGACGCTGCAAGGGCAGGCGCGAAAGCCGGTGAGCGTACCAGTACCCGGCCAGCAGCAGCGCCTGATAGACCAGCATGGCGCTGTTCCAGACGTTGGGCGCACCGCCCAGCCGTGGCAGGGCCAGCCGCGCAACCATAGGCTGGATCAAAAAAAGCAGGAATGATCCGGTCAGGATCGTTACGACGAACAGAGCTCGTGAGGGGCCGGCGGCAGGCGCGGTCATTGCCTCTGCCAGTGCGCGCGAGTGATGCGGTAGGGCACATGAGATTGCAGCGGATCGCCTTGCGGCACTTTGGGATGATCGAACGCGCCGCCTTCAAGCCAGGTCATCCCGATCCGCGCGGCTTCCGCAGCATAGCCAGAGCCCCAGCAATCGGCTGCCATCCGCCAGCCCCGCTCGGCCTTGCCGGCAATTGGCCCGGCAGAGCCGCAGATTGCCCCGCACCAGCCGATCAGCCGATCAGCCGCGCGGCGCACATGGCCCCGAAGCAATGGCCGCGCTCTGCCTCGGTCCCCTGCATCCGCGCCATCAGCGCGGCCACTTCATCGCGGATCATCACCGGACCCGCCTTGGCCGTTAGCTTGGGATCGCTGCAGACGACGTGGAATGGATGGCCATCCTGATCCGCCCGCCACGAACGCAGCACCAGCCGCTCGCTCTCCAGCCGGAACTCAGCCATTCAGCAGCCGCGCGGCATGGGCAGCGTGATAGGTCAGCACGCCCGAACAGCCCGCCCGCTTAAACGCCACCAGCGTTTCCAGCACCAGCGCGTCGCGATCACCCGCGCCGGCGGCGGCGGCATGTTCGATCATCGCATATTCGCCGCTGACCTGATAGGCGAAGACCGGCACCGCGAAGGCCTCCTTCACCCGGCGGACAATGTCGAGATAGGGGAGCCCCGGCTTGACCATCACGCTGTCCGCCCCTTCGGCCAGGTCCAGTTCCACCTCGCGCAGGGCTTCCTCGGCATTGGCCGGGTCCATCTGGTAGGTCTTCTTGTCACCTTTCAGCAGTCCGCGCGAGCCGACCGCGTCGCGGAACGGGCCATAGAACGCGCTGGCGTACTTCGCGGCATAGGACATGATCTGGACATTGGCGTGGCCCGCGCCCTCCAGTGCATCGCGGATCGCCCCGATCCGGCCGTCCATCATGTCGCTGGGCGCGATCACGTCGGCCCCGGCGGCGGCCTGATTGAGGCTCTGGCCGACCAGCACCTCAACCGTCGCATCGTTGAGCACATAGCCCGCCGCATCGATCAACCCGTCCTGCCCGTGACTGGTATAGGGATCCAGCGCAACGTCGGTCAGCACGCCGATATCATCGCCGCAAGCCTGCTTGATCGCATGGATCGCGCGGCACATCAGATTGTCCGGATTGAGCGCTTCGGCCCCGTCATCGCTGCGGCGGTCGGCCTGGGTATTGGGGAACAGCGCGAGGCAGGGAATGCCCAGCGAAACCGCTTCCTTTGCCCGCGCAGAAATGAGATCGACCGACCAACGCGACACGCCGGGCAGGGAGGCAATCGGTTCTTCCACACCCACCCCTTCGGTCACGAACAGCGGCCAGATCAGATCGGCCGGGGTCAGCACGGTTTCACGGTGCAGCGCGCGGCTCCAGGCAGAGGCACGGGTGCGGCGCAGGCGGGTGGCGGGATAGGACGACATGACGCGGTCATAAGGCCGCTGCCGCGCTACCTCAACCTCAAGTCTTCAGCCGGTCGATTTCACGCCGGGGAGACTGCGCTCCGGCGGCGCGCAGCGGAGCCGGGCCGGCCATGGCTGCGCCCGGTTTTACCGCTTTCAGTTGCGCCATCCGCGCCCTGAACGCCTCCAGTTCCTTGGCATCGACCTGGTTGGTCACGGTGAAGCGGACCGACAGCGGATTGACAACAATGCCGTTGCGGTAAAGTTCATAATGCAGGTGCGGTCCGGTGGACAGGCCGGTCGAACCGACATAGCCGATCACTTGCCCGGCGCTGACCCTGGCGCCGTTCGCAACGGCGATCCGGCTCATGTGGGCATAGGCCGTGGCAAAGCCGCCGCCGTGATCCAGCTTTACATAGTTGCCGTGGCCGCCGTGCCAGCCAGAATAGATCACCCTGGCATCGCCGACTGCATAGATCGGGGCGCCATGCACTGCGGCAAAGTCGATCCCGGCGTGCATCCGGGTATAGCCCAGCACCGGATGGCGCCGCACGCCAAAGTTCGAGGTAACCCGCCCGCCGTAAACCGGCATGATCAGACCGGTTCGCTGCGCGCCCATGCCGGAGGCTTCGAAGAACAGTCCTTCCTTGCCCCAGCGCAGCAGCTGGGCCTTGGGCCGGCCATCGCGTTCGAGCCCGGCAAACAGGAGATCGCCGATCTGGACTTCGCCGCTGGCGGAACGCTTGCAGGATATGATGATGTCAAAGGTATCGCCCGGCTCGATCGCGGTATCGAGGCTCATGTGCTGGTCAAGCGTATGAAGATACTGCTGGATGGCGTCGATCGGCGCGCCCGCGGCGCGGGCCGAACGATAAAGCCCGGCACCAACCACCCCGCGAATCCTGAGCGGTGTGGTATCGACCGCGATGGGCTGCTGGGTCAGGTGCAGGCGGCCATCGACCCGCGAGATCGCCAGATCGAGATCGAACCGCGCCCGCAGGCCGAGGTGCTCCAGCGGCCGTGTCGCGCCGGGTGCGGGTGGAGGCCCGAGACGGATATCGACCTGGGTTCCGGCCGCGATCATCCCCACCGGCATCACCTGGGCAATCAGCTGGGTGGCAGTACCGGCATCATCCTCGCCCACGCCAGCGCGGATCAGCATCCGGGCAAAACTGTCGCCCTGGGCCAGAGTGGCGGTCAGCTGCACGTTGGTCCGTTCCGGCGCGGCGGCAAGCGGGGCCATGGCGAGCGTCGCGCCCATACGCCGGCCGCTGTCCCCGCCCAGCGCAAGCGGCTGGATCATCTGGCTGCGAAATTCATCGCGGGCCCCTTCGTCAAGCGGCATGGCCGGAGGGGCCGCCACGGCATCGCCATCCGGCCAGAAAGCAAGGGCGGTCAGCGTCAGCCCCACAAAGGCACCGAGATCCCGAAACCAGCGGGCGCTGCCAATGTCCTCGGCCAGGTCCGGGTTCCAGTCTGCGACCGAGATCCTGTCCCGCAGTTCGCCGCGCAGCCGTGCAAACCGGTGCGACAGGGATTGGCGCGCCGCACACGGGACCGCAGCGGCCATGGCGGGGCCACCGGTCGCAGTTTCCAACCGATTGCGCGGGTTGAACACGTCAATGCCCCCAAAGGCGCTGCTACACCCGTGTTCCCTGCACCGGGCATGGTTAATCCTTGACTAAGGCCGGGCGAGCTTTCGTTGATCGGGGATAAGCCGGGTCTGGGCGCGCGACTGGCCGGGCAGACATCTTGCCCTGGCCCCGCCCGCTTGCCACACCGGTCAGGCAATGGCCCAGCGTTCCGCCACCGACGATTCTCGCCTCAGGGCGGTCCTCGGTCCGACCAACACCGGCAAGACCCACCTCGCGATCGAGCGGCTCTGCGCTCATTCCTCCGGCATGATCGGCTTTCCGCTGCGGCTGCTGGCACGCGAAGTCTATGACAAGGTCTGCGCCATCAAGGGCGCGGACAAGGTCGCGCTGATTACCGGCGAAGAGCGGATCCAACCAAAGCACGCCCGCTATCTGCTGTGCACCGTCGAGGCCATGCCGGTCGGGGCCGATCTGGCTTTTGTCGCGCTGGACGAGGCACAGCTCGGCGCCGATCGCGAGCGCGGGCATATCTTCACTGACCGGCTGCTGCACGCGCGCGGGCGGGAAGAAACGATGCTGCTGGGTTCAGCCACCCTCGAACCGTTGGTCAAGGCGCTGCTGCCTGGCTACGAGATCGTCAGCCGGCCGCGCTTTTCCACACTCAGCCACGCCGGGGTGAAGAAGCTGAGCCGGGTGCCGCCGCGCTCGGCCATCGTCGCGTTCAGTGCCGAGCAGGTCTATGCCGTGGCCGAAATGCTGCGCCGTTTCCGCGGTGGGACGGCCGTGGTGATGGGCGCGCTCAGTCCGGAGACCCGCAACCGTCAGGTAGCCTTATACCAGCAAGGCGAAGTCGATTACCTGGTCGCCACCGACGCCATCGGCATGGGGCTCAACCTTGATATCGATCACGTCGCCTTTGCCGGCCTGTCCAAGTTCGACGGGGTGCGCCAGCGGCGGCTGACCACCAGCGAGATGGCCCAGATCGCCGGACGCGCCGGGCGGCACCAGCGCGACGGGAGTTTTGGCACCCTGGCCGGTAGCGGCGGCCATGATGCGGCGTTCACCGCCGATGAAATCTATGCAATCGAAGAACATCGCTTTCCGCCGCTGACGAGGCTGTTCTGGCGTGACGCGGAACCCGATTGTTCCAGCCTTGCCGCACTGATCGCCGCTCTGTCCCGCCCGCCAGAGCGCAAGGAGCTGGCCCCCGCCCCCGAAGCGATTGACCTGGCGGTGCTGCGCCGCCTGGCCGAAGACCCGGAAATTGCTGCGAGCGTGCGGGGCGAGGCACAGGTACGGCGGTTCTGGCATGTCTGCTCCTTGCCGGATTTCCGCCAGCATGGCGCCGAAACCCATGCGCGGTTCGTGGCGCGGCTGTGGCAGGACTTGCGCCGCGGTGAGCTTGGGGGGGATTTTGTCGCCCGCGCCATTGCCGAGCTCGACAATCCATCCGGCGATATCGACACCCTGCAGATGCGGATCGCGGCGATCCGGACCTGGTCCTACGTCGCCCAGCGGCCCGATTGGGTGCTGGCGCGCGAGGAGATGGCAGCGCGGGCGCGGGCCGTGGAGACGCGCTTGTCCGATGCGCTGCACGCCCGGCTGACCGAACGCTTCGTCAACCGCCGCACCTCTGTGCTGATGCGGAGGCTGGGGCCTGATGCCGGGCTGCTGCCGGTTCGGCTGGTCGAAGATGAAGTGCAGGTCGACGGCGAGCCGATTGGCCAGCTTGCCGGTTTCCGCTTCCGAGTCGATCCACAAGCCCGCCATGCCGACCGCAAGCTGCTGCTGGCCGCGGCTGAGCGCCACCTGCCGGACCTGCGCGCACGCCGGGCCGAGGCCCTGCTGACCAGTCTGGCCGATGGCGGCGCGGCGCTGGCGCTCGATGGACCCAGGCTGACCTGGGATGGCGAAACGCTGGCCACACTGACGGCCGGCCGCAGTCTGCTTCACCCCAAGCTGGCCCTCGATCAGGCGCTCGCTGGCCTCGCCGCCGATATCCGCCAACGACTGGCCCAGGCCCTGGAGCAGTGGCTGGAGCACGCCCTTGCCCCGCTGGCCGCGCTGCGCCGGATCGATGCCGCCGCCGCAGATGTGGCCGCCGGACCCGAACTGCGCGCCCTGCTGATCCGCCTGACCGAGGCGGGCGGGCTGCTTGAACGGGCCGGATCGGGGCTTGACCGGCTCAGCAAGGAGCAACGCGAGCGGCTTCGCAAACTGGGAGTGCGGGTTGGCGCGCTCGATCTGTTTTTGCCCGCTATGCTGAAACCGGCGGCACTGGCCGCCTGGCGCACGCTGCTGGGCGCGCGCCGCCTCACCCTGCCAGCCCCGGTGCCGGCCATGCCCCCGGTCGTTGCAACCCCCGGCAGGAGCACAACGCCGCCGGGCTATCGCCGCCTTGGCAAACAGGCGGTGCGACTCGACATCGCCGAAAAGTTGCTGCGCGCCGCCCATGAGGCGCGCCTCGCCGGACGCGGCAAGCCATTCGTGATCGACCCGGCTCTGGCCATCTCCACCGGGTTGAACACCGCCAGCTATGCCTGGCTGCTGCGCCAGGCCGGCTTTACCGCCAGTCCGGCGCGGCTTCCGGCTGAAGGGGCCCATGGCCCGCCGCAGCCGGCGCGCTGGCGCTGGCGTCCGCCCCGGCGCGAAGCGGTGGCTGATAGCGCGATCGTTACGTCCGCCCTGCCCGGTAGCGCCTTTGCCGCGCTGGCCGAACTGGTGCGCTGATGCGGATCGACAAGTTGCTATGGTTTCTGCGGCTGGCTGGCAGTCGCAGCTTTGCCCAGGCCTGGGTCCTCGATGGCCACATCCGCCTTAACGGACGGAGAATAGAAAAACCCAGCGTGGCAGTCGGCCCCGGCGACATCCTGACTCTGCCGCTGCGCGGTGAAGTGCGAATCGTCCAGGTTGAAACCCTGCCGACCCGCCGCGGACCGGCCAGCGAAGCCCAGGCCTGCTATCGGGTGCTTGACGCGAGCACTGCAAATCCCATAGCAGCAGGCAAAGACCACTCGCCTCAGGGGACCCGATTGCCATGACCTATGTCGTCACCGATGCCTGCATCAAGTGCAAGTACACCGATTGCGTAGAGGTCTGCCCCGTCGACTGCTTCTATGAGGGCGAGAACATGCTGGTGATCAACCCCAGCGAGTGTATCGACTGCGGCGTATGCGAACCGGAATGCCCAGCCGAGGCGATCCTGCCCGATACCGAAAGCGGCCTGGAACAGTGGCTTGAGCTGAACGCCAAGTATTCTGCCGAATGGCCCAACATCACCCAGAAGAAGGAACCGCCGGCCGACGCTGACGAGCACAAGGGCGAGGACGGCAAGTTCGACAAGTATTTCTCTGCCGCGCCAGGCGAAGGCGACTGATCGCGGGCCAGGGCCAGGCTGCAGGCCTGGTGCGATCATCCGGCTTCCGCACCATTGCGGAGGTCCGAATGCGCACAGATTCCCGCCTCTGGTAATTATGTTACAGTTGTGTTATGTAGGACTCAACTGCCGCGGGTCTGAAGGCCCGTGCGACAGCCAGACATCATGAAAGGCGGGATGCACAGGGGCGGTTGATGGAGGCATCGGACCGGGTCGCAACACTTTTGTCCGTACTTCCCTGCAAAGTCGACTATCCCTCGGCGCTTTGCGCCAACCCGCGAACGAAAGGATGATAGATGGTGGCCAAGGCCCATGCCTTCGACGTTGGTGACTACGTAGTCTATCCCAAGCACGGGGTCGGCCGGGTGATCGAACTGCAAGAGCAGGAAATCGCCGGGATGACTCTGGAACTCTATGTGCTGAGGTTCGAGAAAGAGCGCATGACCCTGCGTGTGCCGACCAACAAGGTCGAAGCGATCGGGATGCGCAAGCTGTCGAGCGACAAGACCCTGCGCGAAGCGCTCGACACGCTGAAGGGCAAACCCAAGGTCAAGCGCACGATGTGGTCGCGCCGCGCCCAGGAATACGAAGCCAAGATCAATTCGGGCGATCTCGTCTCGATCGCCGAAGTAACCCGCGACTTGTTCCGTGCCGATGACCAGCCGGAACAGTCCTATTCGGAACGGCAGATCTTTGAGGCCGCCTCGTCGCGGCTGGCGCGGGAACTGGCCGCGATGGAAAAGACCGACGAACCGACCGCGCTCAAGAAGATCCTCGCGATCCTGAACGAGCATGCACCCAAATACTACGCCGAAGCGGCTGCAACTGCCTGAGCCTCTGGTTCAAGGCTGAACTTGGCAAAGGGCCGTCCCGCCGGGATGGCCCTTTCCGGTTGTCCCTTGCAAGATGTGACATAGCGTGTTATGTCGGCAATACACATTGTCGAGGTATCGCCATGAAGCTGAGGTTGGGCAAGTTTGCAAAGGCGCTGGGACCAATCATCGCCGTGGCCATGGCTGCGGGCGTGGCTGGCTGCGATGGCGCCAAGGTTTCGATCAACGGCGAAGAGGGCAAGCCGCTCTCCGAACTCGACCTGTCGGACAAGGCGCCTGAAGAACTCGTACTGGCTGGCCCCGACGAAGTGCGCGTGACCACTGGCGACAAGTTGGCGATCACGATCGAAGGTGATGCCGAAGCGAAGGATCAGATCCGTTTCAGCCTGAAGGATGGCAGCCTGGCGATCCACCGCGCCGACAGGACCTTTAACTCGGGCGGCAAGGTCGCGATCATCAACGTCACCATGCCCGCGCCGCGCGCAGTGGTGATGGCCGGGACCGGCAAAATCACCACCGCCAGCCTGGCCAGCAAGGCCGAAGTCACCGTAGCCGGCTCTGGCACGATCGCGAGCACTGCCATCGAGGGCGAATCGCTGGATCTGACCCTTGCCGGATCAGGCAATTTCCGCGCCGCCGGGAACGTGAAAAGGCTCGATCTGACCATGGCCGGCAGCGGATCGGCCCAGATGGACGCGCTGAAAGTCGAAAAGGCCGATGTCTCGATCGCCGGATCAGGCAGCACCACCTTTACCTCGGACGGGGAAGTCGAAGCCAGCATCATGGGTTCGGGCAATGTCACTGTGAAGGGCCGCGCGCGCTGCACCGTCAGCTCGATGGGATCTGGCCAGCTAGTCTGCGAAACCCCGGCCCAGCAGAAGGACAAGGACGCGGCGCAACCGCCAAAGACCCCGGAACCGCCCGCCGCGCCGGAAGCGCCCCAGCCTTAAACGGCCGCTCGCCGGAGCCGATCGTTGATCGCGGCGCCGATTCCCTCGGCGGGGATCGGCGCCACCGCGATTCGCGGCGGCTTTGCGGCGGCGGCCAGATGCAGGCACTCGTAAAGCCGTGCTGCGGCTTCGGCGAGGTCGCCGTTGTCTGAAAGGGTAGCATCACCGGCAATCGGCCCAAACCCGATCAGGAATTCATCCGCTTCAGCCACAACCGCATCCAGCCGCACCGGCTTGCCCGGCGCATAGTGGCTGGCCAGCTGGCCCGGAGCCTCGATGCGGCTGCTGACCGTGGCGTCAAGCGGCGGGCCAAGCAGCGCAGCCAGCTGCGCTTCGGTTATCGGACCGGGCCGCAGCACGTGCCAGCCTGAGTCGCGCAGCGCGACAATCGTGCTTTCAATTCCGGCCGCGCAGGCGCCGCCATCAAGAATCAGGCCCGCTGCCGGGCCAAGCGAAGCAGCAACATGTTCCGCCCTGGTCGGGCTAACCCCGCCGGATCGGTTGGCGGACGGCGCGGCCAGCGGCAGACCGCTCTCTTCCAGCACGGCGCGCATCGCCGGATGGGCCGGGCAGCGCAGGGCAATGGTCGGCAGTCCCGCCGTTACTGCCGGAGCGATTCGCGCTCCTTGCTTCAGCGGCAGAACCATGGTGAGCGCGCCCGGCCAGAACGCTTCGGCCAGAATCCGGGCGCGATCATCGCACTCCGCAAGGACCTCGGCAGCCGCAAGGTCGGGCACATGAACGATAAGCGGGTTGAAATCGGGACGACCCTTGGCGCGATATATCGCCGCTACGGCATCGGCGCTGTCAGCCCGCGCCGCCAGGCCATAGACCGTCTCGGTCGGCACCGCGACCAATGCGCCGCCACGCAGCAGGTCTGCCGCGGTGGCAATCCCCGCCGCATCAGCGGGGCGGATCGTCGGATGGAGCACCTTGCCCGTCATGCGCTCCCGCTATAGGCGGAAAGGCTCGAAGCCAAGGAAAAGCGAGAGCCGCCGCACATGGACTTTACCGCCCCCACCGCCGACCAGATCCTGGCCATCCGCGTCAATGCCGCAATCGAGGAACTGGCCGCCCACCCGCGCTTTGCTGCCGCCAGTGCCGATATGGTGGAAGCCATCGTCGAAGGGATCGGTCAGTTCGCCGCCGGGAAATGGGCTCCGCTCAACCGGCTGGGCGACAAGGAGGGGGCGGTGCTGGCCAACGGCTCGGTCTCGCTTCCAGCCGGTTTTGCCGAAGCCTATCAAGCCTATGTCGAGCAGGGTTGGAACGCGATTGCCGGGGACGAGGCCTTTGGCGGGCAGGGCCTGCCTTTCACGCTGGCCGCCAATGTGCTGGAGAACCTGGGTGCGGCCAACATGGCCTTCAGCCTGCTGCCGATGCTGACCGTGGGCGCGATCGACGCGATCCACCACCATGGCAGCGAAGCGCAGAAGGCGACCTATCTCGGCAAACTGATCAGCGGAGAATGGTCCGGCACCATGAACCTGACCGAGCCGCAGGCCGGATCGGACGTCGGCGCGCTGCGCACCATGGCCACCCCGCGCGGCGATGGAACCTGGTCGATCAAGGGCACCAAGATCTTCATCACCTGGGGCGAGCACGATCTGGCCCGCAACATCGTCCACCTGGTGCTGGCCCGCACCCCCGGTGCACCCGCCGGAACGCGCGGCATCAGCCTGTTTCTTGTCCCCAAGTATCACGTCAACGCGGATGGCTCCCTGGGTGCGCGCAACGACCTGCGCTGCGCCGGGCTGGAACACAAGCTGGGGATCATGGCCAGCCCGACCTGCGTGATGAGCTTTGGCGACAACGACGAATGCATCGGCGAAATGATCGGGGCCGAGAATGAGGGCCTGAAGGCGATGTTCACGATGATGAACTCGGCTCGGATCAACGTCGGCAACCAGGGCGTGCAGATTGCCGAGCGGGCGCTGCAACAGGCCAGTCGTTATGCCCGCGAGCGGATCCAGTCGGCGCGGGCCGGATCACCCAGCCGCGATTCGGTAGCTATCATCGAACATCCCGACGTGC
>JBKBSV010000064.1:0-13331 GCA_046291115.1 Novosphingobium sp. | reverse complement strand
CAGCAGCGCGCCGTAGCGGAAGAAAAACAGCACTTTGGGCGCGATGTAACCGGTAACGCCGCCCTTCAGCTCAGCCGGGATAGCCGGCATGGTCGGAACCTGCACGAAGTTCAGGTAATAAAGCAGACCGATCCAGAGGATGCCGAAGAACACGTGCAGCCACGACAGCACCGAAGCGCTGTTGACCGGCAGGACGCCTCCAGAAGCGCCGGCAAAATGGAACATCACGACAAGGGCGAACACCACCCCGGTCAGCAGCACCAGGTGGAGGTTTCCGAAAAACTTGGCCATTTGCTTCCCCCTAACTATTGAAGCGTTGTTATCGAGGTTGGACCCATTCGCCTGCAGGGCAGGCAGCAAGGCATAGTATTGCGCGGTTGCCGGGCTTTGTCACCCTTTTGCGAACCATTTTCACTCGTGCGGTGGATCGCTCAGGACTTCTTCCTCGGCTTCCTTCATTAGGCCGTGGCGCAGCAGCATTGGAAGCTGGGTAAAGGTGAACAGGAACGACAGCGGCATGAACACCCAGAACTTGAGCGAAATCCAGGTGCCGAAGTTGCCGTTCTGCACGTTGTAGATATGGCGCAGCACCTCGTTCAGGCCAGCCAGGAACAGGAAGAACAGCCCCCAGTTGCGCGACAGCTTGAGCCAGCCGGTCTCGTCCAGTCCTTCAAAGGCGGCCTCCAGCAGGTGCTTGAGCAAGGCCTTGCCTTTCCATACCCCGGCCAGCAGCACGGCGGCGAACAGCAGGTAGATCGCGGTCGGCTTGAGCTGGATGAAGATCGGATCGCGCAGCAGGATGGTCAGGCCGCCAAATCCGACGATCAGGACGGTGGACAGCCACAGCATCGGCGAAACCTTGCCCAGTTTCCACTTTGACAGCCCCAGTGCGACAATCGCCGCCAGCATGAAGGCCGCTGTACCCTTGACCACGGCCAGCACTTCGCCAACGGCATCGTGCTGGTCGCTTGGCGGGGAATACTGGCGGTAGACCAGGAAGAACACCAGCACCGGACCATAATCGACCAGCAGGTTGAGCCAGCCCGACTTGGGCTTTTCCCTGGCCGTGTTCTGGGCAGTTTCGGTCATGCAATCCCCGCAATCACGCGCGCCACAAGGTCCGGATCGAATGGGCGCAGGTCGTCGATCTTTTCGCCAACGCCGATCGCGTGGATCGGCAGGCCGTATTGTTCGGCAGCAGCCACCAGCACACCGCCACGCGCGGTGCCGTCCAGCTTGGTCATGATCAGGCCGGTCACGTTCGCGACTTCCTTGAACACCTCGATCTGCTGCAGGGCATTCTGGCCATTGGTTGCGTCGAGCACCAGCACTACGTCATGCGGCGCTTCGGGGTTGAGCCGGCCGAGAACACGGCGGATCTTGGCCAGCTCGTCCATCAGCTCGCGCTTGTTCTGCAGCCGCCCGGCGGTATCGACGATCAGTGCGTCGATCCCCCTCGCAGTCGCTTCCTTGACCGCATCGAACACCACGGCAGACGGATCGCCGCCTTCCGGCCCCTTGACGATCGGCACGCCAAGGCGATCGGCCCAGACGCCAAGCTGGCCGATTGCGGCGGCGCGGAAAGTGTCGCCGGCGGCCAGCATCACCGCATAGTCCAGTTCCTGGAACAGGTGCGCCAGCTTGGCGATGGTCGTGGTCTTGCCCGATCCGTTGACGCCGATCACTAGGATCACCTGCGGACGGGGGAACGCGACGATATCGATGGGCTTCGCCACCGGGCGCAGGATCGCGGCGATCTCGTCGGCCACGGCCTGCTTGATTGCGGCCTCGTCGGCCCCGCGCTCGAACCGTTCTGCGGCCAGCCGCTCGCGGATCCGGGCGGCGGCCCGTGGGCCAAGGTCAGACAGGATCAGCGCGTCTTCAATCTCGTCCAGCTGGGCCGGGTCGAGCCGGGTCTTCGAGACGATTCCAGCAAGGTTTCCGGTCAGCTTCTCTGAAGTCTTGCGGAACCCGCCAAACAGGCGGTCCGACCAGCTTTCTCCGCTCATGCCAACAAGCCTTCGACAATGCGGGTGGGGATGACGGTCACGATCTTTCCTGCCTCGGTTCCGGGCGGTAACTGGACCCGGGCGAAGTTTGGCGCATGGCCCGTTCCATCGCGTTCGGCAAGCACTTCAAGGCTTTTGCCCAGCTCTCCGGTCAGCCAGCGGGCACGGGTTTCGGCAATGGCGGCACGCAACTGGGCGGCGCGGGCCTTGATCGTGCCGCCATCCAGCTGCGGCATCCGCGCCGCGGGGGTGCCGGGGCGGGCGGAATAGGGAAAGACATGGCCGTGGACCACGCCAAGTTCGGCAATGATCGAAAGATTGGCGGCATGAGCGGCTTCATCCTCGGTCGGGAATCCGGCAATCAGATCTGCGCCCACGGCGAGGTCCGGGCGCCGGCTGCGCAGGCCAGTAACCAGTTCTACCGCCTGGGTCCGGCTGTGGCGGCGCTTCATCCGTTTGAGGATCAGGTCATGTCCGTGTTGCAGCGAGAGATGCAGGTGCGGCATCAACCGCGCCTCGCCGCACAGCAGCTCGAACAGCACGGGATCGATCTCGGCCCCGTCCACCGATGAAAGCCGCAGCCGCATGAGGTCCGGGAACGCGGCAAGGATCGCCCCGGCCAGCACGCCAAGCCGCGGCGCGCCGGGCAGATCATGACCCCAGCTGGTCAGGTCCACGCCGGTCAGCACCACTTCGCGCACGCCAAGGGCCAGGTGCCGTTCCACTTCACGCAGCACCGCCTTCACCGGCAGCGATCGGCTGGGGCCGCGCCCTTGCGGGATGACGCAGAAGGTGCAGGCATGGTCACAACCGTTCTGGACCGCAATGAAGGCGCGGGTGTGCTGGCGAACGGGGGCCTTGGCGGCAGGCACATTCCAGGCGCGGGGATCCAGCTTCGCGGCATTGGCGATCAGGCCATCCACCTCTGGCATCGCGGCAAAGGCGGCGCGTTCCACTTCGGCGGCGCAACCGGTAACCAGCAACCGCGCATCGGGCCGGGCCTTGCGAGCGCGGCGGATCGCCTGGCGGGTCTGGCGGACAGCCTCTGCCGTCACGGCGCAGGAATTGATCACCACAAGGTCCGGCTCGGAGGCAAGCAGCCCTCGCAGCTCCTCGCTTTCGGACAGGTTCAGCCGGCACCCCAGCGAAATCACCTCCGCGCCCATCAGGTTGCTCCGAACGCCGCCGGATCGAAATTCCCGCGAAAGCTTTCAACCGCCGGTCCGGTCATCAGGATCCGGTTCGCCGTGGTCCACTCGATCTTCAGGTCACCGCCCGGCAGACTGACGGTGACGACCCGGCCCGTCAGGCCCCGGCGCATCGCGCCGACTGCTGTGGCACAGGCCCCGGTACCGCAGGCCAGTGTTTCGCCCGCGCCGCGCTCCCACACCCGCAGGCGAATATGAGCCGGGCTGGCGATCGTTGCCACGTTGACGTTGATCCGTTCGGGAAACAGAGGGTCGTGTTCGATCTCCGGTCCCAACCGGTCCAGCTCCACCGCGGCGTGATCGGCGACGAAGAAGATCACGTGCGGATTGCCGACGTTGACTGCAGTTGGCGCGTCCAATGCGTCCCAGGCCACTGGCATGGTGTGGGTGTCCATCGGATAGGCCAGCGGGATCCGGTCCCACTCGAAGCAGGGTTCGCCCATATCGACCGTAACCCCGGCGTCATCGGGGGCAAGCCGGATCAGCCCGCCCAGTGTCTCGACCTCGGCCGCTGAACCAAGCAGCAGACCGATTGCCCGCGAGGCATTGCCGCAGCTTTGCACTTCACCGCCATCATGGTTGAAAAACCGGGCCTTGAGATCGGCCGTGGCGGACGGTTCCAGCACGACCAGCTGGTCGCAGCCGATTCCGGTGTGGCGGTCGGCCATGGCGCGGACCAGCGGCCCGGTCATTGGCGGCAAGGATTGCGCGCGTCCGTCCAGCACGACGAAATCGTTGCCCAGGCCATGCATCTTGATGAATTCGACGCGCATCGCCTGCGCTCTATGCGCTGGCGCCCCCTGCGTCCAGCGTCAGGCGCTGCGGGCGACTTGCGGCGCCACCTCTGCCTCGATCTGCTGCGGCACAGGGATGTCGATCAACAGGTTCATCTGGGCCAGTTCTGATTTGGTCGCCTCGGCCGATTCAGGGAAGCCATAGAGATAGCCCTGGCCGATCAGCGAACCCATTTCACGCATTCTGGCCAGCACTTCCTCGCTTTCGATTCCTTCTGCCACGATCGGCAGCCCCAGGCCCTGGCCCAGGCTGATGATCGATTGGATGATGGTGACGCTTTCCGGACTCTCGTTGATCGAGGCCACAAAGCTGCGGTCGATCTTGATTCGGTCGAACGGCAGCGAGCGCAGCTGCGAAAGCGAGGAATAGCCGGTTCCGAAATCGTCAAGGCTGACTTTCACGCCCTGGTTTTGCAGGCTGGTGATCAACGAACGGACCAAGCCGATATTGCCGTGCAGGCAGCTTTCGGTGACTTCGATCTCCAGACGGCTGGGGGGAAAGTTGGTCTCAACCAGCATCTTGAGCAGCTTTTGCGCGAACCACGGATCGCGCAGTTGCATCGGTGAAATGTTCACGGCCAAAGTCAGCCTGGGGTTCCAGACGCGCGCGTCATTCAGGGCCTGGCGGATCAATTGTTCCGACAGTTGACCAATCACACCGATTTCTTCGGCGACAGGCACGAAGATTTCCGGGCTGACCATGCCGAGCGTTGGCGAGTTCCATCGCGCCAGCATTTCATAGCCAGTGATCTCGCCTGTCCTAAGATCAACCTGCTTCTGATAGAATGGGAAGAATTCATGATTGAGCAGCCCGCGACGGATTCCGCTCTCCAGCTCGCTGCGGAACCGCAGTTCGCTCTCCATCGCCGGGTCAAACCAGCGCAACCGGTTCCGGCCGTCCTTTTTGGCGTGATACATCGCGATGTCGGCGCGGTGCAGCAGCGTTTCCGCGCTCAGTTGATCACCAGGATCGCGGCGGGCAATTCCGGCGGAAATGGTGGTCTCGATCTCCACCCCGTTGAAGCCGACTGGCCTCGCTACTGCGGCGATCAGGGCATCGGCCACGGCCTCTGCCTCGTCCGGCTGACCGACCGGAAAGGATAGCGCGCAGGCGAATTCGTCACCGCCGATCCGGGCCAGCAGCGCTGTGGGCGGCAGCGTTTGCGAGATGCGTTTGGCGGCGGCGGTCAGCAGGGCATCCCCGGCAGCGTGGCTGTTGGAATCGTTGACCTGCTTGAACTTGTCGAGATCCAGCATGATCACCGCCACAGCTTCACCGCGTGCTTCGGCTTGTTCGATCAGCCGGGCGATGGAGGGGGCGGCGGTGCGGCGGTTGAGGCACCCTGTCAACGCATCGGTTTCCGCCAGCAGACGCGCCTGCTCCTCTGCGCGACGGCGTTCGGCAACCTCTGCGGTCAGCTCGCGGTAACGGCGCCACCCGAAGATCACGAGCGCGATGTTGAGCAGTAAGGCATTGATCAACAGCCTGTCTGGCGCAAGTCCGGTGCCGTAAAAGGCGCGGACCATGGCGGGAAGAACGGAACTGCCAGTGCCAACGAACATGAAGATGGCGGCAAAGGCGATGCCCAGCGCGACCAGATCCTTGCCGGTACGGTGAAGCCGCGGCGCACCCTTGGCCGGTTCGCCTGACATTCGCGACCCGCTTGACGTAGCGTTTGATGCCCCTTCAGCCATGACCACACGACTATGCGTGAAGGGACTGAAATTTGCGTTAAGACTATTGGGCCCTATTTCTTATTTCTTGAGGCCGATTTCCTTCAGCCGCTGCTGCAGAAACTGGTCCGCCGTGATCGGATCGGGATAGCGATCCGGGTTATCCGGCGTGATGCACTGGGGCAGGGTCTTGATCAGGAAGTCGCTGCGCAGATGCAGGAAGAAGGGCATGGAATAGCGACTGAAAGCGGCGCGTTCCGGGCTGGGATTGCGCACGCGGTGAATGGTGGATGGCAGGTAATGGTTGGTCAGCCGCTCCAGCATATCGCCGCAATTGATCACCATGGCGCCTTCGGGGGGGCTGGCATTCATCCATTCCTTGCCCTGGAACAGCAATTCAAGCCCCGCTTCCTCGGCCCCCAGCAACAAGGTGATCAGGTTGATATCGCCATGGGCCCCGGCGCGGATCGCCTCGCCTTCAAGATCCTTGAGCGGTGGGTAATGCAGCAGCCGCATCACCGAATTGCCATCCTCGATGGCCGGATCGAACCAGTCTTCCGCAAGTCCAAGATAAAGCGCAATCGCCGAGAGGATTTTGGCCCCGGTCGCATCGTACTGGCGGTAGAGTTCAGTGAACAGTTCCTGGAATCCCTCAGGCCGCTCAGGCCAGACATTGGGCGGCATCGAGGCATCGGCCAGCGGGCTGCCTTCGGGCAGATCGCGGCCGATGTGCCAGAATTCCTTGAGATCGTGGGCCTTGGCATCCTTGGCGATTTCAACGCCAAACGGGGTATAGCCGCGCGCACCGGCCATTTCGGGGTGGTGGTACTTGCGCTTTTCCGCTTCCGGCAGAGCGAAGAATTCCTTCGACATTGCCATGGCTCGGTCGATCAGCTCCCGGTCGATCGGGAAATCCTTGACCATGGCAAAGCCGAAAGTGCGAAAGCTCTCCCCGATCGCTTGTGCGAACTGCGCCTTGGGCAGGTCCAGCGAGAGGACGGGAATGGAGGTAAGAGACATGGGTAGACGCTTTCCGGTATCTGAGGCAATGGGCCGGCCATAGCCCTTTGTGCAGGTTCTGGCATGACTAAAATCAAATCCTACTGGCTGATGAAATCGGAACCCGACGTCTACAGTTGGGATGACCTCGTGGCCGAGGGGGAAGGCACCTGGGACGGGGTGCGCAACTATACCGCCCGCAACAACCTGCGGGCGATGCAGCCGGGCGATCTGGCATTCTTCTATCACTCGAACATCGGTGTCGAGATCGTTGGAATTGCGGAGATTACGGCCTCAAACATCCCCGACCCGACGGATGACACCGGACGCTGGTCCGCTGTCAAGCTGAAGCCGGTCCGCAAGCTGCGACGGCCAGTAACCCTGAAGGAAATCAAGGCCGATCCCGCGCTGGCCGACATGGACCTGCTGACCAAGTTCCGCCTATCGGTTTCACGCGTGAAACCGTCGGAATGGGACCATATCCTGCAGCTGGCCGAAGCCTGAACCTCAGCCACCGGCCCTGGCGCGCAGGCCGGAAACCGTCGCCCCGCCCGCGCTCAGTTGCTCCACGTCGATAACCAGGTGCAGCAGGCGCAGGCCCTTGCGGGTCTGGGCTTCAGCCAGGGCAGCGGTGAACTGCTCGGTGGTTTCCACCCGCGCGGCCCAGCCGCCATAGGCGCGGGCAAGTGCGGCGAAATCCGGATTGTGCAGCCTTGTCCCGCAGACACGGCCGGGAAACTCCCGTTCCTGGTGCATCCGGATCGTGCCATAGGCACCATTGTCAACCAGCACGACCAGCAGATTGCAGTCATATTGAACGGCAGTGGCCAGTTCCTGACCGTTCATCAGGAAGTCACCGTCCCCGGCCAGGGCCACGACAGTGCGTTCCGGGTGGCGCAGCGCTGCGGCGACCGCGGCGGGAACGCCATAGCCCATTGCCCCGGCCGTGGGGGCAAGCTGGCTGGGAAAGCCATTGTAGCGCCAATAGCGGTGCCACCAGCCGGAGAAGTTCCCCGCGCCGTTGCAGAGGATGCTGTCACCCGGCAGCGCATTGCGCATTGCGGTGACACAGGCGGCCAGGTCGAGCGCATAGGGGGCGGGCTTTGCCGTCGACCAGTCAAGCCATTCGAGGTGCGCCTCCTCGCCGGCATCGAAGGGCACTATATCATCGTCCCACAGCGCGGCGCTTTCGGCGAATTCCGCCATGTCGGCACAGATCGCAAGATCGGTACGATAAACCCGGCCGAGTTCGTTAGGATCCGGATGGATGTGAACCAGGGTTTGCCCCGGGTGTTCCGGCGTGATCAGGGCATAGCTGTCGGTCGTTGCCTCACCCAGCCGCGCGCCGACCGCAAGGATCAGGTCGGCCTCCTTGATCCGCTGCACCAGCCTGGGGTTGGGGCCATAGCCCAGGTTGCCGGCCCAGACCCTGCTGGCGTTGGAAATGGCGTCCTGGCGGCGGAAAGCGCCGGCGACGGGCAGCCCGACCCGTTCGGCGAAGACTGTAAAGTGCTCACGCGCCTTGGCGTGCCAGCCGGCTCCACCGACAATCGCAACCGGGGCGGCGGCATCGGCCAGCATCTGCATCAGGACGCCCATGGCATCCGGACAGACTGGCTGGGCCGGGCGGTGGACTGGCGGGCGGGGGGCGATCCCGCTGACTTCTTCCAGCAGCATGTCTTCCGGCAGGGCGATCACCACCGGGCCAGGCCGTCCGGCCTGGGCGACCGACCAGGCCCGGGCAATGTATTCCGGAATGCGCCTGACATCGTCGATCCGCAGGACCAGTTTGGCCAGCGGGCCGAACATCTGCCCAAAATCGACTTCCTGGAACCCCTCGCGGTCCTTCATCCCGCGATCGACATCGCCGATGAACAGCAGCAGCGGCTGCGAATCCTGCATCGCGACGTGGACGCCGATGCTGGCATTGGTCGCGCCGGGGCCGCGGGTGACAAAGCACACGCCGGGCCGTCCGGTCATTGCCCCGTCGGCGCAGGCCATGAACGCCGCGCCGCCTTCCTGCCGGCAGATCACCGTTTGCACTTGAGGCGAATCGTGCAGCGCGTCGAGCACGGCGAGGAAGCTCTCTCCTGGCACGGTGAAAACCCGGTCCGCGCCTTGGGCGATCAGGCAATCGACCAGCAGGCGGCCGCCGTTCACTTTGGAACTTTCAGTCATGCCGGGGGTTTAGCTGGACCAGGGCCAAGGGGCAACGCGGGCGGCGTAGAAAACTCGCCGGATGGTTACTGTCCCAATCCGGGAAACAGCGGGTTAACCGCACTTTTCCCGCTGGTGCGATGGTCAATATTTTCTTAACTCGTATCCCATGAAGAGCATGAAAAGACGGTCGCTGGTCCTTACCGACGAAACTGCCCGCCATCCGTTCCGGGCGCAGCTTCCCCCGCATGTCCTGCGCGGAACCAGGCCGCTCGCGCTCCCGGGCCGGCGTTGGTTCAGCATGGATGACCTGCGCGATTTCCTGCTGGCCTATAGCGCCTGCTTTCTTGCCGTCAGCCTCTATATCGCCTGAGCAGCACGCTCTGCCAGAACGAGCTTGCGGCCAAGGTAGGCTGAATAAAGGCACATTGCCGCGCTGAGCAGGACCTGCTCGACAATCGGTACGCCGACTGCGGAAAGTCCGCCCGCCACCAGGGACCCCGCCACCATCGCGCCAGAATTGACGATGTTGTTGGCCGCAATGGTGCGCGAGGTCTGGCTCTTGTCGACAAAGGTGGTCAGGAACGCGTAGAGCGGCACTACGAACATCCCGCCCGAAACGGCGATGCCCAGCAGATTGAGCATCAGCAGCACCGCCAGCGGCTCGGCCAGGAATTGCGCCGTGTTGAGCAGCGTTCCTTCAGGCATCCGGGGCCATTGGTGGCAGATCCAGTAGAACCCGACCACGAACAGCGCCATGACGATCACCGAAACTGGCGAGTAGCGCGCCGAGACGGTCCCTTTGAGAAGCGCATTGACCGATATCGAACCGATCGCCACGCCGATCGAGAAGATCACCAGAAACAGGCTGGCCACTTCCTTGCTGGCATAGAGCACGTGCTTGGCCAGCGGCGGGAACTGGATGAACAGCACCGTGCCCACCGTCCAGAAAAAGCTGATCGCCATGATTGCCAGAAACACCCGCCTGTCATGCGCAGTGCGGCGAACCAGATTGATCGAGGCGCGCACGAAATGGAAATCCAGCGGTTCCGCTTCGCCCATCGGCGGGGCGGGGGGCACCTGGCGGCTGGTGACATAGCCGACCAGTGCCGTGGCGATGACAGCCGCCGCCGCCCATTGCACCGGGATCCACCCGGCCACGATTGTCCCGGCCAGAATGGCGATATAGGTTCCCGCTTCGACCAGCCCGGTTCCGGCCAGCACTTCGTGCGGGTGAAGGTGCTGGGGCAGAATCGCATACTTGATCGGGCCGAAGAAGGTGGAATGGACCCCCATGCCCAGCAAGGCCAGCAGCATCAGCGGGACCGCCAGGGTGGTGACCATGAAGTCCTGCCAGGCCATGGCAAGGCCCATCCCGCCCACCAGCATGATCCCGATTTCGGCGGCCTTGACCGTGCGAATGATCCGGGCCTTGTCGCGCATATCGGCCAATTGGCCGGAAATGGCCGACAGCACGAAGAACGGCAGGATGAAGATCGCCGAGGCAATCGCGCTGAAGGCCGCGCCGTCCTGTTCGGACTGGTAGACGCTGTAGACAACGAACAGCACCATCGCATTCTTGAACAGGTTGTCGTTGAAGGCGTTGAGCAGCTGAGTGACGAACAGCGGCAGGAAACGCCGGCTGCGGATCAGGTGGGTCTGGGTGGTCATGCCGGTGTCAGGGTTTCCGTTTGGCGGGGACCCTAGCGGCTGATCGATTGCGAACAAGCCCAAAGAGTCTCTTTTGCCCGGCCTGCTTCGCCGCTATCCGTGACGCGATGATGTCTTTGCCCAATATCCTGACGCTGTCGCGGATCGTGGCGTTACCGCTGCTGGTTTTCCTGATGTGGTGGCCGCAGTGGGAGTTCGGTTATCTGCTGGCCTTTGCGCTCTACTGCGCGATGGGCATCACCGATTATTTCGACGGCTACCTTGCCCGCTCGTCCGGCGCGGTCAGCAAGCTCGGCATTTTCCTTGATCCGATTGCCGACAAGATCATGGTTGCCACGGTGATCCTGGTCCTGGCGGCACAAGGCGTGCTGCGCGGGCCCTATGTGGGTGATGCCCACGTGGTCGCCGGCCTGATCATCCTGGCGCGCGAGATTGCCGTATCGGGCCTGCGCGAATTTCTGGGCGGGCTGCAAGTCTCGGTCCCGGTCAGCAAGCTGGCCAAGTGGAAGACCACCTTCCAGATGATCTGCCTCGGCGCGCTGATCCTGGGCAAGGCGCTGCCCGGCTGGACGGTGACCGCGGCCGGTTTCACTGCCAACCTGCCGCACACCGTTGGTTTGAGCACGCTGTGGGGGGCGGCGGTGCTGACACTGGTGACCGGCTGGGATTACCTGCGGGTCGGCCTCAGGCACATGGATTGAGCGGATCTGCCCCCGAATCGCGCAAGTTAGGTGATGAAAGGCATCCGCCGCGATGCCCTTCATGCAGCCTTCTGGTCAGATCCAGGTTTCACAGGGCCGATGCGAAGCGAGCAGCCGCCGGCGATGCAGGAAAATGACTGGTAGCAGCCCTCCGGATCAGCCGGCCCGCAGTTCCTCGGCCAGCAAGCGAAACTCTTCCGCGCGCGGGCTGTTCTTGCGCCAGACCAGCGCGATTTCGCGGTTGGCGCTGGCGCTGAGCAGCGGCCGGGCCACCACCTGGGTGCCGTTGAGGATCCCGGCATCAAGCGCCATTTCCGGCAGCATGGTCAGGCCCAGGCCATTGTCGACCATCTGCACCAGCGTGTGCAGCGAAGTGCCGATCATGGTCGCGCTGGCCCGCAGTTCCGGACGGTTGCAGGCGGCAAGGGCGTGCTCTTTCAGACAGTGCCCGTCTTCCAGCAGCAGCAGCCGGTTCTCGTCGATCAGATCGGCGGTGATTTCCGCCGGCGGATCGCGCGGGTCGTCCTTGGGAAAGGCGACCCAGAGCGCGTCGAGCTCGATCGTCTCCTTTTCCACTTCGCCGGTCGGGAAGGGCAGGGCCAGGAGCACGCAGTCGCTGCGTCCGTGATGGAGCGATTCGATGGCTGCCGCGCTCGGCTCCTCGCGCAGGAACAGCTTCAGTTGCGGGCGCTCGCGCCGCAGGCGCGGCAGCATCCGCGGCAGCAGGAACGGGGCAATGGTGGGGATCACGCTCATCCGCACTTCGCCCGACAACGGCTGCCCGGCAGACTGGACCATGTCGGACAGTTCCTCCGCCTCGCGCAGCAGCCGGTGGGCCTTGGCCACCACGGCATTGCCCAGCGGGGTAAAGCGCACCGCGCGCTTGGTCCGTTCCACCAGCACCACGCCCAGCAGCGTCTCCAGATCGCGCAGCCCGGCCGAAAGGGTCGACTGGGAAACGAAACAGGCTTCGGCGGCACGGCCGAAATGCCCATGTTCATGCAGGGCAACCAGATATTGCAGCTGCTTGAGCGTGGGCAGGTAGGTGGTCACTCCGCCGCCTCCGACACGGTATCGCTGGGGGGCGATTCGGCAGCCGGGTCAACAGCCGGGGCAGGGGCCTCGATCCGCGTCATCTTCAGTTTTCCGTTCACCACGGCAAAGGCCATCTTGCCTTCGACCAGATCGAGCGCGTCCTTGCCGAATACCTCGAACCGCCAGCCCTGCAACAGCGGCAGTTCACGGATGCCGGCGGCCAGCAGTTCCAGATCCTCGCTGCGGGCCAGCAGGCGCGAGGCGACGTCGATTTCCCGGCTGCGGATCTTGAGCAGCAGCTTGAGCAGGTCGGCCACCAGCGCGCCTTCCTTGCCCAGCGGCGCGCCGCGAGGAGTGCGGGGCGGCAGTTCGGCATCGCTCAGCGGCTTGGCGCTCTCAATTGCCGCCATCAGCCGCTTGCCGATCTCGTTGTCCTTCCAGGCCGCGGAAAGGCCCCGCACCTTGGCCAGATCTGCCTGGGTCTTGGGCGGGTGGCAGGCAATGTCGGCGACAGTCTCGTCCCGCGCGATCCGACCCCGCGGGATGTTCTTGTCCTGCGCTTCCAGCTCGCGCCAGCGGGCCAGCGCTTTCAGCCGGCCCAGCATGGCCGGGTTGCGGCCAGGCGCCTTGATCCGCTGCCAGGCCTGATCCGGATCGTTGCGGTAATTGGCCGGATCGGCCAGTTTTTCCATTTCGATATCGAGCCATTCACCGCGCCCGGTCCTGATCAGGCGCTGGAGCAGCTTGGGAAAGATCTTCGCCAGGTGGGTGACATCGCCGATGGCATATTCGATCTGCCGTTCGGTCAGCGGGCGGCGGCTCCAGTCAGTGAACCGGGCGCCCTTGTCGATCGTCAGCCCCAGCCAGCTTTCGACCAGATTGGAATAGCCGATCTGCTCGCTCTGGCTGACGGCCATCATTGCGATCTGGGTATCGAAGATCGGGTGCGGGGTCTTGCCGGTGAGGTTGTAGATGATTTCCACGTCCTGCCCGCCGGCATGGAACACTTTCAGCACGTCCTCGTTATCGACCAGCAGGTCGAGCAGCGGCGACAGGTCAAGGTCCCTGGCCAGCGGATCGATT
>JBKBSV010000159.1:0-2671 GCA_046291115.1 Novosphingobium sp. | reverse complement strand
GCGTTCCGTAACGACATCGGCAGACCTGCCCGGTTCGCTCAGCCCGGCGAACCCGGCGATCAGCCCGGAATCCCCGCAATCGAACCGGGCAAGCCAGGCATCGGCCTCCCGTTCCCACTCCGGCGGGGGCGGCAGGGGGCGCGGTGAGCCTTCCGCCAGCCGCCCTTCCGCTTCGGATTCAGCCAGCTCCATGAGAGCCGCATCGCCGCACGTCAGTTCGAAATTGCCGGAATTGGACAACACGACTGCAAACTCGCGGGATTGATCGCCAGTCGGAAAAGTCTTGCGGTATTCGGCGGTGGGAAACAGCTCAAGCGCGTCATCGGCATGGGTCAGGGTCCAGCCATCCTGCTCCAGTGCCTCGGAAACGCCGCCAAGCCAGGGAAAATCCTCCATCCCGTCGAACCCGGATCCAAGCCAGGTGATCGATGCCAGCCGCTGCGACCAGGCGGTGTAGTTGACCATCGCCTCGGTCAACGGAGCTGGCGCATGAGCCTTCAGCGCGTTCACCGCCCCATGATCCACATCCGACCGGACCGTGCCGAGCCTTGGCTCGTCGATGCCGAGGCCGGGACAAAGCAGTTCGACCTGTTCTGCGTCAGGGATGAAACGGCCTTGCGCGAAGGCAGGTGTCAGCGGCGAAAGGGTGAGCGCCAGCCCCGCCAGCACCGATACCTTAGCGGAAATTGTCCGCATAGGCCTGTAGTTTCAGCGTTTTCGGTGGCGTGGCATGGACGCGGGCAGCAATCCCGTAACGCGCGGCATAGGCTTTCGCCTCGTCCTTGCTCGGGAAAGTCAGCACGACCTGCGCCTGCGTATCCCCGCTGCCGGTCCAGCCCATCAGCGGATCGGGACGGCGCGCTTCGGACTGCTCGAACTCGAGCACCCATTCGTCAGTGCGGGCCTTGCCCGACTGCATGGCGTTTTTCGGGCGTTGATAGATTCTGGCTGCCATAGTGCCCGCCCTCTAGTTTACCCCTCGCTCCTTGAAAAGGCGTTCTTGGTTTTCAGGCTGGGCTTTTCTGCCCATGGTTCATCCGGCCAGCGATGCTTGGGATAGCGGCCCTTCATGTCCTTCTTCACCTCGGCCCACGATCCGCGCCAGAAACCGGGCAAGTCACGGGTCGCCTGGATCGGGCGCCCGGCCGGGCTGGTCAGCTTCAGCAGCAGCGGCGTGTCGCCGACCATCGGCTGCACTTCCAGCCCGAACAGAGCCTGCACCCGCACTTCCACGCTCGGGGCGTCGTCGCCGGCATAGTCAATCGCATGGTGCGTGCCCGCAGGCGAAACAAATTCGCGCGGGGCAAGCCGGTCAAGCCGCTGGCGCGTGTCCCAGTCGAGCAGGCCGAGCAGGGCATCGATGAGCTTTCCTCTGGGAAGAGCAAGATCGCGGCGGCCCTCCAACAGGGGACGCAGCCATTGATCGGCAGACTCGCGCAGGGCAACCTCGTCCCACGCAGCAATCCCGGCATACCGGCCCCGGTTGACCAGCTCGCGCGGGAGCACTGTCGACACGTTGTCCAGCGCCTTGTCCACAAGCATATCCACAACCGCAGCCGGGTCGGGCGATGGGTCAAGACCGGTCGCCAGCGTGATCGCGCCGAGCCGCCGTTCGAGCCGGGCCTCCACGCGCTCACCGGTCCAGCGCAGCACGCTGCGGTGCTCGATCCGGTGGCCAAGCCAGCGCTCGACCTCGCTTGCTTCGAGGGCCAGCGCAGCAGTGATCCGGGCGCCTTTGGGCTGCCCTTGCGCGTCTCCGATCACCAACCATTCGGCGCGGGCCAGCGGGCTGGCCGGATCAAGCACGAACCCGCGCCCGCCAGCGGAGAGCCAATGTTCGCCAGAGGAATCGCGGCGGCGGGCCACATTGTCGGGCAGGCCGGCGGCGAGGAGGGCTGCGGGAGGAACGTCTTCACCAGCCTTGGCGTTCGCGCCAGCTACCTTGCGCGCTTTCTCCGCCCACCGGCCCGCCAGCTTGCGGCTGGCCTCTGTGCGGGGCGAGCGATCCGCTTGCCAGCGCTGCATGCGCGCGGCGAGATCCTCGCCCCGCCCGCCAAGGCCGCGTTCCTGCAGCAGCAGCGCCAGCCGCGCCGCCTGATCGGCCGCGCCGTGCTCCGCCCCGAACAGGACCATCGCCGCCTGCGCCGGGTCGAGCGGCAGGCTGGCGAGTGCCTCGCCGCGCGGGGTGATCCGCCCGGTCGCATCGAGCGCACCGAGGCCCTCCAGCCGCGCGCGCGCTGCTGCAACGGACGCAGTCGGTGGCGGGTCGAGCCACGGCAGGCTGGCCGGGTCGGCGGTGCCCCAGCGCGCCAGCGACAGGACCAGCGGGGCAAGGTCGGCGGTGGCGATTTCCGGCAGATCGAACGGCGGACGCCCTGCGTGCCCGGCTTCCTCCCACAGGCGATAGGTGACACCCGGCCCCTGCCGCGCGGCCCGCCCCGCGCGCTGGCCTGCAGCGGCCTGGCTGCCCCGCCGGGTGACCAGATGCGTGGTGCCCGCCGCCTTGTCGAACGCGGCATGGCGGGCAAGGCCGCTGTCAACCACCACCGAGACGCCATCGAGCGTGAGCGAAGTTTCCGCGATCGCGGTCGCCAGCACGATCCGCCGCCGCCCTTGCGGGTCGCGCCGGATCGCCGCGCGCTGCGCGGCCGGCTCGCACTGGCCATGCAGC
>JBKBSV010000063.1:0-13468 GCA_046291115.1 Novosphingobium sp. | reverse complement strand
TGCCGGCGTGGCGCAATCGCTTGCCGGGATGGGCTTCCGGCTGGCCGCCTTGCGCCAGACCTTGCGGCAAGGCGGCCAGCCGGACCCGGAACTGGACGCCTTTCAGGCAGCACTGACGCAGGAGCAGCGCAGCCTCCAGGACCTGATCGCCCGGTTGCGCAACCAGGCGGACCAGAACCTGCCGGCCCGCTGCTGTGATGCCCTTGCCACCACGCTGGAAGCAGCAGAACGGCGCTGGGGCATCGAAACCACTATGGATTGCGGCTGCCCGGATGCGACCTTTTCGGCCTTCCTGCTGCGCGAAACTCAGCAACTTGTCAGCGAGGCAATCGCCAATGCCGTCAAGCATGGCCAGGCGCGGCGGGTGGATCTGACTGTGCGACAGGCAGACGGCGGGCTGGAACTGGCGGTTGTCAATCCGCACCACGCCGATCACAGCGATGATTTTCTGCCGCAAACCATCTCCGAACGGGTTGAATTGCTGGGTGGCAGACTTGCAATCGCCAGCGGGAACGGACAGACACAGGTGCGTATCTGGATACCGGCTGCAAACGATTTATGACCAGCGTCATCATCGCCGATGATCATCCCTTCCTGCGTGAAGGCGTGCGCACTGTCCTGACCCAGGCAGGGCTTGAAGTGGCAGCTGCGGTGGGTGACGGCGATGATGCCCTGGCGGCGATCGAGCAGCATGATCCCGATGTGGCAATTCTGGATGTGCGGATGCCGGGGCGCGACGGGATCGAGGCCTTGCAGGCCTTGCGCCAGAAGGGCGATCAGCGTCCGGTCATCCTGCTTACCGCCGTGATCGAGGACCGCCAGCTGCTGGAAGCGATGCGGGCCGGGGTTAGCGGAATCGTGTTCAAACAGGGGGGGGAAAGCCAGCTGATCGAAGCGCTGGAAATTGTCATCAAGGGCGGTAACGCAATTCCGCCCGAACTGATCGGCCGGGCTCTCGACCAGAGCCAGAAGCCCAGCCTGCCTTCGCCGATGTCCCGTCTGAACGAGCGCGAGCGCCGGATCACCGAAGAGGTCTGCCTGGGCAAGCGCAATCGTGAAATCGCCGAAAACTTCGGCGTCAGTGAAGGTTCCATCAAGGTGGCTTTGCACCGGATCTATGACAAGCTCGGCGTCGGGAGCCGAACCGAACTGACCTTGCTGATCCTGAACAGCCAGAATTAGGCCGCGTGAACGATCTGTACCGCGCCGGGCCCGGCCCTGGAGGCGGCCGGCGCGGGATCGCCGCAAATGCCACAGCCCGGTCGCCGATCGCCCCGGTCGCCGATCGCCCCGGTCGCCGATCGCCCCGGTCGCCGATCGCTTAGCCCCAGCCTTGGTCGAGATAGCGCACCGCGCAGCCAGCCAGCAGCGCCGCGCCGCGCGGCAGGGCGTTTTCGTCCACGGTCATGCGCGGTGAATGGATCGCCGGACAGCTGTGCCAATCCGCCCCTTCCGCCGCGACACCCAGGAAGAACATCGCCCCCGGGACCTGTTCCAGCACATAGGAGAAGTCCTCCGCCCCCATGATCGGCTGGTCAAGCCGGCGAAAGGCCGCGTCGCCAAACAGCGCGTGCGCCACTGCCTCGCCCAGATCGACCGCGCGCGAATCGCAATGGGTGACCGGAAAGCCCGGAGTGATCGTGACCGCAGCCGTTGCGCCATGGGCCGCAGCGATGCCGGTGGCGAGCTGTTCCAGTGCGGCGTGCAGCTTGGCCCTGTGCCGGGCCGAAAGCGTACGCAGGGTGCCGCGCAGCGTTGCACAATCGGCGATGATGTTGTGGGCGGTGCCGCCCTCGATCCGGGCAACCGTTGCGATGACCGGATCGTGGGCATCGAACTGGCGGGCGACCAGCGCCTGCAGCGCGGTGACGATCTCGCAGGCCACCGGCACCGGGTCCAGCGCCTGGTGCGGCATCGCGGCATGGCCGCCGCGCCCGCTGACGGTGATGTCGAACTGGTCGGCCGAGGCCATCAGCGCCCCGGCCCGGCCGGCCACCAGTCCGTGCGGGGCATTAGGCATGACGTGCAGGGCAAAGGCCGCCTCGGGCAGGTTGCGGCCGGTTCCAGCACCGCCCAGCAGCCCGTCTTCCAGCATGAATTTCGCGCCGTGAAAGCCCTCTTCCCCCGGCTGGAACATGAACCGCACTTCACCCCTCAGCCGGTCGCGCCGGGCGCACAGCAGCCGGGCCGCCCCGGCCAGCATGGCGGTATGGGTATCATGGCCGCAGGCGTGCATCGTGCCAGGAATGGTAGAGGCAAAGTCCAGCCCGGTTTTTTCGGGCATTGGCAGCCCGTCCATGTCGCCGCGCAGCAGCACGCAGCGGCCTTCGCCCGCCCCGCCCTGCAACCTCGCGACCAACCCCGTTGTGCTCGGTCCTTCAAGCCATTCCAGTGGCAGGTCGGCCAAGGCAGCGCGAACCTTGTCGCGGGTCTTGGGGGTGTGCAGGCCCAGTTCCGGTTCGGCATGGATCGATCGGCGCAGGGCGACGATCTCGCCTTGCAGGCCGCGCGCTTCATCCAGCAGTTTCTCGTGCAGCATGGCTTAGCTCCCGATTTCGGCTGCGATCCGCCGGGCCGCGGCGTTGTGCGCCCGCACCGAGTGGACCAGCAGCAGGTTGAGGGCGATGGTCTGGTACAGCATATACCACAAGGGACTGCCCGCCAGCATCGACAGGCCCAGCACGATCGCGCGGGGATTGGGGCCGAGAATCTTGCACAGCAGCAGCAGCGGCGGAGCCTCGGCCCGCACCGCATCGGCGATCTGCGCCAGCCTGGACTTATCGCCCTCGGCAGCCTGGACCGCAGCATCGATCTTGAGCGCTTCGGGAGTCATCCCGCTGGCCACGCCGATATAGACCGAAACCAGCGCCCCCGCCCAGCTTTGCGAGGTAGCGGAGCCTTCCTTGCCATGGCTGTTGCGCAGCCACGGTGTGCCATAGACCCAGTACTGGTACTGGCGCCGCTGCACTTCGACATGATTGGCCTGCAGCGCATGGCTGATCCCGGCCGCAACCACCAGGATCCAGGCCATCCAGCCGGAAAAGAGCCCCGTGCCGCCAGCGAGCAATATGGCAAGAAGAAGATAGAGCACGCTATGGCTGAGATAGTCGCACAGTCCGTCAACCATCTCGCCGATCGGACTGGACCGTCCGGTCAGGCGAGCCAGATCGCCGTCGGCTCCGTCAACCACGTGCCAGGTCATGTGCAGGGCCAAGCCGGCCAGCGCAGCGATTGGCCAGCCGAACTGGCCGATCCAGCCGGTATAGACCAGCCCCGCCGCGACGACGAAACCCGCCCCCAGCACCGACACCATGTTGGGGGTGATCGGCGTGGGCGCCAGCAACCGCGCAAGCTGCCAGGCCAGCGGGTGATAGAGGTAGTGGTTGAGCGGATCCTGAAGCTCACGCGGGCGCTGCGGCCGCTTCAGCCCCGTGTCGCTGCCCTGCCCCGCCTGTGCCACGCCTTGTTCTCCGCCAGATTGCCGCTTGGTCGGCACGGGATAAGGCCCCGTGTCGCAAGCGCAACAGGCTTGCCGGTGTTTAAACAGAAATGTCATAATCGAAACGGTCAATCACGCATTCAGCTTGACGGAACGGCTCCAGCTTGCTTTGCGCATCTCATTTCCAGATCCGGGCCTGCTCGGTCCAGCCTCGGCCCGGCGCTCGGTGCTTGAAAAGGACAGAACCAGAATGAAGCCCATCAAGGTCGCCATCATCGGCGTTGGCAACTGCGCAAGCTCGCTTGTCCAGGGGGTTGCCTATTATCGTCAGAACAACTCCTCGCAAGGCCTGATCCATGACAAGATCGGCGGCTATGGCGCGGGTGACGTGGACTTTGTGCTGGGAATCGATGTCGATGCGCGCAAGGTCGGCAAGGACATCGCCGAAGCAATCTTTGCCGCGCCCAACAACACCAAGGTGTTCATGCCCAACGTGCCGGCAACCGGCGCCAAGGTGATCATGGGCAAGGTTTCGGACGGTGTCGCCCCGCACATGACCACGGTCGGCGAAAAGGGCTTCATCGTTGCCGACGAACCGGAAGCCGACAAGGCCCGCATCGTTGAAGCGATCAAGGCTTCGGGCGCTGAAGTGCTGATCAACTTCCTGCCGGTCGGTTCGCAGCAGGCGACCGAATTCTACATGGAATGCGCGCTGGAAGCCGGTGTTGCGGTGGTCAACTGCATGCCGGTGTTCATTGCTTCGACGCCGGAATGGGAAGCCCGCTTCCGCGAGAAGAACTTGCCCATCGTGGGCGACGACATCAAGGCCCAGATCGGCGCGACGATCGTTCACCGCGTGCTCTCCAGCCTGTTTGCCGCCCGCGGCGTGACAGTTGAGCGGACCTATCAGCTCAACACCGGCGGCAATACCGACTTCATGAACATGCTGGACCGTCAGCGTCTCGGCTCGAAGAAGGAATCGAAGACCGAAGCGGTCCAGGCGATGCTGGCCCAGCGCCTGGAAGACGAGAACATCCACGTCGGCCCGTCGGACTATGTTCCCTGGCAGAAGGACAACAAGCTGTGCTTCCTGCGCCTTGAAGGCCTGCAGTGGGGCAATGTGCCGATGGATCTGGAACTGCGCCTCTCGGTGGAAGACAGCCCGAACTCGGCCGCTTGCGTCATGGATGCGATCCGCTGCGCCAAGGTGGCGCTTGACCGCGGTGAAGGCGGCGCGCTGATCGGCCCCTCGGCCTATTTCTGCAAGCACCCGCCGCAGCAGTTCAGCGACGATCTGGCCGCCCAGATGGTCGATGAATACGTAGCCGACGCCCCGCTCGCCGCCGAATAGGCACGAACGGACCAGATCTTTGAAACGGCGCCGGGCTTCTGGCGCCGTTTCTGTGTTTGCGGGGTGCGCCAATCGCATCCGCGATTGGCTTGGCAACACCGCCCACGGCCCAACCGCCCCAAGGGGGCCATGCAGCAGGTGGTTGGGCCGGGGGAGCGGGCCGGTGTTGCGCTTCGCGTTGGCCAAGATAAGGAAAGGTCATGGACGCTTTGATCATCGCCGCGGGGTTCGGCAGCCGCCTGCGCGAGATTTCCGATTCCAAGCCGATGACCCCGATCGCCGGCGTGCCGCTGCTGGAACTGGGCGTGCGCCAGGCCAAGGCCGCCGGGGTGGAGCGGGTGGTGGTGGTGACCGGGCATCAAGCCGAGCGGCTGGAAGCCGCGCTGCCTGCGCTGGCCGATCGGGCAGGGGTTCCGGTGCTGGCGCAGCGGGTTGATGACTGGTCGAAACCGAACGGCTGGTCGGTGCTGGCCGGAGCCTCGATCATTTCCGGCAACTACCTGCTGATGATGAGCGACCACATCTTTTCGGGATCAATCCTGACCCGGCTGGCGCAGCAGGACGGGCCGGACCGGGGTGTGACCCTGGCGGTCGACTATCGCTGCGATCATCCGCTGATCGATCCCGACGACGCCACCTGGGTCAGGCTGGACGAGGCGAGGTTCATCAAGGCGATCGGCAAGACGATCGATCCCCATGACGCGGTTGATTGCGGCGCCTTCCTGTGCACGCCGGAACTGGCCGATGCGATCCGCGCCGCGATTGCCGGGGGCAAGGCCGGCAGCCTGTCCGAAGGGATGCAGATCCTGGCCGACGCCGGGCGCGCGGCGACGATGGATATCGGTTCGGCCTGGTGGCTCGATGTTGATGATCCGCGCGCGTTTGATCTGGCTGAAGCCCAGGCTCCGCGCGAACTGCCCGAAATCTATGGCTAGGGATAGTTCATCCGGATGCTGAGCGCGGTTCCCGCCGGTCCGGCCTGAAAGCGCACTGCATTGAAGCCCGGCGCGCTCATGAAGATCTTCGGGTTGTTGGAAAAGCCAAAACCCTCCTTCGGGATGCCAAGCCCGTTGCGATCGATTTTCCCGTTGGCGTTCTCGTCATGGTACAGGGCCAGGCCATAGGCCCCCGGCTGGGGCACATGGATGCAGGCCGTGCTGGTGCCGGCACGAGCCGGAACCTTGGTGACATAAAGCGAGCCCATCGGCTTGAGGAAGCGGGCCTTGTCATCGGGATAGAGCGTGAGGATCACCATGCCCCGGCCATTGCGCAGGTTGTTGATCGTCAGGTCGATCCAGTGGCTGCTGGCCGGGCCGGTGCAGCCAACCGGCGCCGCGGCCACGGCGGGCATGGCGCTCAGGCCCGCCGCCAGCATGGTCGCCCAGATCCTCGGCCCCATCCGTCCGTTCCCCCGTCTTTGCTGGCGCATCCTGCCCGATCCCGCAGCATCTGCAAAGCACCCGATCGCTGAAATCAGACCACTCTGCCCAGTTCCAGCCGGATCGTATGATCGGCGATCCCCGGCAAAGCCCCGCGGTGGCCGATCACCACCACTGCCATCCGTCTCGCCAGGTCACGCAAGGCGGTAACGATGGCCGCTTCGTTCTCCGCGTCGAGGGCACTGGTCGCCTCGTCCAGGATCAGCACTGCCGGATCGCGGAGCAAGGCCCGCGCCAGCATCAGCCGCTGTCTCTCGCCGCCCGACAGGGCCCGCCCGCCGTCCCCCAGGCGGGTGTCCAGCCCCTCCGGCAGGGCCAGGGCGAATCCGGCGGAGGCCGCCTGCAAGGCATCGCGCAGAGCCGTATCGCCCGCCTGCTGGGCGGCCCAGCGCAGATTGTCACGCAGGCTGGCGGCGAGCAGCACCGGGTCCTGCTGAACATAAGCGACACGGCTGCGCCAGGCCCGGCGAACCGGGCCGGCCAGTTCGATCCCGTCCACGCGGACCGTGCCACCATCGGGCGAGAGCAATCCGCCGACCAGGTCGGCCAGAGTGCTCTTGCCGGCGCCCGAAGGGCCGACAATCGCCGTGATCCCGCGCGCGGGAATGGAAGCGGAAACCGCCTGCAAGGCGGGCCGGTCGCTTTCGGCGAACCGTACCGTCACCCGATCGAGGGTGATCGCGCGGTCCAACCGCGGCGCAGCAGCGCTGCCGGCGTCTTCTTCGCGCGCGGCCTCGGTGCGGGCGATCAGGACCAGCGCCTCGTCCACTGCAGGACGGCTGTGAGCGCAAGTCGCCCAGCCGTGCTGGACCGCACCCAGCAGCGGCAAGGCCCGGGCAAACAGCACGACCATCGGCAGGACCAGCGCCACCTCGATCCGCCACAGCGTCAGCGCCGCCCAGACCAGCACTGCCAAGACCAGTGCCCCGCCAGCCTGAAGGGCAATCTGCCCGCGGCCGAGATCGGCATAATAGGCCAGCAGATGGCGGCGCAGGTCGGCATATTGATCGGCCAGCGCAGCAACGGCAGTCTCTTCTGTTCCAAGGCCCTTGTGTAGCCGCAGCGCGTCCAGCCCTTCGCCGACCTGGCTGTGAACAGCGCCATAGGCCTCGCCCAGTCGCTCGCCCAACAGCGCCGCGCGGTGGCGGGTGCCGTGAAAGGCCAGCAGCACGGTTACCCCGGCCACCAGCGCAGCCAAGGTCATGCGCGGGGAAATGGCCAGCGCGGCCAATCCGATTCCGCCCAGCGTTACCGTTGCCGCAAAGGCCTGGGCGGCCTGGTTCAGATAGAGCCCGGCCTGATCGATCCGGGTTATCAGCAGGCTCGAAGCGGCGCTGCGCTGCAAGCCCACCAGCACCCGCCAGTCGCAATGGAGCAAGGCCCGCCAGGCGCGGGTCCGCAGCCGATCGAGCACGGCATATTCAAAACGCAAGGCGGCAAGGGTGCGGACATGGACTATCACCGCCCGCAGCGCCACCACCGCGACGAACAGGCCCAGCAGCAGATCGAGCCTGAGCGGCAAGCCGATCGCTGCAGCGAGCTGACCGATCGCGCCGCCGCTGCCCTGCCCCAGGGTAGCAAGCAGCGGCACCAGCAAGACAAGGCCGATCCCCTCGGTCAACGCCGACAGCAGCATCAGCAGCCCCAGCCACAGCGCCGCCGCCCGGTCTGCCGGAGCCAGCAGGCGGGGTGGCTCAAGCTTGGTTGCTGCTGATCGGGCGGTCATTCCGGCCAGTGCTATAGGCGATGAAACGCGAAGTCAGGATTGCCCGCGTCATACCGGCTGCCGGAGGCATCCATTTGTCCGGCTCGAACGCGAAGCCATCAGGCCAGCCATCGATCACCTTGTGCAACTTGTGCGGATCCACCAGAGCGGCGATGTCGGGTTGTCCGGCGATCCATTCGGCCTCGGCCCGGAACTCGTCAAGCCGGGGAGTAAGTCGTTCATGCCAATCGACATTGTGCCAGCCCACAGCCGTATTGGTGCGCTGGGCTTCAGGCAACTTTCCGATCGCCATCCTTCGTGCCAGCCAGCGCGACTGCCCATCGCGCATGAATTGATCGGTCGGCAGCCCGGCGCAGAATTCCGCCAGGGGCCGATAGGCCGGCACATCGGCCTGGCGCAGGCCATAGATCTGTTCAAATCCCTGCTGCACTTCGGCACCTTCGCAATCCCGCCAGGCATATTCGAAGCAGACCGATTCGCGCTTGCTGGCAGGGGCTTCGTGTTCGATCACGGCGCACAGCGCCAAGGCCCGCTCGGCCGCTTCGGCCAGGGCACGATCAGGCAGCAGCGTCACCAGATCGTTGATGGTCCGGCGCTCCGGATGCATCCGGCTGCGCACGGCGCGGCGCAAGGGAGCGGGCATGATCCGCAGGAGACTGAGCGCGGCCAGTCGGCGCAGCATCGGGCGGTCATCTCCCGGTCGCTGGCGCAAGGCCTGCCACAGCTGCTTCCAGCGGAAGGTCAGCAGATACTCGACATAGCACCAGCGCGCTTCGTTGCTGTAGGTCTGGTTTCCGAAATCGGCAGTCAGCAACAGGTCGCAACCGGCATCTCGCGCACCGCTCCAGACACCGTGATAGACATAGAAATTGCACAGGTGATTGGGCGCGCAGCCCATCGCGGCAAACAGCCGGTCGAGGCAGGAGTCGAACTGGACCTCGACATTCTGTGTGAAATGCGGCTCCAGTGTTGGGTGCATGGCGGCAAAGGCGCGGACGAACGGCCGCTCGTCCCCCATGATCGCGGGGGGAAGCCGGTCCTGCCACGAATCGAGCGGGGCAAAGGTGAAACTGGGCAAGCGCGTTGAGGGACCAAGCTGCTGCATGGCCTCAACCGCCAGCAGGGGGGAATCAAGCCCGCCTGAGAGCATGATGCCGGGTCGCTTGGCGCCCGCCATGGTCCGCGCCGTGGCTTCGGCCAGCAAGGCATTGGCGGCTTCGACGTAAGAATCGTCGTTGGGCAAACGCACTTCCGGCAATTCACCCGGATCGTAGTAGACCTTGGTCCGAGCACTGCCATCTGCGGCAATCCGCACGACCGAGCCCTGCGCCACCCGGTGCATACCGCGATACCAGCCGCGGGTCCGTTCCTGCAGATTGAAATAGAGATTGTCGGCAAGCCGAGTCTGGTCAAGTTCAGCTGGCAAGCCTGCAGCAAGAATGGCCCGGGGCACCGATGCGGCGACGGTCTGGCCATCAAAGTGGGCATAGCATAGCGGCGGGGCCGACCAGGGCGATCGGGCCAGCCGCACTTCTTCGGCATCAGCGAGGATCGTGCAATATTCCCCGACCACCTCGAAATCGGCATGATCGCCCCACCGGCGTACCGCGGCGGCATAAAGAGCCGGAGCCGGCATCGAGACCGGCAGGCCAAGGCGTTGCGCGAGGGCCGGACCATTGTCGATCCGGCCGTGGAACAGCACCCAGCGCCCCCCTTCATCACGAAAGGGACGCCAACCGCGCAGCGGAGCCTTGAGCCTGGGAGCGGGAAGGAAGGCAAACGCCGTTCGCCCGGCGGCATGATACCCCGCCGGATAACCAGCGAACAGACCTAACGAAGAGGCCAACCTTGGTGAATGGCGCGGCGGCGAGCCGGACCAGTCACGCCATAACGCCAGCAAACCCGGTCAGGAATTGTTGGCGTTCTGCACCGGGCTCGGGTTAGGGCCGGCAACATCAGCAATCGTGCCCAGTTGCACCAGCTCCGGCCGCTGCCATTCGCGCTTTACCGAGAGAACCTGAGAGGAAGATTTGGTCATGAGAGAACTCCGAAGCGAACAGGGTGTGTTCGAGATGCGACCAGTATTAATACTTAGGTTACCAACAAACCGGGCCAAGTCAAGCGAGCAACCCGCGCAAATTGGCGAAATCAGGCTCATGGTGGCGGCTATGCGGCCCCCGGCACGGTGCTGAACACGATTGCCCAGGGGCCGGGCAAGTCACCGATTGCGATGCCACCATCCACCTCCACCCAGGCGTGGAGATCGTCCGATCCCCCGCGCAGTTGCGGCGGGCGGACCGCGATCACCAGCCCGTGCCCGATTCCCCGACGGCGCAGCATCCGGCTCAACGCGATGGCCCTTGGCAGGCACAGGCTGTTTCCGGGCAGATGTGTGGCAGCCCTGTCAACGTGAGTGGCAAGGCGACGAGCCTCGACCAGGGCGTCGCTGTCAGGATTGTCCGATCCGGGATGGCCCAGCGATTGGCGCCAGCGCGAGAGTGGTCTGACCGCCACAAGAACCCTGGCAAACAACAGGTAAAGGGCTGCCTCCAGCGTCAGCCCGCGCAAATGCCAGACGCTGCGTGGGCCGATTATCACGGCTCGGCGATCAGGCCAGCTTCGCCCAGTTGTGCGACGAAGGCATCCAGATCAGCCGCAATCGCCTCGGCCTCCTGCCCGAACTCGGCGGTCAGTGCGGCCAGAACGGCATCACGGCTGCGGGTGCCATCGATCAGCTTCCAGATGGCCGCCGCTGTGCTGGTCAACGAAAAGAAGGTGCCGTCCGACAGACGCATCACTACCACCTCGTCGTCGATCTCGGTTTCACTGAAGGCACCTGCAATCTTGCTTAGCGGGGCAGACATGGAGGAACTCCCTGTTTCAGGGTCGCGGCAATCAGGGCCGTGGTTTCGGCAAACCGCGCCGTATCTCGGGGCCTCGCAAACCGGCTCATGGCAATATGCGGGGCGATTGCGGCGATTAGCGCGAATCGCCCGGCCAGGTCCAGCCGCCGCGCCATCGCGAAGATGTCGGCCGTGTAGTGATCGTCGTTGAGGCAGGCAAGGCGCTGCGCCCCGCCGATCGGTTCGATCTGCGGGACTTCATCGTCTGCAAGGAATATCAGCTGGCGCAGCGGCACGACTGCGTTCAGCACCCCGCCGGGGGGTGCGGCATAATGCTTGTCAACCAGGGCCGCGACCTTCTCTTGTGGGGCCGCGCCCGTCAACGCGACTGCCTGTGCAGTCAGTTTGAGCCGCTTGTGTCCGGGCAGGCACAGGATTCGTTGTGGGTCGGAGATATCCAACACCAGCGTATCATCGCACAGCAGCGGCATGGCATGACCGCCCAGCGCTGCCGCCAGAGTGGACTTGCCCGCGCCGCTCGGCCCGGTGAAGGCATAGGCGCCACCCTGCCAGACCACTGCCGAGGCGTGAAGCGGCAGGAACCCGTTGATAGCCGCAATCGCCGCATAGACGCTACCGTTGAGCCACAGTTGCTCTTCCGCCGGATCGGCCCCGGGCGATCGATCCACGATCACCCCGGCGCCGCGCTGATAGAGATAGGCATAGCCGGTCAGGGTCCGCAGCATGAACCGGTCGCCGGCAAGCAGCATTTCACCAGGCCCGACCGTTTGCCCGTCCAGTTGATCCGCAACCGGGCCATGACGAGCCTGCGCCTCTCTGGCCAGCAGGGCCGGTCCGGGGTGCTCTGGATTGTTCAGGCTCATGGCGGCGCTCTGCCCGCTTGGCGCCTGCCGGTCAATTGCGGCAAAGCGCGGCCCGGCTGCGGCAGTGCGACAAGATACTGTGATGCTCCCGCCGGACGAGACCTATGTTGCAAACATTTACCCGAAAGGTTAAGGTCAGTCATGGCATCCAGTGAGCCGCAGCCCGGCACCATTCAACTTCACGTTCCGGCAACCGATCCGGGGAAGCACTATCTGGGCAACGCCGGGGTCGTGCACAGCTTCGTTGGCCGGTTCGCGGACGAGGTGATCCAAGCCTACGACTCCTTCCTTTCCGGCAAGGTGTCGGCGGCTGTCGCGCAGGAGCGAATCAACGCTCTGATCAAGGAGCATGGCGACGCGCTTATGGGCCGCGATGATCGCTATGAAATCGCACCGTGGCAGGGCATGCGCCTCAAGGGCAAGTTCCTTGCCGCAATCCCGTCCATGAAGGGCGGCGACGACCCGGGCGAGGCGTTCTTCAAGCATCTTGCCTTGCAGTGCGTGAAATCGGCTCTGGCGCTCAAGGACGGCCACGACGAGGAAGAAGTCGGGGCGATCCTGCACGATATCCTGCAGGACGCTCGCGGGCGCATTCTGGGGGTCATTCAGTGACCCTGCTGCTGTTCTTCAAGTCGCATGTGAAGGGCCACTTCCGCAACGGATAGTGGGTCAAGGACTACGACAATTCTGTCGTCAAGCAGCCCGAAAAGCAGGGTGGCTTTTTCGACGGCTGGGGGCTTCCGGGCCTGTTCTCCGGCCACGGCAAGTCGTGGCTGGACAAAGCCCCCAAGGGCCCGCCGCCTCCGTGGAAAAGCCCGGAAAGCCTGCTTGCCCCCCCCAGATACGGTAGCTAAGCGCTGGATAGGGAGCTACCGACCGCCAATGCCCGCACCGCTGATCTCACCCTCGATCCTGTCCGCCGATTTTGCCCGGCTGGGCGAGGAAGTGCGGGCGATCGACGCCGCCGGGGCAGACTGGATCCATGTCGACGTGATGGATGGCCACTTCGTGCCCAACATCACGATCGGGCCGATGGTGGTAAAGGCCTTGCGCCCGCACAGCGCCAAGCCGTTCGATGTCCACCTGATGATTTCCCCGGTCGATGCCTATCTTCAGGCCTTTGCCGAGGCCGGGGCCGACATCATCACCGTTCACCCCGAAGCCGGGCCGCACGTCCACCGCACGGTGCAGGCGATCAAGGGGCTGGGCAAGAAAGCCGGCCTGTCGCTCAACCCCGCCACCCCGGCCAAGATGCTGGATTACCTGATCGACGAGATCGACCTGGTGCTGGTGATGAGCGTCAATCCCGGCTTTGGCGGGCAGAGTTTCATTTCCAGCCAGCTGCGCAAGATCGAGGCGGTCCGCAAGATGATCGACAAGACCGGGCGGGCGATCCACCTCGAAGTCGACGGCGGGGTCGATGCGGCCACGGCGCGGCAATGCGTCGATGCCGGCGCCGACGTGCTGGTGGCGGGATCGGCCACTTTCAAAGGCGGTCCGGATCACTACGCCACCAACATCGCCGCGCTGAAGGGGGTCGGATGAGCCATGAGCGATGCCGGCCTCTACGCTCGCAGTCCGGCCCGCAATGAGGCCGCAGGGCATGGTCCGGCCATTCCCCTGGCGGGCGGCGATGAGGGCGGCCTGGTGAACGGCAGCGATGATCTACGGGCCATCCCTGGCGAAGTGGTGGAGCCTGGCCGGGCGCTGGCGCTGGCCGATTTTGCCCCGCCCGCGATCGGGGCGGGCGAACGGCTGCTGCGGCTGGCCTATCGGCTGGGCGTTC
>JBKBSV010000158.1:0-2719 GCA_046291115.1 Novosphingobium sp. | reverse complement strand
GTCGCGCGGCAGGGTCGGCAGGCTGAACCGGCTGCGCCCGGCCTTGACCGTCATCCGGTTGTCGGCCGTTTCCAGGCTGACCTGGCTGCCGTCAGGCAGCTTGCGGGCAATGTCGAACAGCAAGTGCGCCGACACGGTGATCGCACCAGCGCTGTCGACCGACGCAGCGCTCATGGTTTCCATGACCTGCAGGTCGAGATCGGTTGCCATGATCTTGACCGCCCCGCCGCTGCTCGCGTCAATCAGAACATTGGACAGGATCGGAATGGTGTTGCGCCGTTCCACGACCGACTGGACGTGGCTGAGGCAGCGAAGAAGCGTGGCGCGTTCGATTGTGGCCTTCATGGGTCCCTACTCGTCTTTCCGTTGCCCCGTGCGGCCGGAATCGCCCGCAAGCGCCGGAATGTGTCGTCAGACCTTAACAAGGGCATCCAAGGGGGCAAGCACCCACTGGGCATGGGCCCGATTCCTTGGGGATAACGCGGTGTATCTCAGCCCAGCATGGCCATCCCGCCGTTCACGTGCAGCGTCTGGCCAGTCACGTAAGCGGCTTCGTCGCTGGCCAGATAGGCGACTGCAGCACCAATATCACTGCCCTCGCCCATCCGACCCATCGGAATGCGGGCATTGAGCGCGTCCTTCTGGGCATCGGGCAGGATTTCAGTCATCGCAGTGCGTATGAACCCGGGAGCAACGCAGTTGACGGTGATCCCGCGGCTGGCGACTTCCTGCGCCAGCGCTTTCGACATGGCGGTAAGTCCGCCCTTGGCCGCCGCATAGTTGATCTGGCCCGGATTGCCGGTCGCCCCAACGACGCTGGTGATGGTTACGATCCGGCCATGGCGGGCCTTCATCATCGGCTTGATTGCCGCGCGCATCAGCCGGAATGCGGCTTCGAGGTTGATCTTCATCACCGCGTCCCACTCCTCGTCTTTCATCCGCATGGCGAGGTTGTCGCGGGTGACCCCGGCGTTGTTGACCAGGATGTCGAGCTTGCCAAGGGTGTCGATCGTCGCGGGGATCAGCTCCTCGACTTGCGTGGCGTTGCCGAGGTCGCAGGTCACCTCGACATGATCGCCACCGAACTCGTCGTTGAGCTGTTCGCGGAAGGCGCGCAGCTTGGCCCCGTTCGACCCGCTCAGCGCCAGCCGCGCGCCCTGCCTTGCCAGCGCGACAGCAATTGCGGAACCGATGCCGCCGCTGGCACCGGTGACGAGGGCGGTCTTTCCTTCAAGTGAGAACATTATCCGATTTCCTTCGCCAGAGCCTCCAGATCAGCCATGGTGACCACGCTGATCGCCGGCGCTTCCTTGTCGATCCGCCCGATCATCGGGCCGAGCACTTTGCCGCCCAGTTCGACGAATTGCGCGATCCCTGCCGCGCGCATGGCCAGCACGGATTCGCGCCACCGCACCCGGCCGGTGACCTGCTCCACCAGCAGGCGCAGTTCCTCAGCCGGATCGGTTACAGCAGCCGCCGTGACATTGGCGTAGAGCGGCAGCGCAAAGCTGCCCGGAGGGGTATCAGCCAGCGCCGCCGCCATCGCGTCTGCTGCGGGCTGCATCAGCGAACAGTGGAACGGCGCGGATACCGGCAGCGGCACTCCGCGCTTGATCCCGAAGTCCTTGACCATCGCCACCGCCCGCTCGATCGCCGCCGTGTGACCTGAGAGCACCACCTGAGTCGGATCGTTGTCGTTGGCGACTTCGCACACCTGCCCCTCGGCGGCCGCTTCGGCCAGCTTCCGGGCTGCCTCCAGATCCGCTCCAAGCAGAGCGCACATCGCCCCCTGCCCGACCGGAACGGCTGCCTGCATGGCCTGCCCGCGCAGCTTCAGCAGCCGTGCCGTATCAGCGAGCGAAAACGCCCCCGCCGCACACAGAGCGGTGTATTCGCCAAGGCTGTGCCCGGCGACGCAATCGCCCTTGTCCGCAAGTGACACGCCAAATTCGCGCTCCAGCACCCGCAGCGTGGCAATGGCATTGGCCATGATCGCGGGCTGGGCGTTTTCCGTCAGGGTCAGCTCGGTGTCCGGCCCTTCGCGCATGATCGTGGACAGCGGCTGCGACAGCGCGTCGTCGACTTCTTCGAACACCTCGCGAGCGGCAGCGCTGGCCTCGGCCAGCTCGGCACCCATGCCAACCTTCTGGCTGCCCTGTCCCGGGAAAACGAATGCTCTCATGGTCTCAATCTCCTCAGGCGCGGCGGACTATGCGCCTGCGCCGCTGCGGGCAAGCCCGAACGGCACGATCTTGTTCGCGGCATCGTGGCCGATATCGGCAAATCCGATATAGGGAATGCCTGACCGTGCACACCAATGGCGCACGATATCCTCTTCGCTGGCACCGAACGGCCGGTCGTTCTCCGGCACGTTGCTGACCCGCCCCAGCCTGATGCCAGCGATCCCGTGCAGGTGCTGGGTGACATGAAAAAACAGGCGGTCGACCGCGTAGAGGTGTTCGGCAACTTCTTCCACCAGCACCACGTGGCCGTTGAGGTCCGGCATCAGGTCGGTGCCGCACAGCATCGCCAGCGTCATCAGGTTGAACGCCACCACCGGCCGTTCGCCGAGCCCGCCTTCCAGCCCACCCGGTTTGCCAGCCAGATAGTTTAGCGCGCGACGCACCGCGGCCTCGCCTCCGTCGCGCGCTATGCACCCGGCCATCGGGCCGTGGACCGGCTGCCCGATCCTGTGGCGATAGAGCGCGGCGAGCAGATA
>JBKBSV010000157.1:0-2735 GCA_046291115.1 Novosphingobium sp. | reverse complement strand
GTCGTCGTCGCCGGCGTCTCGGCCGGTGCCAAGGCTGCGGTCGAAGCGGCCGGCGGCTCGGTCGAAGTGCCGGCCCCCAAGGCTGCGACTGCCGAATAATTTCGGGACAACCGCGGGCGGGGGTTATCCAATCCCGGCCCGCGCCCTATATGGGCGTCTCGACAGGATGGGGGACGCGGCGGCCGGACGATGATCCTGCCGCTTCAACAAGGCAATTTCGGACCATGGCATCACGCGCCGACAATATCGCCAGCACTCTGAGTTTCGCCAATTTCTCCAAGGCGACCGAGCTGAAGAAGCGGATCTGGTTCACCATCGGGGCGCTGATCGTGTTCCGTTTCCTGAGCTTCGTGCCGCTGCCGGGGATCAACCCGATCGCGCTGAAGCAGTTCCTTGACCGCAATGCCGGCGGGGTGCTCGATTTCTTCAACATGTTTTCGGGCGGGGCGCTGTCGCAGTACAGCCTGATCACCCTTGGCGTCATGCCTTACATCACCGCGTCGATCGTGGTGCAGCTGGCCGCTTCGCTCCATCCCTCGCTGATGGCACTGAAAAAGGAAGGCGAAAGCGGGCGGCGCAAGCTCAACCAGTATTCGCGCTATGGGGCAGTCTTCCTGGCCCTGATCCAGGGTTATGCTGCGCTGCGCGCAGCCGAAGTGCAGGGCTTTGCGGTTGATCCGGGGCCACTGTTCTATGTTGCGGGCCTGATCTCGTTGGTTGGTGGCACCATGTTCCTGCTGTGGCTGGGCGAACAGATCACCAGCCGCGGCATCGGCAACGGTGTTTCGCTGATCATCATGGCCGGTATCGTCGCACAGATGCCGACCTTTATCTCGAACCTGTTTGAAGGCGGACGGACCGGTTCGATCTCGGGTTTCCTGATTGCCGGCCTGATTGGCATGCTGATCGGCTTGATCCTGCTGATCTGCTTCATGGAACGTGCCACCCGGCGGCTGCTGATCCAGTATCCCAAGCGGGCCAGCCAGAACGGGATGATGCAGGCTGATCGCAGCCACCTGCCGCTCAAGCTCAACACCGCGGGCGTGATCCCGCCGATCTTCGCCAGTTCGTTGCTGCTGCTGCCGCTGACCATCACCCAGTTCGCCGGCAATTCGATCAGCCAGGATTCGGCCTGGGGCCAGTTCATCGTCACGCTGAACCAGTATCTGGGGCATGGCAAACCGACCTACATGGTGCTCTATGCGCTCGGCATCATGTTCTTCGCCTTTTTCTACACCGCCGTTGTCTTCAACCCGGAAGAGACGGCCGAGAACCTGAAGAAGAACGGCGGCTTCATCCCCGGCATCCGCCCGGGCAAGAACACCGCGACCTACCTGGACTATGTGCTTACCCGCATCACCGTGATCGGCGCGCTCTATTTGACTATCGTCTGTATTGTGCCGGAATACGTCATCGCGCAAACGGGGGTCGGCGCGCTGTTCCTGGGGGGCACCAGTTTGCTGATCGTGGTCAATGTCACGGTCGATACGATCACCCAGATCCAGTCGCACCTGCTGGCGCACCAGTATGGCGATCTGATCAAGAAGGCGAAGCTGAAGGGGCGGCTGCGCTAAACCGATTACGGGGGAAGTGGCGTGAACATAATCCTGCTCGGACCGCCGGGAGCCGGCAAGGGCACCCAGGCGCAGCGCCTGGTCGACAAGTTCGGAATGCGTCAGCTGTCTACCGGAGACATGCTGCGCGCCGCGGTCAAGGCCGGAACGCCGATCGGGCTTCAGGCAAAGGCGGTGATGGAGCGCGGTGAACTGGTTTCGGACGAGATCGTCTCGGCCCTGATCGGCGAAGAGCTGGATGCGATGGGTGAAACCACCGGCGCGATCTTTGACGGTTATCCCCGAACGGCGGCCCAGGCCGAATCGCTTGACAAGCTGCTGGCCGATCGCGGCCGCACGCTGGCGCATGTGATCGAACTGGAAGTGGACGAGGATGCGCTGGTCGAACGGATCTGCGGCCGTTTCACCTGCGCCAATTGCGGCAAGGGCTATCACGATAGGTTCGAGCAGCCGCGTGAACCTGGTGTCTGCGACCGGTGCGGCAGCCGGGAATTCAAGCGCCGTCCGGACGATAACGAGGAAACCGTGCGCACCCGGATGGCCGAATACCGGGCCAAGACCGCGCCGATCCTGCCGATCTACGAAGCGCGCGGGATTGTCTCCCGGGTCAACGGCATGGCCGACATCGACCAGGTGACTGCGGCGATCGAACGGATCATGGCGGCCTGACCGGTCTTGGCTCCCAGCCGCTTTGTCTGCCTTGATCAGCGCAAGGGCGGCATGGCAGGCGGGCGTTGACACGGCGGGCGAATCGCCCTAAGCGCGCGCTTCACTCGAAAGAACGGGGTCAGTCTGGCAGGCGAAAGCGATTGAGCGCGCCGACCAGACTTTTTGCCGTTAAGGCCGGGTGAAGCGTTGAGATAGGGGGTCGCCCTGGTGGCTGCCTTCTGTGGAGCATGGAGAATTAAGTGGCTCGTATTGCCGGGGTAAACATCCCCACCAACAAGCGCGTGATCATCGCGCTCACCTACATCCATGGTATCGGCCCGTTCAAGGCCCGCCAGATCGTCGACAAGCTTGGCATTGATCATACCCGCCGCGTCGCCGACCTTTCCGACCAGGAAGTCCTGCACATCCGCGAAACGATCGACGCGGAACACACGGTCGAAGGTGACCTTCGTCGCGAAACCGCGATGAATATCAAGCGTCTGATGGACCTGG
>JBKBSV010000062.1:0-13989 GCA_046291115.1 Novosphingobium sp. | reverse complement strand
ATCCGGTGCCGCTTCCACCATTCAGGATATCGCCGCGGCCGAGAAGGTCTCCGACCGGTTCGTGAGCCGCATGATGCGGCTCGCCTATCTGTCGCCGGAGGTGCTCGAACACCTCGTCATCAGGCGCGTACCACCGGCGCTTTCGCTGAACGACCTCGTCACAGTTGCCGATCGGCCGTGGGCCGAACAGATCGAAACGGTGGCTGGGTAGGCTGTATAGCAGGTCCGAAAAATCTCCGCCGCAAGATGATTCAGAGGGGGTTACGTCACAATTACCCCCTCTGATCTGCTGTCAGTCCGTCTTCACGGCAATCCGTTTCACCTTGGCCTCGGCATCGGCAGCCTGCGGCAAGCGGATGGTCAACACCCCGTTGCGGAAACTGGCCTCGGCCTTGTCACCATCCACCCCCGGCGGCAGGGGGATCGAACGCCAGATCGCGCCATAGCTGCGCTCGGACAAATAATAGCCCTTCTTTTCCTCCTGGTGCTCAACCTTCTTCTCGCCCTTCACCGTCAGGGTCTCGTTGGCAATGCTCACCTCGATGTCGTCAGGCGACATGCCGGGCAATTCGATCGATACTTCCACGCCCTTGTCGGTCTGCACGACATCGGAACGAGCCTCGCTATGGCCCCATGGCCAGTCGAGTTCCCCAAAGCCCTTGCTCATGCGTTTCCAGAACCCTTCGAACACCTGGTTCATTTCGCGCTGCAAGCTGGCAATGGGGTTTGCCTGTTCATCGCTCTGGGCGGTTTGCGGCAGGTCGTCCTTGCTCGCCCAGGGAATGAGATCCTTGATCTTCATGTCATCCTCCCTTGTATTTCAAGCGGTCTTGACCTTGATGCTGCGGGGCCGGGCTTCGGCAAGGCGCGGGACGCGCACGGTAAGAACGCCATTTTTCAGCTCGGCCTCGATCCTCTCGCCATCCAGATCGTCGGACAGCAGGAAGGCGCGCTCGTAATCGCCGGGCAAATATTCCCGGTGAACGAGCTGGAGCTCATCGCTCTCCAGCCCCTGCGCGCGGGCGCGGATGCTGAGCTGTCGATTCTCGAGCGAAACCTCGACATCCTCGGCCGCCACCCCAGGCAGTTCGAGCATCACGGTAAAGCCGTCCCTTGTTTCGAGGATATCGGCCAGCGGGCGCCACACCGGGCGATTGCTGGCCGGTTCCGCCAAGGTCTGAACCGCGGGGTTCTCGTGCGTGGTCATCACCTGATTGGTCATTGCTTTCCTCCCTCCTCACGCAGCGTTGATCGCGATACGGCGCGGCTTGTCCTCGTCGGGACGTGCCACGGCGATGCGCAGCACACCATTGGCAAGACGCGCTTCAACCTTGTTCGGATCGACGCGAAACGGCAGACGGATGGCCCGGGTAAACCGGCCAAAGGCACGCTCACGCCGATGCCAGGTCGCGCCTTCGGTGTTATCGGGCGCCTTGCGCTCTCCAGACAGGGTCAGGACATTGTCCTTGACCTCAACGTGATGGAATCTGGCTCAACCCCGGGCAGTTCAGCTGTGATCGCGGCTGCCTCTCCGTTCTGCCAGATATTGATGGCGGGAAAAGGAGCGCTTGCGCGGGCCGTTATACGGTCAAGACTATCCGAAAGTCGCCGCATCAAGGCAAAGGGATCAGCCGGATAAAGTGCAGTTCGATAAAGCATCGTCTCATCCTCCCAACAGCGCCCGAACATGGCCGCATAGAGGACGAGTCAGACCGACGCGGCTTAACCGCTTTTATTGTCAGGGCGTTGGCTGGGCGCTTGCTTCCTGTTTCCAGCCAGCCTGCCAATATGGCCAGACCCGCCTCTTGTCATGAACCCCATTCGGGCATTCGCAACAGATAAAGGAAGCGCGTCTGACGATTTCAAGACCCGGACTGAGCCCGGGGCCAATGAGCGTTGTTCAGCGCGGATTGTCTGCCGCAGCGATGGTGACCTCAAGGCTCCCACCCGTGCGGTCGAGCCGGCGCAGGCGCAAGGCCAGCAACAGCTGCAACGCGCCGGAAAGGGCCGCATAGAAGGCAATCACCCATCCCAGCGAGATGAGGCTGGCAAGCGGATAGGTAAACAGCAACCAGATCAGCAGGCCGCCGAACACCACCGAAAGCACACCCGAAAGCGCAAGCCAGATTTCGCCGGAGATCTCGCGGCGCAGGCGCACGGCTGCCACCAGTTCGAAGATCCCTGTGGTGACTGACCAGAACACCAGGCTCCACCAGAACAGCAAAGCGAGGGCAATGGTGGCGATGAGCGGCCAGATAAGCACGACCAGCCCAGCCAGCACACCAAAGGCGCCGCTCAGCGCCAAACCACCCCAGCTTTCCCCCGCACGCATCCGCCGGTAGGCCGCCACCAGGCTGAACGCGCCATCGACAAAGGCAAAGGCGCCGAACACGATCGTGAGGGCAAACAGGGCTGATCCTGGCAAGGCCAAGGCCAGGGCCGCGAAGATCAACGCCAACAGACCACGCAGCGCAAACACCCACCAATTGCGTGTCAACGAGCAGTGCTGGACAATCTGGGTCATGCGATCAACACCTTGCCTCAACCGCAGCTGTCAGAACCTTCTCGCGTTGTCGCAGCGGTTGGTTGTGGAGTAGTGCTGCACTGCAAGACTGGCAAGCAGAATTGCCAACACCTGAGCCAGAAGGGCCTTTCATGCATCAGATTGTGGTCGAGTTTTCCATCCTGTTGATGGCCGCGCTGGCCGCGGTGCTGGCCGCTGTCCGTCTGCGCCTTTCGCCTACGGTAGGATATCTGCTTGCCGGGATCCTGGTGGGGCCTGGCGCGGTGGGACTGGTAAACCGCAGCGAGGCCATGGCGCTGCTGTCGGAACTGGGCATCGCGGTGCTGATGTTCTTCATCGGGCTGGAATTTTCCTGGTCACGTCTGATTTCCGAACGACGCAAGGTGTTCGGCTTCGGCGGGGCCCAAGTGGCATTGACCGCGGTGCTGGCTGGCGCAGTCGTATCGCTGTTCAGCAGCGCCAGCATCATTGCCAGCCTGTTGGTTGGAGGCGCGGTCGCCATGTCATCGACCGCCATGGTGCACAAGCATCTGGTCGAGCGCGGCGAAGGCGCGACCGGCTATGGCACAACCACCACCGGCGCCCTGGTCTTGCAGGATGTCGTCTCGCTTGCGCTGCTGGGCGTGCTTGCTGTCCTTAGCGGGACAAAGGGCGATATCACCTTGCTAGCGAGCCTGACGCATCTTCTGAGCGGCATCGCAATACTTTTCGTGGCGGCATTGCTGGCGCGCCCCACGCTGGGCCGGGTGCTCGCCTTTGCCGCCCGCACCCGCTCGAACGAGGTGTTTCTGATCGCCGTCTTGGCGATCCTGCTCGGCGCAGCTCTGGGCGCAGAGAAGATTGGCCTGTCCTTGCCGCTGGGCGCCTTCGCCGTCGGCGTGATCCTTGCCGAAAGCGATTTTCGCCACCTGCTCGAGGATGAAATCAGACCCTTCCGCGATCTGCTGCTTGGGGTGTTCTTTCTTGCCACTGGCATGTCGCTTGATCTGGGTATCGCTCTTGCCCAGCCGCTGATCGTGATCGGTGGTGCGCTGGCGATTATCGCGGCCAAATTTTCCCTTGTGTGGGCGATTGCCCGGATCAGCGGGCAACCGCGCCGCGAGCGCGTGCGCACGGCGCTGCTGCTGGCCCATTGCGGCGAATTGAGTTTGCTGCTGCTCGGCCAGATCGGAGCGGCCGGGTTGCTCGCGCAAGACGAGGGACAATTCTTGCTGGGAATGATTGCGCTGAGCATGATGCTGGGCGCGGTCATCGTTCATTTCAGTCCACAATTGGCTGAATGGATTGCGCATTCGGCAGAGGAGGAACCGGACCACACCGGTGAGGCAGAGGCGATCCGCGCAACCGAGGGATTGAACCGGCACATCATTCTTGTGGGGTGCGGCACCATCGGACGCACGTTGGCCGAAGCGCTGCATGCCAGTGGCACTCCCTATGTCGCGATCGAACGCGATCACGAGCGGTTCATGCGCGCCAGAGAGCGCGGCCTCAACGTCATCTTCGGCGATGGCCATCGCAAGACCCTGCTTGAAGCGGCAGGGGTTGATCATGCCAGCGCTGTGGTGCTGTTCTTGCGTGAGGCCGAAGCGCCCATCCGCCTCATGACCACGCTTGCCGAGCGGCACAATGGCGAGCGGGCCATCATCGCCAGTTGCCGCGACAATCGTGCGGCGCAGGTGCTGTTCGATGCCGGGGTGGACTATGTCTTTCCGGAAAACCTTGCCGCTGCCCTCGCCCTGGCACGCGCAGCCATGCGTGCATCGGGCATGGCCGAAGAGCAGGTGGAAGCAAACATCCGAGCGCTGCGCCAGAAGCTTGCACCAGATGCAGGTTTGCGGGATCGGGAAATGGTTGAGCCTTAGCCGGAGCTTGTCATGTCCCTGCAGCCTGCAATCACGCCGGCTGTGGACCATCGCCATCATCGCCGCCCTGCTCATCGGCCTGTGGTACCTCATGCCCGTGCTGCGCGAGCGGCTTGCCCCGTCCGCAGCCTCAGGCGCGCCGGATGCGCAAAGCCGGGTGGTCACCGCCCGCGGCGATCTGGCCGAGGATGAGAAGGCCACCATCGCGCTGTTTGAAAAGGCGCGCGATTCGGTGGTGTTCATCTCAACCGCTGAGCTTGTGGCCGATCTGTGGACCCGCAACGTGTTCGAGGTGCCGCGCGGCACGGGTTCGGGCTTCATCTGGGATGATGCCGGGCACGTGGTCACCAATTATCACGTCATTGCCGGGGCCTCGCAGGCGCGGGTGCGGCTGGCCGATGGGCGCGATTACAAGGCCGCGCTGGTGGGCGCCTCGCCCGCGCATGATATTGCGGTGCTCAAGATCGGGATCGATTTCCGCCGCCCGCCGCCGGTGCCGATCGGCACAAGTGCCGACTTGAAAATCGGACAGAAGGTCTTTGCCATCGGCAATCCCTTCGGGCTTGACTGGACGCTGACCACCGGAATCGTCTCGGCGCTCGACCGCAGCCTGCCGAGCGAGGACGGGCGCAGCCGCATCGATCACCTGATCCAGACCGACGCGGCGATCAATCCGGGCAATTCGGGCGGGCCGCTGCTCGATTCGGCTGGGCGGCTGATCGGCATCAACACCGCGATCTTCAGCCCCTCGGGCGCTTCGGCAGGGATCGGTTTTGCCGTGCCGGTCGATACCGTCAACCGGGTGGTGCCGCAGCTCATCCGTCAGGGCCGCTATATCCGCCCCTCGCTCGGCATCCTTGGCGATGAGGCGGCCAATGCCCTGCTCCAGCAAAGAAGCGGGATCGCAGGGGTGTTCGTGCTCGGCATCGAGCCGGGTTCGCCCGCGGCCAAGGCCGGGATCGTGCCGGCACGGCGCGAGGGCGAGGCCATTGTGCCGGGGGACATCATCACCGCGCTCGATGGCAAGCCGGTGGCCGGGCTTGCGGAACTTGCCGCCCGGCTCGATGACCGCGCCGTGGGCGAGACGGTGGAGCTCACGCTCCAGCGCGGCACAGCCCAGCGCAAGCTACAACTTTCGCTTGCGCCGGGCGACTGAGGGCAGCGGATGATAGCTACCTGCAGTCAGGCGCGCGCAAGTCCAGATGTCGTTGCTCACGCGCTTATGACTGGTCGCCGGGTGGGACAAGGGTGCCTCGCCGGATGTCCTTCTTGTCGATGCCGCGCTGTGAGGGGGCAGCTGCAGATGTTTCCTGTGGATCCGCGCCGTCAGCGCTGCCAGAACTGCTGGTCTGGGCATTGTGACTTGCAGCTGACCCGCGGATTACAGGCACGTTTGCCCCTTGGTAATCGCTGGATGCAGCACGGTTCACCCCTGGCTCGTTGACGCCGATCGGCTCTGCAACCGGCGGGCTGCTCTTGGTCTTGATCACCAGGCGTTGCGCTTGCGTGTCAACCGCTGCGGCCTGATCCGCAGGCGTCGTCTCGTCTTGCGTTCCAGCGCCATTTGCCAGTCGCGCCACGCCGCCTGCACCGACCACATAGCCACGGTTGCTGGGCGGATCCTTGGCAATAGCCGCGGCACCAGAAGCCAGCACCAGCGCCGTGGCAAGAGATGCTGCGGCAAGAGTGATGGTTTTCATGGCAAATGCCTCCCTCGTTTGTACCAACTTTCTCCAAGCATGAATGCCAAAACCTGTCTGAAATCAGGATGAACACCGACGGACGGTAATCCTGGGGCGCTTGACGCTGCGCCTCATCTCGTCACGCTACGAGGCAGCACGCCTACCATGCGTTGTTGCCACGCACGCAATTGAGGCGAAGGGAACGGCGCAAACCGGCCACTTGGTCAATCCAAACAGATGATTGAACCTGCTTAATCGTCCTCGACCGAGCCGATTGGCGCGAGGTTCGCTTGGATAGAGACGAAAGGCCATTCAGAGACCGACAAGCGCCAGAAGGCCAGTCTCCGAGGTTCGCTTGAGATCGCCAAATCCCTTTGAAACAACGGGAAACTCGGGGTTGTCCAGCGCCCTGCCGAAGGTTTGCGACTGATGGATTGGCGGAGAGGGTGGGATTCGAACCCACGTTACGGTTGCCCGTAAACCGCATTTCGAGTGCGGCGCATTCGACCTCTCTGCCACCTCTCCGCAGAAGTGATCGGGGCGGCGAAATGGCCAACCCCCGGCCGGGAAGCGCGCGGTTAGCCCAAAGGCGGGGGCTTGCCAAGCCCCCGGCGGCAAATTCCGGTGATGTCCCAACAGCCAGCGTTGTTTCGCAGCCGCACACCCCCTATATGAACCCCATGGAAAGAGCTTCCTTCTTCTCTCCCCAGGCCGGACGCAAGATCGACATGCCCCGCCAATCCCGCGCGCGCTTTGGCATCGGCGATGTCGTGCGGCACAAGATCTTCGACTTTCGTGGGGTGATTTTCGATATCGACCCGGTCTTCGCCAACAGCGAGGAATGGTACGATTCGATCCCCAAGGAAGTGCGCCCGCACCGCGAGCAGCCGTTTTACCACCTTTTCGCTGAAAACGGCGATTCAAGCTATATCGCCTATGTCAGCCAGCAGAACCTGTTGGCTGATGCCGAAGCCGGGCCGGTCGACCATCCCAACGTGCCCGAACTGTTCGAGGATTTCGATGGCGCGCGCTATCGCCTGCGCCGCTCGATGACCCACTGATCTACTTGCGGTAGCGCAGCACCAGCGATTGCGAGGCAGTGGCCATCAACGTCCCGTCCTCGGCAAACAGCCGCAGGTGGCCGTGGGCAAAGCCGCGATCGGCCGCGTTCATCTGGATATCGCACAGCACCCACTCGGTCGGCACCACGCCGCGCAGCCGCAGCGTGTTGTCAAGGCTGTTGCCCCCGCCATCCAGGCCCAACGCCACCCCGGCCCCGGTCGGCACGAAATCGCCATAGAGTGCCAGCAGCGTCGCATCGACCGGCACGCCTGCGCGCGTTCGCATCCACATCTGCATCCGCCCATCGGGCACCGGGATCCCATCACGCGGCTGCAAGGCCGGACTATCGGGCGCAACCCGCACTTCCAGCCGCCGCATCAGCGTGCCGTGCTGGTGGCTCCAGTCTGCCCATTCGGTGCAGTCGCCAGGGCGCGGCACAGCCGGCATTGCAAACCACTGGTGCGCGGGATGGCCCTCCCGCTCGCCCAGCGCTGCCGTGGCAGAAATGATCACTTCGTCCCCGCAGTGCAGATTGATCACCGCCTGGGTGACATTGCGGCCCTCTACCGGCAGGCGTACGTCCACTTCCAGCACGGATCCGGGCCGGGCATAGGACAGGTATTGCGCCGTCGCCCAGATCAGCTCGCGCCCGGCCACCCGTTTGGCCGCTTCAACCGCGCAGGCCAGCCCGACCCCGCCGAACATGAAGGTGTGGTGTTCCGGCCCGACGCACAGCTCGCGGGTTACCGGCAGGCGGAAACGGAGCGGGTCGGCGGTATGCTCAAGCTGCAGGAAGGTATCGGGCATCAGCTCTTCAGCTTCCAGCCGCTGCGCAGCAGGGCATAAAGCGCGATGCCCAGCACCACGTTGAGCAAGCCAAGCCCGATCGCGCCGTGCAGCACGGCCTGGTTGGTGCTGCCGATATCGCTTTGCCCCAGGAAACCGAAGCGGAAGCCGGAGATGACATAGAAGAACGGGTTCATCCGGCTGATCGCCTGGAACACCGGGGCCAGGTTATCGATCACGTAGAACGTGCCCGAAAGCAACGAAAGCGGGGCAATGACGAAGTTGGTGACCGCCGCATTGTGATCGAACTTTTCCGCCCACAGCGAAGTCATCAGCCCGATCAGGGCCAGCATGATCGATCCCATCAGCCCGAACCATGCCACCGCCCAGGGATGCGCCAGCGTCAGGTGGACGCCCGGCCACAGCAGCATCGCGGCATAGACCGCCAGGCCCACCAGCACCGCGCGGGTGACCGCCGCGGCAATCAGCGCCAGCATCAGCTCCCCTTCGGAAAGCGGCGGCATCAGGTAATCGATGATCGTCCCCTGGATCTTGCCGGCGAGGAAGTTGAAGCTGGAATTGGCAAAGGCGTTCTGCATCATCCCCATCACGATCAGCCCCGGCGCAACGAAGGTGGCGAAATTGACGCCCAGGATCCGCACGTCGGCCCGCCCCATGGCCACGCTGAATATCACCAGAAACAGCAGGGTGGTGATGGCCGGGGCCCAGATCGTCTGGGTCTGGACCTTGAAAAAGCGGCGCACTTCCTTCATATAAAGGGTCCACAGCCCCAGCCGGTTCAATCCGGTAAAATGGGGTACCCCCTGCGCCGGAAAGCTGGCAGGCACTGCGCCTTTGGTGGCAGTGTCATCGTCGGTAATTGCGGAACCGGGAAAAGGTTGATTGGCCATGCTGTCGCGACTATCCGCAGCCAGCGCCGATGGCAAGATTGCGGCAGCATGCCGCCATGGAAAGTGACAAGCCGATGAGCTGGACCGAAGAACGGATCGAAAAGCTGACCAAGATGTGGGAAGGCGGAGCCACCGCCAGCCAGATCGCCGATGAACTGGGCGGGGTCAGCCGCAACGCCGTGATCGGCAAGGCCCACCGGCTGGGGCTGAAGGCCCGGCCCAGCCCGGTCAAGCCGAACGAGAAGGAAACGGCCCCGCCCGCGGCGAAGCCGGCGAAGGCCGAAGCCCCGCCCCGCCCCGCTCCCGCGCCGCGTCCGGTGCCCGCGCCGCCGCGCGCACCGGTGGCCGCTACGCCAGCCAGCACTGCTCCGGCCCAGCCGCCGGCACCGGCTGCCGACACGCCGCGGATCGTCTCGGTCGGTCCGGGCGGATTTCTGCGGCAGGGTCCCGGCGATCAGCAGGCCCCGATCCCGCCGGCGCCGCCGCGCCGCCTGGTCCCGGCCAAGCCCAGTCCGGAAGTGGCCGACAAGACCAGCCTGCTCGATCTCAATGACCGGATCTGCCGCTGGCCGATCGGCCATCCCGGCGAACCGGATTTCCACTTCTGCGGGGAAAAGGTCAATCCTGGCTTTCCCTATTGCGTGGAACATTGCGGCCGGGCCTATCAGGCGCAGCTGCCGCGCGGGCATCGCCGTCCGCCGCCGCCGCTGCCGTTCGGCGGACCGCGAGTGCGCTGAGGCGCTGCGGCAGAAGACTTAATTTCGCCAGGCGGCTGCCGTTAACCTTGGCATGACCGCCCATGATCCCGCACTTGGCCGCCCATCGGGCATTCTTGGCTGGCTTGGCTTTGGCCAGCGCAAGCCTGATGCCGCGCCGGCCCGGCCCGATCCCGACCCCACCGGGCCGGAACGGCGCAGTGCCCTGCAATGGCGCCAGCTGGACGAGCTCGGCCGGTTCCTGATCGCCCACAAGCTGGAAGTCAGTGGCCGCACCCTGACCGCCGCGTGGAATTACCTGACCGGGGCCGACAGCCAGACCGTGCGGCTGATCGAAAAACAGATCCAGCAACGCCTGCCGATCACGGCCGAATGGCTGGAAGCCAGCCTCGGCAGCGAAGGACCGGCCGAAGACCTGGCCCTGCTGGCCCAGTTGATGGAACGGCTGCAAAGTTCGATCGAGGAGTTCGGCAAGACCAGCCGCGAGGCGCAGAGCGCCACCAGCGAATACCACACCGCGCTGGAAGAGCACGTCAGCGAACTGGAACGCAGCAGCAAGGCCGGTTCGGTCATCACCGATCTGGCGGCCATCGCCAAGGTCATGCTGCGCCGCACCCGCAACATGGAACGCCAGATGCTGCGGAGCGAGGCCCAGACCCGCGCACTGCGGCGGCGGCTGGAGGAAGCCCGCCGCAGCGCCGAGCAGGACCACCTGACCGGCCTGCCCAACCGCCGCTCGTTCGAAACCACCTTCTCCGAGGAGTACCGCCTTGCCCGGGCCGCGGCCGAGCCGCTTTGCGTGGCCTTTTGCGATATCGACCATTTCAAGGCGATCAACGACAGCCACGGCCACGACGCCGGAGACCGCGTGCTGAAACTGGTGGCGGAAAGCTTCGCCCGGATTTCCAATGACCGCTGCCATGTCGCGCGCCACGGCGGCGAGGAGTTCGTCATGCTGTTCCGCGGCGAACCGGTTGAAAGCGTGGCCGGGCAGCTGGACCACCTGCGCGAACAGCTGAGCGAGCGCCGCCTGGTCAACCGCGCCACCGACCAGCCGTTCGGACAGGTCACCTTTTCCGCCGGGGTGGCCGATGTCTTTGCCTGCGGCGATCCGCGCACGGCGCTGCGCGCGGCCGATGCGGCGCTTTACCGGGCCAAGCAAGCGGGCCGCAACCGCGTGGAACAGGCAAAGCCGGAGGACTGCCTGCCACCCCAGCTGACCAATGCAGCCTAGGGATTGACCAGGAACACCACATAGCCGCGGAATAGCGGATCGGATTTCAGCGCCGCCGGCTCGCGCCATTCCCCGCCCTGCACCAGCGCCACCTTGTGCGGCACCGGAACGCGGACCAGCTTGGCCAGATAGCGGCCGTATCCGGGGATCGTCTCGCGCCCTTGATAGCTTTGCACCACGATCTCATCGATCACGCCCGCCAGCGCCCCCAGTGCCGCCGGATCGGCATTGGCGCCCCAGTCCATCAGCCCGGTGATCGACAGCCTGTAAGCTTGCGGCAGGCGGCTGCGCAGCCGTTTCAGGAACGCGGCATAGCCGCCCAGCCCCCTGGTGGAGGCATCAAAATCGACCTGCAGCCCGGCCACCCGGTTACCCGCCGCGCGCCAGCGGTCGAGCTCGGCCAGCAGCTGTGCCTCGGCCGCCGGGGACCAATCGAGCGACTGGCTGCGCACCACCAGCCAGACTTCGGCCCGGCTGGTCCTGGGTATGGCACGCAGCGGCAGATAGCGGCCATCGCGCCGCATTTCCCCGGCCAGCAGGTAAAGCGTCTCGGCCCGGTCCAGCACCGGCTGGGGCCGCACCCCGGCCCACAGGAAGAAGGCCCGGTAATCCTCTGCCCTAACCCGCCCGCTTGCCGCCGGCGCGCATGCCGCCAGCAGCAGCGTCAGGGCCAGCGCCGCGCGCCTCACCAATAGTAGCGCAGCATCTTGGCCCACCGGCTTTGCGGGTAATCGCGCTTCAGCCGCTCAAACCAGGCCTTGCGCTGGGCCTTGGGCACTTCCGCTCCGCCGCAGTCGTTGAGCCCGCTGGGGGCATAGCACATCACCGCGCGGTACAGCGCATAGGCCTTGTCATTGGCCCCTGCCCGCGGATCGGCGATGATCGCGCTGTAAAATTCGCTGCGGAAGTTGCGCTTGCCGGAAAAGCCCTCGACCACTCCGCCAAGTTCGTCACTGCCGGGGCGCGGATCATAGGGGCCGCGCAGCCCGTCAAGGCCGTTCAAGCGGAAGAAATCACCCAGGCACAACCGTCCGGGGATGTCCTCAGGGTTCTTCGCCAGGGCGGCAGCGGTAACCGCGATCGGCGCGCACGGATACTCCGCAGATACCCGGCCGCGGGTGAAGATGGTAGCAGCGCCCCCGGCGATCGGCGCGGGCAGCTTCACGTCGCCGGCAAAGTCGCCATAACGACCCAGCACCAGCTGATTGGCCAGCAGTGTATAGAGCGCAAGGTCCCGCTCCGTTGCCCGGTTGGCTGGATCGCGGACGATCTTGCGCAGCAGCGCCGGAGAGGACGAATAGGTGATCAGCTGACTGCGGATCGCCGGATCGGAAATCGGAGAGCCGCCGGCGAACACCGCATCGATCCGCCCGGCCCGCTCCCAGTGCATGGCCAGGCCCAATTCGGCCAGCGGGCGCTGCCACGGACCTTTGGCTCCGCCCAGCAGCTCCTGCCAGAACCCGCCCTGGTTGGGATCCTTCAGCGCGGCCAGCGCCATGCCGCGCAGCAGCTGGCGGCTGAACGAGAGGTTGGTGTGGCTGGCCCGGCGGGCATCGTCGGGCACCAGTTGCAGGACGCGGCGGTAATCCTTGGCATAGTAGAACGCGTGGGTTGCCTGAAGGTAGGAGAACAGGTCAGGCACAGCGGCAAATTGCGGGGCCATGGCATCAAGCGCCTGGGCCGAGATACCCGGCTTTGGCGGTCCCTCCCCGTAACTGTCGTCGCGCATGTCGATCAGCAGGCGGGTTGCCAGCAGCAGCGGCCCGGTCAGGCGGGTTTTCCTGGCATCGGGATTGAACAGCAGCTTGGTATCGACTTCCTCAACCAGCAGCGCTGCCGATTCATCATTCGGCGAGGTGCGTTCAAGCATCCCGGCGTAGGAACTGCTCAAGCCCTCGTAATTGCCCGCCAGCCACAGCCCGCGCCGCAGCAGGGCCGTGGCCGAGGCGGCATAGCGGCCTTGCGGATAGGATTTGAGATAGGCCGAAAGTGCCTCCAGCCCGCGCTTCACGGCTGCACGGTCAAGCTTGGCCGGATCGTAATCGCCATATTCGCCGAAAGCGCCGGCCTGAGCGGCAGCGAATTCGACCCGGATCAGCATATAGGCTGCCGTCTCGCGCACAAACGGATCGCTCGCCCCGGCGAGCCCGGCAAAGCCGCTGCGGGCATCGTCCCAGGCCTCGGCATAAAAGGCATCGGCGGCAGTGATGTAGCCCAGGAACTCGCGCCCCGGCTTGCTGGTCACCTGCGGCAGTGCGGTGAACCTGGACAGCGGCTCCAGCTTGCCCTTGTCGGCATAGCGGCGCGAATAGGCGGTGGCGCTCTTGCACACGGCCTCGGCTTCGGCCCGGGCGGTGATCAGCGCGCTGCGCTCGCTTTCCGGCAGGGCGGTATTGGCCTTCATCGCCGCTACCAGCGCGGCGCTGCCGCCGGCATAGGACTGGCAGCGCGATCCGGCATAGCTGCGCTCACCCGGATCGCGCGGATCGGCTGCCGCCGGGAACATCGCCCGGCGCAGCATGGCCCAGTCCAGGAACAGGCTGGGGTGGTTGACCCACGAATAGCTGTCCTCGGCCTTGCTCGGCTTGAGCCCTTCCATGGTCCGCCCGCCGCGATCGGCCAGCAGCAGCATCAGGTTGATCCGGCTGTCGTTGCTGGGGGCCAGCATGGCCCGGCCCTGGCATGACTGGGACTGGCCAAGCAGGTTGAACCTCCCTTCGCAATCCAGATCGGCGCAGGCCCAGGCCACCGTCGAGGTCGCAAGCGCGGTCAGGGCAATCAGGCTCTTGGCGTGGCGGCGAATCATCGGGAGGGCTCCTTCGCAGGGCAGAATCTGCCTTTGCCGTCCGCCTTGCAACAAAAAAGGGGGCCGCACCGGCGCCCCCCTTTTCGTTCATTTTCGCTGAAGGAACTTGGACTTAATCGTCACCCTTCAGGAAGGCCGGAACGTGATCCGGGGCCGGACCGCGATCATCGCCGGCCCGGTCGGAACGCTCGCGGCGCGGGCCGCGGTCACCGCCGCCACGATCACCGCCACCGCGCGGACCGCGACGGTCCCCGCGATCGCCGCGCTCACCGCGCGGTTCGCGCGGCGGGCGGGTGTCTTCCAGCTCTTCGCCGGTTTCCTGATCGACGACGCGCATCGACAGGCGAACCTTGCCGCGCGGGTCGATCTCCAGCACCTTGACCTTCACGACCTGGCCCTCGGAGAC
>JBKBSV010000156.1:0-2777 GCA_046291115.1 Novosphingobium sp. | reverse complement strand
CCGGATCGACCGGCTGGATCAGCAGCGTCATGATGACGGCCCAGCTGATCCTGTTCCTGGTCGCAGTGTGGTGCGGATGGCACTTCTATGGCGCCAGCGATCCGCTGGCAGCGCTGCACTTGGGCATCCCCAGCGCGGTCGCGCTGCTGATGGCGCTGATGATCAAGCTGGCGATCTGGCCGGTCATCCAGACCAACCGGGTGCTGCGCGCAATCAAGCTGCTGCAACTGCAGCTGGCCGAACGGACCTGACCGTCCGGCCAGCCATGGCTCAGTTCCCCACCGGTTTGGGAGGCATTGGCTTGATTCGAATCACGCCGGGGGCGGTCGGCGGCGCGGCCGGGGTTGCAGTCCCTAGCCCGGCCTTGCCGACCCGGGCCAGCGCCTTGACAAATTCCTGCCCCATCGAGGTTGCCGCGTTGGCATAGAACGGAGAAGTGGCGGCATAGGGCAAGTTGGGCTGCTGCTTTTTCTGGCCGACCACCATCTGGACGGTGGCGTCGGAGATCATCAGCGCCATGTCCCGGCACTGCGCATCGGGGCATTTCTTGCTCCAGCCGGCATCCCACCGCTTTTTCCAGACCGGCGGCAGCAGGCGGAACTTCTCGTTCTCGATCACTTCGCGAGCCTTGGCTTCGGCATTGATGAACCGCAGGCCGGTCACCAGCCCGTAGGTCGCATTGGGATTCTGCTTGCGATGGGCCTGGATCTCGCTCCCGGTGGCCAGGTTGATCCCGCCGATCAGGTTCTTGCACTGGTTGTTGTTCAGCGGGCACTGGGCCTGCCAGGAGGTCAGGAAGTTCTTTTGCCAGACCGGCAGCTTGGCAGCGAACTCCATGTCGATCAGTTCGCGCTGCTGGGCGAGCCATGCCTGGCGATCGGCTTCGACCTGGCATACCGGCGCCAGGCCTGGGCGGGACCGGCACATCGAGTTATCGTTGCAAGTGAACGACCATTCACTGCCGTTGAACAGGCCGGACTTTAGCCCGCCATAAGGCGCACACCATTTGCCGGCATTGATCTGGTTCTGCTGGTCGGTGCTGAGCTTGATCGGCTTGGAACAACCGCTGCCGAACCACGAATAGACTTCGCAGACCCCGTCCTTGCCGGCGCTCCAGACGGCCGAAACACCGGCTTCGACAATCCCGACACCGCCCTTCACCATGCCGGTAAAGCCATCGATCACCGTGCCGATAAAGCCCGCGCAGGCGTTCTTGGCCAGCGTGCCCAGCACCGGAGTACGGCCGACTATGCCGCCAGCTACCGCCGAATCGATGAACGCGCAGGTCATCTCCTTGCTCGCGCCCAGCTTGAACATCTCAGCTGCGGCGGTAACGAAATCACCGTCAGCCAGCGCCGAATAGGTCCGCCGGATCGATGTGACTATGGCCTTGATCTGGTTGATCGCGGCAGTCTCGATCGCGAAATTGGTCTGGAAAGCGAAGGAACAGATCGTCTCGATCTCCCCGAAATAGGGGATGTTGGCGGCCAGTTCGTCCTTCAGTTCCTGCTTGGCCTGGGCGGTCGTCGCCTTGGCATAGTCGGCCGCGTATTGCTTGGCCGCGCCGATCACGAGGTTGGTGTCCTGCTTGCCCTTGGCGTGATTGACATAGGCGTCAGCCTTGCCGAACACCACGTCAATCGCGGTAATCGGCATATTGCAGGCCGCCTGATCGAACTTGCCGATACCGGGGAAATTCTTGTTCTTGGCCGCTTTGACCGCGCCGACCAGGGCAAAGAACGGATAATCCTGCGCGGCGGCGTGGCCAAACACGGCGGAGGCCTTGATCGGCTCCTTCAGGATATAGCGCGTCATCTCGATCGCATCGGGATTGACGCCCACCTTGACCAGTACGCCGGTCAGCTTGTTGAACAGGTTCTCACCTGGAAAGGCCTCGGCCGGGGCGCTGGCGGTGAGAGACAGCGGCAGCACGGCAAGCGCGGCTGCGAGCGGGTAAAGGCGCGACTTGCGCCAACGGGAAAGCGACATCGGCACCAACCCTCCTGAACAAAAGGGGGGATGAGGTTGCGAGCCCGTTGTTATGATCGCGGGTACAATGACTCAACCGGCCCTGGTTGGCAAGGACGCTACTGCCCGGTCAGGAAGGCAACCAGCGCCTTGACCTTCTTCTGGCGCCATTGTGGCAGCGGCGCGACCAGCCAGTAACCGTGGCGGCACGGGGCAGGATCGCCCAGCGCGGCGATCCGCCCGTTGGCCAGCCAGCTTTGCGCCAGCAGCACCGGCACCCGCGCCTTGCCCATGCCCGATGCAGCGGCGGCAATCGCCTGCCCGGCATCGCCGACGATCAGCGGCGGTTTCTCGCACCCTTCGCCTTCGGGATTGGGATCGCCCGGCCAGGCGATCCAGCAGCCCGAACCGACTTCGACCCGGCCGGCCTCGCCCAGGGCCACGCCTTCCAGTTCGCCCGGACCTTCGGCCCAGCGCACGGCGAGATCGAGATTGGCCCCGGTAAAATCGGCGTCCTCGTCCGATACCAGCGCATAGCGCACCTCGGGATTGGCCTTGCGAAACGCGGCCAGTCGCGGCGCCAGCCAGGCGGCAAAGAATTCGCGCGGGGCGGCAATGGTATAGACGTGGCTGGATTGCCCGGCCTGCATCGCCCGCACTGCATCCTCGAAATGGAGGAACCCGGTGCGCAGCGATTCAAGGCCCGCGCTGGCCTCGTCGGTCAGTTCCAGCCCCTTGGGGGTGCGGCGGAACAGGACCACGCCGAGCACATCTTCCAGCGCGCGGATCTGCTGGCCGACCGCGGCCGG
>JBKBSV010000061.1:0-14312 GCA_046291115.1 Novosphingobium sp. | reverse complement strand
AACCTTCTTCCGCTTCGGTAATGCCGGTGACGTTGAACAGGTTGTTGGCGTTCAGCGAGAGTTCGACATTTTCCACCGGGCGGAAGGTCACGAAGGCGTTGACCTGGGTATAGCCGGGGAAGATCAGCTGGTTGTTGTCCTGGGCATAGGCCTTGGTGGTGCCGACCAGGTTCAAGCCAACCCGGGCCTGGCCGAAGTCCAGCGCCGGGGTGACCTGATAGACCAGGCTGGCCTGACGGCGCGGGGTGTTGCCTTCGTTGGCGGGGGTGATCGCGTCCTTGGCAATTTCCGCGTCGGTCCAGGTCGCCCCGGCGCGCAGATCGAAGATGCCCGAACGGTAGGCCGCTTCCAGTTCGATCCCGAACGCGCGGTAATCGCGGTCGAAGAAGCGCTGGGTGGTGGCTTCGTAGTTCTGTTCCTGGGTCTTGGCGTAGAACCCGGTCACGAACAGGCCGAACCCGCCGCTGCGATACTTCACGCCCAGTTCGTACTGATTGACGTAATCGACCGCGTCTTCCTTGCGGACCGAGCCATCGGGCAGGACCACGCCGAACAACAGGCGATCGGCATTGGCCCGGCCGCCGCGGCTGGCGCGGCCGAACACCGCGGCATCGTCCGACAGGCGGTAGTTGGCACCGATTGACCACGAGACATAGTTGACATCATAGTTGACCGGGCTGGGCGTGCCGTTGCCGATCAGCGAAACGCTGCGTTCAACCGGCTGAATCGAGCCGTTGCCATCGACATCGAAGTTGGCGGCCTGAAGCGTGCCGGCATAGCTGCCACGGGCCGAGACATTGTCCCAGCGCAGGCTGGCATCGATCGACAGCGGACCGCTTTCAAACCCGAAGGCCACATAGGGTGCGGTGATGTCATAGCTGACGTCATAGCTGCGCTGGCAGCAGTTGCCCCAGTAAGGCACCCCATAGGCGTACAGTCCGCCGCGGGTCAGGACCGTGCCGCTGACCGGGTCTGCCACGTCGACCAGGGCCGCGTTGTCACCCTTCACTTCCATCAGGAAGCTGTCCCAGATCCAGTCCATGTCGATATTCTGGCGGGCCTTGTAGAAGCCGGCGGTCAAAGTTGCCGAACCGAAGCTCTTGCTCAGCTTGAGGTCATTGGTGAAACCGCCGAAATCGTTGATGTCGACGTTGAACAGGTGGGTCCGCATCAGCAGGGCGTTGGGGTTGTTGAACGCCTGTCCGGCGCGCGGGCCATTGGCATAGACCAGATTGTAGCTGCCGGCCGTGCCCGTCAGCAGTGCGCCCACCGAATTGCCGATCGCGGCAGCATTGCCCACTTCAGCCGGGAAGGGCGAGACGAACCGGCCCGACACCGACGACCAGCGGAACCGCTCCTCCAGCTTGACCTCGTTGCCAAGGTCGAACACCGCCTCAAGGCCCAGCGTGGTGACGACCGGGTGCATCCCGTCGCGGATGTCGGTGGTGCGGCGGTTGTTCTGGCCATCAAGGCCGAAGGCCGAGGTGAACAGCGCGGAATGCGGCGTGTCGCGCAGGATGTCGAAACCCGCAATCGACTGATAGCTGGGATCGCCGTTGCTGCCGGTGACCAGCATCGGCATCGGCAGATAGCCGATCGCGCGGTCGTTCAGGTGCTTGGCATAGAGCCGCACGTAACCGCCATCGAACTCCTGGGTCAGGTTGGCCTTGATCTGGTAGCCGCTGTTGCCGTTGTAGCCGGCCCGGCGCGGACCTTCGCCCTCGCGCCAGAAGCCGCCGATGTTGAAGCGGGTGTTTTCCCCGATCTTGGCGCCATAATTGAAGTCGATGCGGTAATCCTCGTAATCCAAGCCCAGCGTGGCCATGATCGTGCCGCCTTCCTGGCTGCCGTCCTTGGAAACAAAGTTGATCACCCCGCCCGGCGCATTGGACGCCAGGGTTGAGGCCGAACCGCCGCGAACCGCCTGAATCGTGCGGACAGTCTGGTCGGCGCGCAGGAAGATGTCGGCGTTGCCGAACGCGATATCACCGAACTGCATCACCGGCAGGCCGTCTTCCTGCAGCTGCAGGAACTTGGCGCCGCCGGAAGCGACCGGCAGGCCGCGCACCGCGATGTTGGCGTTACCGTCACCGCCGGTTGATTCAGAGCGGATGCCCGGGATCTGGCGGAAGATTTCGGCCGTGGTGCGCGGCGCGGCATCGGCAACGGCCTGATCGTCCAGCGAACTGACCGAAACCGACGTCTCCAGCCGGTTGGCGGCCCGCGGGGTGGCCGTGACGACGATCTCGTCCAGACCCAGCGAATCATCGGTGGCGGCCGGATCGGCCGCTTGCGCATAGGCCGGCGAAGCCAGCGCGGAAATTGCGACGCCCAGCGTCAGAACCTGACGAAACCTCATGAACTACTCCTCTCCTCGGACCGGGTCCGTGACGGCTTGATATTCCCTTTTCAAACGATTGCAACAGGAATTTTGCAATCGTTTGCAACCGCTCACTTTGTGTGCCACACCAGTCACAAGAGCTGTCATAATGCAGCCGGGAGAGGAGCAAGAGGATCATGCAAGTCCCTGCAAAGCCAAGGCTTTCGCTGCTGCGAATCGTGGAAATGAACATCGGCTTCTTTGGCCTGCAGTTCAGTTTCGGGCTGCAGCAGGCCAACATGGGGCCGATCTATGGCTTTCTTGGTGCGGACGAGGCGACGATGCCGTTGCTGTGGCTGGCCGGACCGATGACCGGCCTGCTGGTCCAGCCGATTGTCGGGGCGATGAGCGACCGGACGAACTCCCGCTTTGGGCGCCGCACGCCCTATTTCCTGATCGGGGCAGTGATCTGTTCGCTGAGCCTGTTCCTGATGCCCTATTCCGCCGCGCTGTGGATGGCGGCCGCGCTGCTGTGGATTCTCGACGCGGGCAACAACATCACGATGGAGCCCTACCGCGCCTTTGTGGCCGACCGGCTTGAGCCGGACCAGCGCTCTGCCGGGTTCCTGACCCAGAGCGCCTTCACCGGCCTGGCCCAGACCCTGTCCTACCTTGCGCCCACTCTGCTCACCGCCTTTGTTGCCAAGGATGTGGTGGATGCCAATGGCATTCCGGTGATTGTCAGGATTGCCTTCATCATCGGCGCGATCCTCTCGATCTCGACTATCGTCTGGTCGGTCTGGCGGGTGCCCGAACTGCCGCTGAGCGAAGCCGAACTGGCCGAGCTGGAGCGCAAGCCGCTGACGCTGCGCGGCACGCTGGGCGAGATCGGCGATGCGATCCGCGAAATGCCCCGGCCGATGCGGCAGCTGGCCGTGGCGATGCTGTGTCAGTGGTATGCGATGTTCGCCTATTGGCAATTCATCACTTTTGCGGTGGGACGGTCGCTGTTCGATACGGCTGATCCTTCCAGTGCTGCCTTCCGCGATGCGACCTTGACCACCCAGCAGGCCGGCGCCCTTTACAACCTTGTCGCCTTTGCCGGGGCGCTGGCGCTGATCCCGCTGGTCCGCCGGCTGGGTGCGCGTCTGGTTCATGCCGGATGCCTGGCCGCTTCGGGTGCGGCGATGCTGATGATTCCGGGGGTTGAAACCAGCGCGGGGCTGTTCGCGCTGATGCTGGGGATCGGGATTGGCTGGGCCGGCATGATGGGCAATACCTATGTCATGTTGGCAGATTCGATCCCGCCGGAACGAAACGGCATTTACATGGGCATCTTTAACCTGTTCATCGTGATACCGATGCTGATCCAGACCCTGACCATGCCGCTGATGTACCGCCCGCTGCTGGGCGGCGATCCCCGCAATGTGCTGCTGCTGGCCGGTGCCCTGATGCTGCTGGGCGCGATGGCCACGCTGCGGGTCGATGCCGGTCACAGCAAACTGGCCGGGGCCGCTGCCTGACATGGCCGAAGACGGGGCAAAGCCGGGCGGCGCACCAGTCCGGACCATTACCGACCTGGCGCGGCTGGCCGGGGTTTCGGCCGGAACCGTATCGCGCGCGCTGGCTGGCAACAGCCTGGTCAACGACCAGACGCGGGAGCGAATCCAGGCCCTCGCGCGTGAGCACGGCTTTCGCCTGAACCAGATGGCCAGCCGGCTGCGGCGGCAGAAGACCGGGGCGATCGGGGTGGTGATCCCGCTGGGGCATGATCGGCGTCAGCAGATCTCGGATACCTTTTTCATGACCCTGTTGGGCTTTCTGGCCGACGAACTGACCGAGAAGGGTTATGACCTGATGCTGCGCCGGGTGATCCCGGATCGCGACGAGGACTGGCTTGACCGCTTCATCGGTTCCGGAATGGTCGATGGCGTGCTGGTAATTGGCCAGTCCGACCAGTTCGAGCGGATCGAGGAAGCCGCCGACGGCTATCTGCCGATGGTGGTCTGGGGCAACCACCAGGAAGGTCAGCGGCACTGCGTGGTCGGGACCGACAACCGGCTCGGCGGCAAGCTGGCGGCCGAGCGGCTGATTGCCGGTGGTGCCCGCCGGATCGCTTTCCTGGGCGATACCGCCGCGATCGAGTTCGCAGCCCGCCATGCCGGCGCGGCCGAGGTCGCGGCTCGGCTCGGTGCGACGGTGCAAGTCTTGCCGACCCATCTTGCTCCCGGTAGCAGCGCTGCTGAAGTGGCCCGGCATATCGCCGTCCGAGGCCAGGATTTCGATGCCATTTTCGCGGCATCGGATGCCCTTGCCGTGTTCGCCTTGCGGGAACTGGCCAAGCGCGGCATTCCGGTGCCGGATCAGGTCCGGCTGATCGGGTTCGACGATTTGCCGATTGCCGCGCAGACCGTTCCGGCACTGACCACCATCCGGCAGGACATCCTCGGCGGGGCCAAGGCAATGGTCGATCTGCTGCTGCGCCGGCTGGCCGGGGAAGAAACCGAAAGCCTGGTCCTGCCGCCGCGCCTGATCCTGCGTGATACGGCCTGATCCGATCATGCGGGCTTGCCGCCGATCCAACCGGCGAGCGCGGCTCGGTTGATCCGGGAGAATGCGGGCCATGTCATTGCGCGACGACTTGTTTGGTTTCTTCATGGCCGGGATCGAGGCGGCGAGCGCGCCGGCCGTGCTGGCCGGGCTGCTGCCAACCGCCGCGCCGCAGGGCCGCACGCTGGTGCTGGGGTGCGGCAAGGCGGCCGCCGCCATGGCCGAAGTGGCAGCCAAGATACTGCCGGGCAAGATCGAAGGGTGCGTCGTCACCCGCTTTGGGCACGGGGCACAGACTTCGACCGGCGGTATCGAAGTGATCGAGGCGAGCCACCCCGTGCCTGATGCCGCCAGCCGCCAAGCCGGCCGGCGGATCCGCGAACTGGCTGCCTCGGCCCGGGCCGGAGACCGGGTGATCTTTCTGATTTCCGGCGGCGGATCGGCCCTGCTGTGCGATCCCCTGCCGGGCCTTTCGCTGGAAGATAAGGCCGGTATTACCGGGCACCTGATCCGCTCTGGCGCGCCGATTGCGGATATCAACCTGGTTCGCCGCCATCTGTCCGGGGTCAAGGGCGGGCGCCTTGCGGCAGCGGCCGCGGCCGCGGCTGCCGACATGCACAGCTTCCTCGTTTCAGACGTGGCCGGCGACGATCCCGCCGCGATTGCCTCTGGCCCGACCATTCCCGCACGCTTTGAACCCGAAGCGGCCCTTGCCATCCTGCGCGGCGCCGGCTGGCCGGTCGATCCGCGGCTGGAAAACCTGATCCGCAGCGGTGAAAGCGGACCGGTGCCGGTCCATCCGATCCAGCTGGTCGCCAATGGCCGGACCGCGCTCGCCGCCGTGACGGCAGCCGCAACGAAGGCCGGCTGGAACGTGGTCATGGTGGACCCGGAACTGGAAGGCGATGCCGCCGAAACTGGCCGTGCCCACGCCCTGCTGGCGATGGATCATGCCGCGCGCCCCGGCCGGCACCTGCTGCTGTCTGGCGGCGAACTGACCGTTCGCGTCCGGGCCGAAGGCGGGGCGGGCGGACCCAACCTTGAATACCTTGCCGGGCTGATGGCAGCCCTTCCGCCCGCAGCGCCGGTTGCCGCGCTGGCCGGGGACAGCGACGGGATTGATGGCAGCGCTGATAATGCCGGCGGCTATTTCGATGCGGCCAGCCGCGCCGATCCCGGCCAGTGCGAGGCGGCCCTTGCGGGGAACCGGACCTATGCCCTGTTCCGGCAGACCGGGGGCCTGATCTTCACCGGGCCGACCCGCACAAATGTCAACGATATTCGCATGATCGCAGTCGGGGAATGGTCCCAGGCGACTTGGCCGGGCGGGCTGGCTGCGGGCTTGGCTGGCGGCCCGATCGGGATGATCGACCATTGAAATGCGCTGCCGGCGGCTTACAATGGTGGATGAGCCCTGCCAGGCCGCTACCAACGATGCTGACACTTAGGCGGACGAATTGAGCGCCCGGGTGCGATGGACAGGCGTTAGAGCGGCCACCGAGCGGATCCAGCGGCCTGGCTATCAGGGTTCGGTCATGCCGGCGACAGACAGCAAAGAGACGGCGCTGGTGGTCAACCGTCAGGCCAGGTATGGTTTAGCCGCGCGGGGTATTGCCGCGCTGCGGTCAGCATAATCGGACAGGCAAGGGTAGCAGGCTTACTTCATGGACGATCCGCTGAATCGCAGGATGACGGTTGCCTTGCTGGCGCTGTTCCCGCTGCTGGCCCTGTTGTGGGCCAGCCTGCGGTTCGAGCCGCTGGCGGCCAATCCGGCCGTGCCTGGCGAGGATCCCGCGCTGCTGGCCGAACTGGAGACCTTGCCCGGGCGACCGGGAGAACTGCCCCCGCTTGAAATGGTCGATCCGGCCAGCCTCGGCACCGATCCGCGCGCACTCAACGCAGCGATCCCGTTTGTTGGCGGGCGGCTGGAACCGGCCCTGCCCTATCGGTTCAGCGGCACGCCGGGTGACTTTGCCAATGCCCGCGATTGCCTGGCGCTGGCCGCCATGGCCGAAGCCGGCAACAGCGATCCGGGGCAGCGCGCGGTGATTCAGGTGGTGCTTAACCGCGCGCGCCACCCGGCCTTTGCCAGTTCGGTCTGCGGGGTGGTATTTGAAGGATCGGAACGGGCCACCGGCTGCCAGTTCACGTTCACCTGCGATGGTTCGCTTTCGCGCCAGTACGATGCGGCCAGCTGGGCCGCCGCGCGCGGCCGGGCGGAACAGGCGCTGAAGGGCTATGTCTTTGCCCCCGTCGGCAACGCCACCCATTACCATACCGATTGGGTCCATCCGTGGTGGAGCCCCAAGCTTGAAAAGATCGCCCAGGTTGAAACCCACCTGTTCCTGCGCTGGCCGGGATACTGGGGCTCGATGAAATCGTGGCGCAAGGTCTATGGCGGGGCCGAGCCATCGCTGGCCATGCTGATGGCACGTCCGCGCATGGACAGCCTGCCACCGCTGGAATCGCTGCCCGCGACCAACCTCGGCATGAGCCCGGTGACCATGCCGCCCCTGCCCACCGATACGCCAAAGGTAACCGGCGGCGATGTGGTCATGCGCCTGCCTTCGGGCAAGGCCAATTTCGTCACCGTTCTGCCTTCGGCCGGCACCGAAAGCGCGCTTGCCATGGCCCGCAAGCTTTGTCCGGCGGAAGGCACCTGCCGGGTGATGGGCTGGTCCGATCGCAGCCTGATCCCGGCCAGCCTGCCCTTGTCCGGCGCGGCGCGGTCGGCGCTGGAATTCAGCTACTCCCGCGATCCGGCCGGCACCGAAATCGTGCTTTACAATTGCGACAGCTTTACCGGCCTGCCGCGCGAGAAATGCATCCCGCGCGCGCGCTGAGCGGCCTTAGCCGCTGAACCTGCCGCCTGCTTCGGCCAGCTTTTCCAGCAGCGGTGCTATCGGCAGGTTGTGGCGCTTCAGCCCGTCGACGATCTTGCCGAGCCCTTCGTGGTCGGCCCAATACATGATCCCGCCGGTCCAGGCCGGCCAGCCATAACCATTGAGCCAGACCAGATCGATGTCTCCGGCGCGCTGGGCGATCCCTTCTGCCAGGATCTGCGCGCCTTCGCTGACCATCGGATAGAGCAGGCGCTCGAAGATTTCCTGCTTGTCGATCGTGCGCTGGGTCACGCCGCTTTTGGCGGCGAAATCGGCGATGATCGCCTTGACCTCGTCTGAAGGGGTGCGACTGCGGTCTTCCGCGTAATCGTAAAAGCCCTTGCCGGTCTTCTGCCCCCAGCGGCCCGCCGCGCAAAGCGCTTCGCGGATCGTGGTGACTTTGCTGGGGTCGCGGTGCCAGCCGATGTCGAGGCCGGCGAGATCGCCCATCTGAAACGGCCCCATCGGGAAGCCGAAATCAAGCAGGACCTGGTCGATATCGTAGTAGGCCGCGCCTTCCATCAAAAGCGCGTTGGCCTGCTCCTGCCGCTTGGACAGCATCCGGTTGCCGATGAAACCGTGGCACACGCCGGATACCACCGGCACCTTGCGGATCGTGCCAGCCAGCTGCATTACGGTGGCAAGCTGACTCGCCCCGGTCTTCGCCCCGCGCACCACTTCCAGCAACTTCATGATGTTGGCGGGGGAAAAGAAGTGCATCCCCAGCACTGCTTCGGGCCGGGTGGTGGCGGCGGCGATCTCGTTGATGTCAAGATAGCTGGTGTTGCTGGCCAGGATAGCGCCCTGCTTCACGATCCCGTCGAGCCGGGCGAAGACATCCTGCTTGACCTCCATCGATTCATAGACCGCTTCGATCACCAGATCGCAATCGGCCAGGTCGTCGAGGCGCAGGCTGGGGGTCAGCCGGGCCATGGCCGCCTCGGCATCGGCCGCCGCGATCCGCCCGCGCTTGACGCTGGCTTCATAGTTCTTCGCCATTACCCCCACGCCGCGGTCAAGCGCTGCCTGTTCCTGTTCGATGATGGTGACCGGGATCCCGGCCGAGAGGAAGTTCATGGTGATCCCGCCGCCCATGGTGCCGGCGCCGATCACGCCGACCTTGGCGATCGGGATCAGCGGTGTATCCGCAGGCAGACCGTCGATCTTCGCGCAAAGCTGCAGCGCGGCATCGATGTGCTCCTTGGCACCGGGCAGGGCATCGGTCATCGTACGGTTCCTCTCAATTCACCTGGCGGTCGTAGCCCGCCCAGTAGGGTGCGCGCAACTCGCGGCGCAGGATCTTGCCGCTGGCGTTGCGGGGCAGGGCCTCGATCACGTCGATTGTCTTGGGCACCTTGAACCCGGCCAGCCGCTCGCGCGCCCAGCCGATCACGCTATCGGCATCGATCGTGTGGCCGGGCTTGGGCACGCAGACGGCCTTCACCGCTTCGCCCCACTTTTCGTCGGGCACGCCGATCACGGCCACTTCCAGCACATCGGGGTGGCCATAGATGGCGCTTTCGACCTCGGCCGGGTAGACGTTCTCTCCGCCCGAGATGATCATGTCCTTGGCCCGGTCATAGATATAGACATAGCCGTCTTCATCCAGATAGCCGACATCGCCGGTGGCGACCCAGCCATCCTTCATGGTGCTGGCGGTGGCATCGGGCAGCTTCCAGTAACCCAGCATGTTGTTGCTGGAGCGGGTGTGGATCTCGCCGATCTCGCCCACCGGCAGCACTGCGCCATCGGCCCCGCGCACTTCGATTTCCACGCCCGGCAGAGGCTTTCCGGCCGAGCGCATCCGCTGATTGCCTTCAACCGAATGGTCTTCGGGCGGCAGCATGCAGATCGTGCCGGTGGTTTCGGTCATCCCGTAAGCCTGGATGAAGCCGGCGCCGAACATGGCGATGCACTGGCGCAGCAGTTCCAGCGGGATCGGCGCGGCGCCATAGAGGATGTACTTGAGATTGCTGAAATCGGTCTTGGCGCAATCGGGGTGGTTCAGCAGCATCTGCAGCGCGGCCGGCACGATGAAGAACCGGGTCACGCCCTTGTTCATCACCGCGTCAAACACCTTGGGCGGATCAAATTCGGCCAGCACCACGCCGGGCAGGCCGGCCGCGAGCGCCATGATGCCCAGGCCCGTGCCGCCGATGTGGGCGCAGGGCATGGCCACCAGCACGGCCTCGTCCTCGTCCCACAGGTTGTAGGGCTCGGGGTTGTCGAATGCGGCCTTGCGCAGGCCGAACAGGTTGTCGTTCGACAGGACCGCGCCCTTGGGGTTGCCGGTAGTGCCGCTGGTGTAGAGTTGCAGCACGGCATCGTGGGTTTCGGACGGGGCAAAGTCGCTGCGCGGCGCTTGGGCGATCAGCGTGCGTGCTTCGGCCGAGGACAAGCAGGCGATCAGGCCGGGGCGGCGGCCCAGAGTGTCCTTGCAGGCCTCGAACCCGTCGCCAAGGAACAGCACCCTGGCTTCCGAATTGTCGATGATGAAGGCCGCTTCCGGTTCGGCCAGCCGCCAGCCAACCGGGGTCATCACGATCCCGGCGCGGGCCGCACCGAAGAACAGGGTGAAATAGGTCCCGCTGTTCTTGCCGAACCAGGCGATCCGGTCACCCTTGCTGAGACCCATGGCAAGAAGTGCGCTCGCCACCCGGGCGGTCGCATGTTCCAGCTCGGCATAGGTCAGCTGCAGATCGTCGGAATCGATCGCGGCCCGGTTCGGCGATTTTGCCGCCCAGTGCCGGATGAACTGGTCAAAGGTGAACAGATCGCGCGTTTCGGCCACGCGTTCGATCAGTTTCTGGATATCCTGTCCGGCCATCTCGTTTTCCCGCCACCCAGTTTAACCGGGCGATTAAGGAGAGCAAGCAGAGTCTTCGGCTTACCCGGCGGCTTACCCGGCCGCGGTTGCGATCAGCCGGGTGTAGAACGCGATCATCGCTTCCAGATTGCCCAGCGTGATATGCTCGTTGGTGCCGTGGATCATCTTCGTCTCGGCGGCGGAAAGCGCGATCGGCATGAACCGGTAAACGTCGTCGGAAACCGGGGCCATGTTGCGGCTGTCGGTGCCGCCAAGCACCAGGTAGGGGGCGGCAATCAGGCCCTGGTGCCCGGCCCTGGCCGAAGCGACGATCAGTTGCCAGCCGAGCGATGTTGACGAGGAAACCGGGGTCGGCTCGCGCGCGCCGCGTTCGGTTATCGCCACTTCCACCGGCAGGCCCGACACGGCGGCCTTGGCGCGCTTGAGAATCTCGGCCGAGGAATCCCACGGCGCGATCCGGTAGTTGATCAGCGCATTGGCGCTTTGCGGCAAGACGTTTTCCTTGGGCGAACCTTCCAGCATGGTCGGCGCGGTCGTGGTGTGGAGCATGGCAGCGGAAGTCGGGCTCTTGGCCATGGCCGAGACGATCTGTCCGCCCAGCAGCCACTTGTTGGCCGCAGCAACCTTGGTCAGGCCCCCGGCCTCGCCCGCCAGCACGTCGATCATCGCGCCGACGGGACCACGCAGTTCCATCGGATGCTGGTCGGCGTGGATCGCGACTACCGCCTTGGACAGGTTGACCGTGCCGATTTCCGCCGGCGGCATGGATGAGTGGCCGCCGGGCGCCGGGGCGGTGATGCGCAAGGTGACATAGCCTTTCTCGGCCACGCCGATCATCATCGCCGGTTTGCCCAGCACCGGGGTATCGGTGGTGATCACCCCGCCTTCGTCCAGCGTGAACAGTGCCTTGACCTTGCGGTCCGCCAGCAGCCTGGCCGCCGCCGCCGCGCCGCTCCCGCCGACTTCCTCGTCATGGCCGGAGACGATGTAGATCGTCCGCCTGGGCTTGAAGCCTTGTGCGCAAAGGGCCTCCAGCGCTTCGAACATGGCGATCAGCGAGCCCTTGTCGTCGATCGTCCCGCGACCCCACACCGCCCCTTCGGCAATGGTCCCGGCAAAGGGCTGATACTTCCAGTCCTGTTCGGTCCCGGCGGTGACCGGCACCACGTCCTGGTGGGCCATCAGGATGATCGGCTGCGCGGCCGGATCGCTACCCGCCCAGGTATAGACCAGCGTCTGGCCCAGCAAATCCTTCTGCATCGCGGCATGGGCCTTGGGATAGGTCGTGGCCATCCAGCCTTGCAGCTTGTCCCATTCGGCCGTCTGGTTCTGGGCGGCGTCCTGGTTGCTGATGGTCTTGAACTGCACCGCCTGGCTGAGGTTACGGGCTGCGGCATCGATGCTGAAAGGGGCGGCCGGGGCAACCTTGATCGCCGAACCATCGGCCACTTTGCCCGGCGCGAACATCATGGTGCGCGCGGTTACCGTTCCGCCCAGCGCCAGCACGGCCGCACCCAGGCCCAGAGCCAACTTCTTCATTGCCATCCCCTCCGAAGCGTTCCCCCGCAGGTTAGGCGGGGCGGGGCGGGGTGGCAAGACCGGCCTATCCGCTGGCCATCAGGCTGGCATTGCCGCCGGCTGCCGTGGTGTCAATGCAGGTCACGCGCTCGGTCGCAAACCGGGCCAGATAGTGCGGCCCGCCCGCCTTCGGTCCGGTGCCAGACAGCCCTTCACCCCCGAACGGCTGGCTTCCGACCACCGCACCGATCTGGTTGCGGTTGACGTAGAAATTGCCGACCTGCGCCCGCGATTGAACCAGCCGGCGGGTCGCGTCGATCCGGCTGTGCAGGCCCAGCGTCAGGCCAAAGCCGGTCGCGTTGATATCGGCAATGACCTGTTCAAGGTCCTCGCCCTTGAACCGGGCAACGTGAAGCACCGGCCCGAAGTGTTCGGCATCGAGTTCGCGGATCGAGCCGATTGCGATGATCGTCGGGGCCACGAAACTGCCCTTGGCGCAGGACGGGGGCAGATCGCGTTGCCACACCGTGTTGCCCAGTTTCCTCATCTTGGCGATATGCGCGTCGAGCTTGGCCTTGGCCTCGGCATCGATCACCGGGCCGACATCGGTGGCGGGGTGTTCCGGATTGCCGATCACCAGCGCGGCAAAAGCGCCGAGGATCATCGCCAGCATGCCGTCGTAAACATCGTCCTGCAGGTACAGGACCCGCAGCGCCGAGCAGCGCTGGCCCGCGCTCTGGAAGGCGGAGGCGATGACATCGCGGGTGACCTGTTCGGGCAGGGCCGAACTGTCGACGATCATCGCGTTCTGCCCGCCGGTTTCCGCGACCAGGACCGGCAGCGGGCCGTCGCGCTCTGCCAGGTTGCGGTTGATTGCCCGGGCGGTTTCAGTCGATCCGGTGAAGGCCACGCCGGCGATGCGCGGATCGGCGGTCAGCAGCGCACCGACCCGGCCATCGCCGGGGGCCAGCTGCACGGCTTCGCGAGGAATGCCGGCCTGATGCATCAACTCCACGGCCAGCGCGGCAATCAACGGGGTCTGCTCGGCCGGCTTGGCGATCACGGTGTTGCCCGCCGCCAATGGTCCGGCGATCAGGCCGGTGAAGATCGCCAGCGGGAAGTTCCACGGACTGATCGCCACGAACACGCCGCGACCGTGCAGGGTGAGGCGGTTGTCCTCGCCGGTCGGGCCGGGCAGGTGCTCACCCTCAGGGGTGAACAGGCGGCGCGCCTCGGCGGCGTAATAGCGCAGGAAATCGACCGCCTCGCGCAGTTCCAGCACGGCATCGACCAGGGTCTTGCCGGCCTCGCGCTGGCATAGCGAGAGGAATTGCGCCGTGTTGGCTTCATAAAGATCGGCCACCTGTTCCAGCAGGTCGGCGCGTCCAGAGCCGCCCAGCGCATCCCACCCAGGCTGGGCGGCAGCGGCAAGACTGATCATCGCATCCACGTCGGCGGCGCTGGCCTGAGTGCACATGCCGATGATCGCCGCATTGTCATGCGGGGCGCGGACGGGCTGGGCCGGGGCAGCTTCGGCCCGCTTCACCGTCGGTGCGGCGGTCCACTGCCTGTCTCCCTGCGCCAAGGCGGAAAGTTCCGTCAGCAGCGGCTCGCGCACCAGCGGATCGGCCAGATCGACACCGGCGCTGTTGACCCGGCCGGGAAAGATGTCGCGCGGCAGCGGAATTGCCGGATTGCGGCGCGGGAACAGCGCGGCCAGTTCCGCCACCGGATCGCCGACCAGGTCCGCCACCGGCACTTCGGCATCGGCCATGCGGTTGACGAACGAGGAGTTCGCGCCGTTTTCAAGCAGCCGGCGGACCAGGTAGGCGAGCAGGTCCTTGTGGCCACCGACCGGGGCATAGATCCGCACCGGGGTGGGTTGCTGTCCGCCCTCGGCTTCCAGCTTGGCCAGTTCCTCGTAAACCTCCTCGCCCATGCCGTGGAGGCGCTGGAATTCAAACTCGGCGCTGCCTGCCAGCGCCTTGATCGCACCGATGGTATAGGCGTTGTGGGTGGCAAAGGCCGGATAGATCGCATCGGGCGCCGCCAGCAGCCGCGCCGCGCAGGCAAGGTAGGACACGTCGGTGCCGACCTTTCGTGTGAAGACCGGATAGTCAGCATGTCCGCCGACCTGGCTGAGCTTCACTTCGCTGTCCCAGTAGGCCCCCTTGACCAGCCGGACCATGATCCGGCGGTGGTGCTTCCGGGCAAG
>JBKBSV010000060.1:0-14661 GCA_046291115.1 Novosphingobium sp. | reverse complement strand
GGTCCAGCTCGTCTGCTGCCCCTTCGCGGGCGAAACGCCGCAGCCGGCGCAGCGCAATCTTGATGTTGCGGGTCCCCAGCTCGCGGGTGTTGTCGAGGTTCTGGAACTCGCGCTTTTCCCAAACCTTCAGCGCGCGCTTGTGCCTGCTTTCGCCGCCGATGCGGACACCTTCGGGGTTGTAGCCATTGTTGCCGAACGGGCTGGTCCCGCCGGTGCCGATCCACTTGTTCCCGCCCTCGTGCCGCTTTTGCTGTTCCTCAAGCCGCTTCTTGAGGGTGTCCATGATTTCTTCCCACGATCCCAGCTTCTCGATCGCGGCCATTTCCTCAGGGCTCAGGAACTTTTCAGCAACGGCCTTCAGCCAATCTTCGGGAATATCGACCGGATTCTGCCCGTAACTGGTCAGGATCCCCTTGAACACCTTGTTGAAGACCTGGTCGAACCGATCGAGCAGACCTTCGTCCTTCACGAAGACCGCGCGCGAAAGGTAATAGAACTGTTCCGGCGTCTGCTCGATCACATCCTTGTCGAGCGCTTCAAGCAGCATCAGGTGCTCCTTGAAGCTGGCCTTGATCCCGGCGGCGCGCAGCTCGTCGACAAAGTTGAAAAACATCGGACCTGGCCTTCCGGCGTCAGTTCTGCCGGCGCGCCATGAAGGCCAGCCGTTCGAACAGCATGACATCCTGCTCGTTCTTGAGCAGCGCGCCGTGGAGCGGCGGGATCGCCTTGGTCGGGTCCTTCTGCTGCAACACTTCGAGCGGCATGTCCTCGTTGAGCAGCAGCTTGAGCCAGTCAAGCAGCTCGCTGGTGCTGGGCTTCTTCTTCAGCCCCGGCACTTCGCGGACCTCGTAGAAGACATCCAGCGCCTTGGCAACGAGGGTTTTCTGAATGCCGGGGAAGTGGACGTCGATAATCGACTGCATCGTCTCGCGGTCAGGGAACTTGATGTAGTGGAAGAAGCAGCGGCGCAGGAACGCGTCGGGCAGTTCTTTTTCGTTGTTCGAAGTGATGACCACGATCGGGCGTTCCTTCGCCACGATCCGCTCGCGCGTCTCGTAAACGTCGAAGCTCATCCGGTCGAGTTCCTGAAGCAGGTCGTTCGGAAATTCGATGTCGGCCTTGTCGATCTCGTCGATCAGCAGCACGGGCAGCTGTTCGGAAGTGAAGGCTTCCCACAGCTTGCCCTTCTTGATGTAGTTCGAAATGTCGTGGACCCGCTCGTCGCCCAGCTGGCCGTCGCGCAGGCGGGCGACCGCGTCATATTCATAAAGGCCCTGCTGCGCCTTGGTGGTGGACTTCACGTGCCATTCGATCAGCGGGGCACCGACCGCCTTGGCGATTTCGTGGGCCAGCACGGTCTTGCCGGTGCCAGGTTCGCCCTTGACCAACAGCGGACGCCGCAGCAGCACGGCGGCATTGACCGCCACTTTCAGATCATCGGTTGCGACGTAATTGCTGGTGCCTTCGAAGCGCATGGGAACTCCCCGGATGTTTTAATCGTCCGGTTAAGCGATAGGTCGCGGTAATCGCCGTGGCAAGGGGTCACTTGACCTGCGCCAGCAACCTCTGCCCAAGGTTCAGGAAACGCTGAAGGTCCACCTCTCGATCGGGGTCATTCCAGCTGGCGGTGACGGCATACCAGCTGCCGTCCTTGCTCTGCACCAGCCAGGTCAGGTTGAGCACGCCCGGTTCCGATCCGCCCTTGAAGCCGACACGGGCAAACCGCGCCGCGCTGTCCTGTCCCACGCCGGGATTGACCCCCAGGATTGCCATGACCGCCGGATCGGGGCGGCGGCGCAGCGAATCCAGCACTTCGGCCAGGTCCTCGGCCGCAGCGAACCATTCAATCGTCGCAATGGCATTGGGCTTGCCGGAAAGGAACGCCGGATCGATCTTCCCTGCGTCAAGCCGCGGGGCGAGGGCGGCGAGCATTCGTGCCTGCGCGGCATCGTCCGCCGCGCCATAAGCCTTGCGTTCTTCCACGGGGCCAGCCTTCAGGGTGAAGGCTTCCAGCGTGGTCAGGAACGGCAGGGTCAGCGCCGGGGCGGAATGGCCGGTGGCAACCAGGTGCTGCCCGATCCGCTCGCGCCCGACCACCCCGATCAGCGTATCGGTGGCGGTATTGTCGCTTTCCGAAATCATTGCCACGGCCAGCGTGTGGAGCGTAACCGGTGCGGCGGGCGGCCAGTTGCGCATGTCGCCCGATGGCAGTGAGGGGCGGCCCAGCGGGACGACATCGCTCCACTTGCGGCGTTTTGCCGCAACATCGGCAGCCAGCGCATCGAGCACCCACAGCTTGAAGGCCGAGCCGATCGCGAACTGGCGCTGCGGATTGAAGCCGGCGACCAGTTCTGGCTTGCCAGAACCAAGGCGGTAGATACCGAACCCTGCAGCGCCGGGCAGGGCGCGGAACTCGGCCTCGATGGCGGCCATGCTGTCGTTGCGGGGCTGAAGGTCGGTGATGCGCAGTTCGGTGATCCGTGGGTTTGGTTCATCGGTGACGCGCAGGTCCATTGTCACACGGGATTTATCGTAAAGGATTGTCACGCGTCCAAAGGTCGAGCCCATCACGAAGATCGCGCCGACGGCTTCGGCCGGGCCGTGCTGTGCGGTCAACTGCGCCACGAATGCCTTGATCTGGCCGGGCGGAATGGCAGCAAGGAATTCTTCGGTGAACAGCGCCGCATCCGGTTCGGCCCGTCCGGCCAGCAGATCGAGCAGGCGCGGTGCGGTCCGTTCCAGCGGAGTTGCCGTCTGCACCGACGGAACCGCCACGCTGTGGGCGAAGGCGGCAGGTGCCGAGCCGGTCAGCATTGCGGCCAAGGCCATCGCAATCAGGCGCTTGCCAGCCACTTTCTAGTTCCGCGTCGCGGTAAAGCGCAATGTCACGCTGCCATTGGCCGGGATCTTCAGTGCGAACAGCGGCGTGCCATCGCGCTTTTCCCAGCTGATATCGGAATCGGTGATCTTCGAATTGCCATGGAGCGGCACTTTCAGCTCATAGGCCAGATCATAGGGCGCGGCGTTGGTAATTTCGACCTCGACCGTTTCCAGATTGCCCTCGCGCTTCAGCGTGCGCCGCACCACACTTACGTCAAACGCATAACCGGCACCCAGTTCGATCTTCTCGCCTTCGGCGGTATCGCGCAAGGTCGGCTCGGCAATCCGCATCGTCCGGCCCCAGTGGTCCTGCTCGATCACGAAAGCGCCCGACGGCAGCGGCAGGCCGAGCTGGTTGGCCTTGGTGTTCTTCGTGCGCAGGATCACGGCTGTGCCGGGGCGCTGCTCTCCGACGCCAATGGCGGAGACGCTGGTGGTATGGATCCGGTCAAACGGCACGCCGCGCTGTTCGACGAGCCGGGTCTGCTTCATTCCCAGGGCCGAGACCGTGGTGCGCTGGGGAACGCGGTAGAGCTTGAGATCGCCAAGCTGCTCTGGTGGAGGGGGAGGCGGCGGCGGTGCGCTTGGCGGAGACGAGGGTGGCGGCGGAGCCATGGCCACCATCGGCGCGCCCTTGTGCACCGTTCGCATCTCCATCACCGCGTCCTCGCCATACATGTCGTAATCTTCGCCCATGTAGGGCGAGACGAGGCTGTAGGGCCGCTCCGGCTTGCGCGGCACTTCGTGGGTGCGCTGGGCCGGCCAGCAGCGGGCGATCACCTGCGGCTGCGTGTTGATGAACTTCTGGATATAGGCGCGGCTGAGACCGCCCGCGACGATCTGGGTGCGGGCGTTGTTCAGCGAGACGGAATTGCCGTTGGCGAGCGTGATCCATCCGCCGATATCCATGGTCTTGCCATCGGGATTGATATGGGCGGTGTAATTCGCGCTCCAGTCGAACCCTTCGGCGATATAGGTCAGCGTGACGGTCATTGTGATCGGCCGGGCGCTGCGGGTCATTACCGACAGGGTTGGCCGGGCGGACAGGCCCTCGGCCCCGCTGGAATAGCGGAATGTTTCCGGCATCCCGGTGCAGCGCAGGGCTTCGGTTCCGGCAGCGGTCTTGAACACCACGCCCTCAGGCCCGGCCGCAATGATCTCTCCCGCTACCAGCACCGGCGTGCCGGTGCGCGGGTCGGTGCGCTTCAGCGTTACGTCCTTGCCGCGCGCGGCCCGCATCAGCGATGACGGATTGAGCAGCGCGGCATCACGGTTCTTTTCCAGCACGCCGCCGGGCAGGCCGGTGACGATCGCGCTTTCCGGCAGGATCCCGTCGACCACCCCTTCAAAGCGCAGCCGGCTGCGGCCCGCCGGGATGCGGACGGTGCGCGTCTCCTGGATCACGGCAAAGCCGCCCAGCCGGTCGAGCTGGATCGATCCGCCATTGCGCCACGGCGCGCGGTAGATCGTCACCGAAACGTCGCTGGGGGCAGAGGCGGCAACATCGCGCACGCCTGCTTCCCCGCTTTGCCCCAGAGCAGGCGGGGCGGCGATCAGCGCCAGGAACAAGGCGGCCAGCCAGCGCAAGGCGCGGCCCTCAGTACCGGGTGTCGAAAGTGGCGGTCAGATCGGTCTTGCCGTTGGCCGGCACGGTCACTGTCCAGATCACTGAATCCGCGTCGCGGCGCTCGCTCTTCTGGCTTTCGCTGGCGATCTGCACATCGCCCCACAGGCCGGACTGAATCACCCGCACCGTCACCGGCTTGGGCAGGGCGTTGGTCAGGGTATAGCGCATGGCGGTTTTCCAGCGCCGGTCGTTCACCCGGGTGCGGCTTTCCACGAGCGGCTGAACCTTGACATCAAAGGCCTGGCCGGTGCTGATCGCCAGCTTCGATCCCATCGGGGTATGGCCGATCGCGCTCTCGCCGATGAATTGGGCCTGCCCGCGCGAATCGCGGATGTAGAACCGTACCACCCCGGCCGGCAGCTGATCGCCAAGGCCGCCCTTGGCCGAATTGGAAAAGGTGTAGACAGTGTTGGCGCTGATCGGCGTGTCAGAGGTCTGCATCCAGCCGAAGCGGGATTCGTAGCCATGCTGGGCTGGTGCGCCGTGCACATCGAGGAAGCTGACCTGCTTGGTCTGCAGGTTGGCCACCGTGGTCCGTTCGGCCAGCGGATAAAGGTAATAGTCACCCAGCCGTTCGCGGCTGCCGCTCTCGGTTCCGGCCTCGACCATACCGGGTGAGCGGTAGCTTCGCCCGCTGGACTGGCCAAGAAGGCGGGGGGTGCCGGCCACCAGCACGGTTCGCGCGTTTTCATAGGTGGTGCCGGAATTGTTGGTCAGCGTGACCCAGCCCTGCACGTCAATCGTCCCGGCCTTGTCGTCATACAGCGCGACATAGTCCGCCCGCCAGCCAAGACCGGGAGTAAGATAGCGCAGCGCCGCTTCGCGCTTGCCGGGGCTGCCCTGCAGCGTGATCGACAGGGTTGGATCGGCGCGCATGTTGGGCGGAACCTTGTCGAAGATCACGCGAACCGGCAGGCCATCGTCGCGCAGCACTTCGATCCGGTTGCCGATCTGGAGCACCACGCCACCATTGGCCGCCAGCACCACTGCGGCCTCCCGGGTTTCCGCGCCGGTCGCGGGATTGGTGCGGACCAGGGTAATGGTCTGGCCAACCGCGTTTTCCATGATCTTGGCCGGGGAGAGCAGGTCATAGTCGAAATTCTGCTCGATGATCCGCATGTCGCTGGCTGCCAGGCTGGCGGTTTCGGGACGGATCTGGGCGGAGACGTTCTTGAATTCCACCTTCTGCGGCGCACCGGTGAACGTCACCTCGCGGGTGTCCTGCACCAGCGCCTGGTTGTCGGCATAGATGGTGATATCGATTCCCGGCTCGGCCAAGGCCGCCGAACTCAAAATAATCAGCGATGCGGCAAGTAGCGGCAGGCGCGGCATGGTCAGGCTCCCTCTCCCAGTTGTGGAGAGATGTAACTGCTCCGGCTGTCGGCGCAATGAACGAATTAAACCCTGAATCTGAAAAAAAGATCTCTCCCTATTTCAAAACAGCCGGATATCTGGCAGTCAGAACCATGGGTCATGCGCGCCAACGCCTTTAGGAGGCAAATCTGATGTTCAAATATCCGCTAAGGCTGGCCGGCCTTTTCGCTTTCGCTGCCTCGGCCGCTTTGCCCGCTCCGGTGATGGCCCAGGCGCGGGATTACGACAAGGCCACCTATGACCTGCTGATGGACTGCATGACGCTGCAGATCCTGTTCGCCGGCGCTGCCGAGAACGAGGCTCAGAAGAACGATGCGGCCAACATGGCGGCAGCCTATCTTTCGGCGGTCAACGTGCTGACCGGGACCGAAGTCAAGGACCTGGGGGCCGAGATCAAACCGCGGCGCGAACGCATCATGGGCTGGATCGCCTCCGACGATCCGCGCGCCAAGCGCCTGACCATCTCCTGCGGCGCGATCTTCCGCGTCGGCAAGGACTATTTCTCGATGTCGAAGAAGTAAGCCGATCAAGCCGCCGATCTGGAAGGAGTTTCCGGCAATGAAGACTTTCGCTATCAAGCTGGCCGGTGTTGCCGCGCTGGCTGCTGCCACCCTGCCAGGCCAGGCCATGGCCCAGGCCGATGCCGAATACGACCGCGCGATGTATGAAACGCTGATGGACTGCGCTGCGCTGCAGGTGATCTTCGGCATTGCTTCGGACAACGAAGCGCAGAAGGACGAATCGGCCACCACCGGCGCGGCCTTCTACAGCGCGGCCGAAGCGCTTTCGGGCACCAAGGTTCCCGATCTGGCCGCTGAACTGAAGCCGCGCCAGGACCGGATCATGGGCTGGATCACCAGCAAGGACAAGGCGGCCACCCGCCTTGCCAAGACCTGCGGCGCGATCATCGCCGTGGGCCAGAACGTTCCGCGCAAGAAGTAATCCGGCCGGCGCCCTGGGGCGGCAGCCGGTGCTGCCGCCTCAGGCGTCGATCAGGTCGCGGTCGATATCCCCGGCGCGGTTCTGGATGAACATGAAGCGCTGGGCCGGATCGCGGCCCATCAGCCGGTCAACCAGCTCCTTTACCGCAGCGCGGCCTTCATACTCCGGCGGCAGGGTAACGCGCAGCAGGCCGCGCTTGGCCGGGTCCATGGTTGTTTCGCGCAATTGCTGTGGGTTCATTTCGCCCAGACCCTTGAACCGGGCCACTTCCACCTTCTTGCCCTTGAACAGGGTGGCTTCCAGCTCGGCGCGGTGCGCGTCGTTGCGGGCATAGGCGCTCTCCTTGCCCGCGGTCAGGCGGTAGAGCGGCGGCTGCGCGAGGTATAGGTGCCCGCGCCGCACCACTTCCGGCATTTCCTGAAAGAAAAAGGTCATCAGCAGCGTGGCGATGTGCGCCCCGTCAACGTCCGCGTCGGTCATGATGATGATCCGGTCATAGCGCAGGTTGTCGGGATTGCAGTCTTTCCTGAGGCCGCAGCCCAGCGCCAGGGTCAGGTCGGCAATTTCGCTGTTGGCGCGGATCTTGTCCGCGCTGGCGCTGGCGACGTTGAGGATCTTGCCGCGGATCGGCAGGATCGCCTGAGTCTTGCGGTCGCGCGCCTGCTTGGCGCTGCCACCGGCGCTGTCTCCTTCGACGATGAACAGTTCGGTCTCCGCGTCACCTTCGCCGGTACAGTCGGTCAGCTTGCCGGGCAGGCGCAGCTTGCGAGCGCTGGTGGCGGTCTTACGCTTGATTTCGCGCTCGGCCTTGCGGCGCAGGCGCTCGTCCATCCGCTCCATCACCGCGCCCAGCAGCGCGCGCCCACGCTCCATGTTGTCGGCCAGGAAATGGTCGAAGTGATCGCGCACCGCGTTTTCGACCAGGCGGGCGGCTTCCGGGCTGGTCAGCCGATCCTTGGTCTGGCTCTGGAACTGGGGATCGCGGATGAAGACCGACAGCATCACTTCGCTGCCCGTCACCACGTCCTCTGGCGCGATGTCCCTGGCCTTCTTCTGCCCGACCAGTTCGCCAAAGGCGCGGATGCCCTTGGTCAGCGCGGCGCGCAGGCCCTGTTCGTGGGTGCCACCGTCAGGGGTCGGGATGGTGTTGCAATAATAAGAGTAGGAACCCTCTGACCACAGCGGCCAGGCAATCGCCCACTCGACCCGGCCCTGTTGCTCACCGGGAAAGTCCTGGATGCCGGAAAAGAATTGCGTGGTCACGCACTCGCGCGCGCCGATCTGTTCCTTGAGGTGATCGGCGAGGCCGCCGGGGAACTGGAACGTGGCCTCGGCCGGAACCTCATCGCTGGACAGCGAGGCGGCGCATTTCCAGCGGATTTCCACGCCCGCGAACAGATAGGCCTTCGATCGGGCAAGGCGGAACAGCCGCGCCGGCTTGAACCTGGCATCATCCCCGAAGATCTCCGGATCGGGAATGAAGGTGACCGAGGTGCCGCGCCGGTTGGGTGTTGTGCCGAGCCGTTGAAGCGGCCCCAGCGGCACCCCCCGGGAAAACTCCTGCGCGAACAGCTCTTTGTTGCGCGCCACTTCGATCCTCGTCAGAGTGGACAGGGCATTGACCACCGACACGCCGACCCCGTGCAGGCCGCCGCTCGTGGCATAGGCCTTGCCAGAGAACTTGCCGCCCGAATGAAGCGTGGTCAGGATCACTTCGAGCGCCGACTTGCCGGGATACTTGGGGTGTTCGTCCACCGGAATGCCGCGGCCGTTGTCGGTGATGGTCAGGCGGTTGCCTTCTTCCAGCGTCACCTCGATCCGGTTGGCGTGGCCGGCCACAGCCTCGTCCATCGCGTTGTCGAGCACTTCGGCGGCAAGGTGGTGAAAGGCGCGTTCATCCGTGCCGCCGATATACATGCCGGGGCGGCGCCGGACCGGCTCCAGCCCTTCGAGCACTTCGATCGCGCTGCCATCATAGGAATCGCCCGAAGTGGCGGGCAGCTTGTCAAACAGGTCATCAGCGGCTTGGGACATGAGCGACGCTATAGAGTGCGCGGATTCCGCCGCGCAAGCGTATCGGTCCGGTTATCGTCAGCCGATGAACTTGTCCGGGGCAGGGCTGACGATCGTGATCCCCCCGGCCCGTGTTTCGCGCACCTCCAGCGCACGCTGGCCTTCACCGCTGGGCAGGAACCGGAACGGTCCGTCCAACCCCAGAAACCCGCCCGGATCGGCCATTACCGCATAAGGAAAGGCGCTGCCCGGTTTCCAGTCTCGCGCGATCCGCACCGTCAGCAGGACCGCGTCATAGCCCAGCGTGGCCTGACGATAGGGCGCGCCGCCGAAGCGGGCGGTATAGCTGGTGGCAAACTGGCGGAAACGGCTGTCGGAAATGGCCGCGAACCAGGCCCCGCGCAGGGTCGGGGTGCTGCTGGCCAGGGGATCGCCGCTCCACAGTTCGGTGCCGAGGATGCGCGGACTGGCGGCCCCGGCGTTCTTCAGGCGCGGTGCGGCCTGGGCGGCATAACGGGCGGAATCGGCGATCAGCACGGCCTGATAGCCGCCCTTGGCCTTCAGCCGGGCAGCGGCGCTAAGGATCGAATTGTTGCCCCGGTCATAGCTGTCAGCCGCCACCACCGTGCCGCCCGCAGCGCGCACCGCGGCGCTGAAGGCCAGACCGGCCTCGCGCCCATGCTCGGTCTTGGGGGCCAGCAGGGCAAAGCGGGTCAGACCCTTGTCGATGGCAAAGCCGACCACCCGGTCTATCGACTGGGTGGTGGAATTGCCCATCACGAAGGTATCGCGTGCGGCCACCTTGGCATCGCCGGAAAAGGTGATCAGCGGCACCCTGGCAGGCCGAGCGACTGCCGCCACGGCCCCCGTCTCGACGGCCTCAAGCGGGCCGAGGATCAGCTTGTTGCCATCGGCCAGTGCCTGCCGCGCGGCTCCGGCCGCGCCGCCGGTGGGGGCCGTGTCATAACTGGTGATGCGGATGTTCTGGGCGTTGGTATCCAGAATTGCCATGGTCGTGGCATTGGCGATCGACTGGCCCAGGGCAGAATTGCTGCCAGTCAGCGGCACCAGCAGGGCCACGCGGTGACGGGCCCCGTCCTGCGGCAGACTTTCACCCGGTGAAGGTTCCGGGGTGGGGGCAGGCGGGCCCTTTGGAATCACCTTGCATCCCGCAACCATGGCCACGCCCAGCATCAGCACCAGCGCCCTGCGGGTGGTTCCTGCCTCGATCATCCCTTGTCGCTCCCCAGTCTGCAGTCCATGATAGCGCCGATGGATCAAACGCTTGCCCCCGGCATTTACATTGTCGCCACGCCGATTGGCAATCTGGGTGATATTTCAAGGCGTGCCAGCGCGGTACTCGGTGCCGTGGCGGCGGTCGCCTGCGAGGATACCCGCGTCACCGGCAAGCTGATGCAGCACATCGGCCGCAAGGCCCGGCTGATCCGCTATGACGATCACGCCAGCGACGCGACCCGTGATCACCTGCTGGCGCTGGCAGAGGAACAGCCGGTGGCGCTGGTCAGCGATGCCGGTACGCCGCTGATTTCCGATCCCGGTTACAAGCTGGTCCGTGCTGCGCGCGACCTGGGGATTGCCGTCACATCGATCCCCGGTCCCAGCGCGGCGATTGTCGCGCTGACGCTGGCGGGCTTGCCCAGCGACAGGTTCCTGTTTGCCGGGTTCCTGCCGGCCAAGGCCAAGGCCCGGGCCGAGGTTCTGGCGGAACTGGCTCCGGTCAGGGCGACGCTGGTGTTCTATGAAACCGCGCCGCGCCTGGCCGATGCACTGGCGGCGATTGGGAAGGTGCTGCCGGGCCGCGAAGTGGCCGTCGCGCGTGAGCTGACCAAGCTTTACGAGGAATGCCGCAGCGGATCGCCGGACGAGCTGATCGCCCACTATGCCGCCCACCCGCCGAAAGGGGAGATCGTGCTGGTGGTCGGCCCACCGGGCGAGGCGGCGCCGAGCGCAGAGGACGCCGATGCGCTGCTGGTCGAGGCGATGAAAACATTGAAGGCCAGCCAGGCCGCAGCCGAAGTGGCCCGCGCGACCGGGCTTGATCGCAAGGCGCTTTATGCCAGGGCGCTGGAGCTGAAATGAGCAGCCGGGCCGAGCGCGAGGCGCGCGGAAGGCGCGGCGAGGCGCTGGCAGCCTGGTATCTGCGACTGAAGGGCTGGCGCATTCTGGCCCGGCGGGTCAGGACCCCGCGCGGCGAGATCGACCTGATTGCCCGACGCGGGCTGGTGGTGGCGTTCGTCGAGGTCAAGTGGCGGGCCAGCGCGGCGGAGCTTGATACGGCCATTGATGCCTACCGCCTGCGACGGGTTGCTGCGGCAGCTGAAGCCGTGGCCCACCGCTATGCAAAAGACGCCCAGCAGCAACGGATCGACGTGCTGCTGCTTGCGCCGGGGCGATTGCCGCGCCACATGGCGAATGCATTGGTGCTGTGATTGGAGCCAAGTCCGCATGACCCTTCGTGTCGCCGTCCAGATGGACCCGCTGGAAAGCATCAACATTGCCGGGGATTCGAGCTTTGCCCTGATCGAGGCGGCGCAGGCGCGGGGGCACAGGGTTTACGAATACGGGGTGCAGACCCTGGCTTATGAATGCGGGCGCCTGACCGCCTGGGCCGCGCCGGTCAAGGTGCAGCGTATTGTGGGCGATCACTTCCGCCGTGACGAATATCGCCGGATCGACCTGGCCAAGGACGTGGACGTGGTGCTGATGCGGCAGGATCCGCCATTTGACCTGTCCTATATCACCGCGACCCACCTGCTGGAGCGGCTTGAAGGACAGACGCTGGTGGTCAACGATCCGGCATCGGTCCGCAATGCTCCGGAAAAGGTCTTCGTGCTCGATTTCGCGCACTTTATGCCGCCGACGCTGATTGCCCGGCGGATCGAAGACGTGCGCGATTTCCACGCTCGCCATCCCGGCGATCTGGTGATGAAGCCGCTGCACGGCAATGGCGGCAAGGCGGTGGTGCGGATTCCTGCCGACGGATCGAACCTTGGCGCGCTGATCGAACTGTTCGACAATGCCTGGGTCGAACCGCACATGTTCCAGCCGTTCCTTCCCGAAATCAGCGAAGGCGACAAGCGCATCGTGCTCGTCGACGGCGAGATCGCCGGGGCGATCAACCGGCGGCCGGGCGAAGGGGAGTTCCGTTCCAACCTGGCAGCCGGCGGCTATGCCGAGCCGACCACTCTCAACGCGCGCGAGGAGGAAATCTGCGCCGCGCTGGGTCCGGCGCTGAAGGAGCGCGGGTTGATCTTTGTCGGGATCGACGTGATCGGCGGCAAGTGGCTTACCGAAATCAACGTAACCTCGCCAACCGGTATCATGGCGATTGACCGGTTCAACGGCACCAACACCCCGGCCCGGATCTGGGACGCGATCGAAGCGCGGCTGCACGCGGCCAGGCTCAGATAACCTGCCATGGAGGACTGGATCATCCGGCTCGTCGATTGGGCCGGTTATTGGGGCGTGGCCGTGCTGATGCTGCTGGAAACGGTGTTTCCGCCGGTCCCGTCCGAAGTGATCATGACCGTGGCCGGAGTTTCGGCGGCGCGCGGCACCATGACGCTGGAAGGCACGATCCTGGCCGGCACCGCCGGGGCAATGCTGGGCAACTGGTTCTGGTATTGGCTGGCGATCAGGTTCGGCGAGACGGGGTTGCACGGGTTCATCGACCGGTTCAGCCGCTGGCTGACGCTGGAATGGGACGAGATTGCGCGTGGCGAGCGATTGTTCGAGAGGCATGGCTCGATCATCGTGCTGCTCGCGCGGATGATCCCGACGCTGCGGTCGTTGATTTCGATCCCGGCAGGGATTTTCAGAATGTCGCTGTGGCAGTTCCTGGCATTCTCGACCATCGGCACTTTGGGCTGGAGCGCGGCGCTGGCCGGGGCCGGCTACTTCCTCGGCTCGCAGTTTCAGGATGTCGAGCAGTGGCTGGGCCCGCTGTCCACCGGGGTGATTGCGCTGATCGGGCTGACCTACCTGTGGCGGGTATTCACCTGGAAGCCGAAGGCCTAGGTCCTGACCCTAGTCCGCTTCGCGCGGGTGGGCGCTGCGATAGACATCCAGCAGCGTTGCCGCATCGACCCTGGTATAGATCTGGGTCGAACCAAGGCTCGCGTGGCCGAGCAGTTCCTGCAAGCTGCGCAGATCGGCCCCGGCCCCCAGCAAATGGGTAGCGAAAGAGTGCCGAAGGGCATGCGGTGTCGCGCTGGTCGGCAGACCAAGTGCCATCCGCGCCCGTGCCATCGCCTTCTGAACCATCCCTTGTGACAGCTGCCCGCCCTTGGCCCCGCGGAACAGTGGCCCGTCCCTGGGCAGCGGCCAGGGGCATTTGGCGGCATAGTCGGCCACGGCATCGCGGACCAGGGGCAGGATCGGGACAACCCGCTGCTTCCCGCCCTTGCCGGTGACCAGCAGCGTCTCGCCCAGCGGCAGGGCCGCGCCGCTCAGGCTCAGCGCCTCGGCAATCCGCAGACCGGCACCGTACAGCAGCAGCAGTACCGCCCGGTCGCGCGCGCCGATCCACGCGGCCGCCGCATCTTCCTCCACAACAACAGCCAGATTCACCGCTTCATCGGGCGTGACCGGGCGGGGAATGCCCTTCCTTACCCGCGGCCCACGCATCCGGGGCGGGGCGGGATCGACCGTTCCGGCCTGTTGCCGGGCAAAAGCGATGAAGGCTTTCAAGGCTGAAAGTTCCCGCGCGGCACTGGCATTGGTCAAGCCATCGGCGCGGCGGCGGGCGAGCTGCTGGCGCAGCGCGGCGGCATCGATCCGGGCCAGGGCCGCCCAGTTATCGACCCCAAGCGCATCGAGCAGCCGCGCCGCCGTGGCGACATAGGCTCGCACCGTATGGGGAGAGCGGCGGCGGCCTTCGGCAAGGTGAGCGTGCCACGCCTCCAGCAGTTCGGCCCTGGTCATCCCGCCACCAGTTCGGGCCGGACCAGTTCGCCCAGCAACCCGTCGAGCAAGGACAGACCCTGCGTGGTTACGCCAATCCGTGATCCCTTTTGCCAGACCAGTCCCTGCCGCGCATAGAATACCGCCTTATCCACATCGATCAGGGCGGTTCCGGCCAGGCCGAACCGTCCCGCCAATGCCGCAAGATCGATCCCCTCGCGCAGACGCAGGCCCATCAACAGGGCTTCGCTGGCCTGTTCTGCAGGGTTCAGCGCCCGTTCTTCCGACAGTCCGGTGCCGCGGTCAGCCACGGCGGCCAGCCAGTTTTCCGGCTTCTTGTGCCGTACCGTCGCCATGCCGCCGCGCCGGCCGTGGGCACCGGGGCCGATCCCGCAATAGTCCTCATAGCGCCAATAGGTCAGGTTGTGGCGGCTCTCCTCGCCGGGGCGGGCGTAGTTACTGATTTCGTAAGCCGGCAATCCGGCGGCCTCGGTCATGTCCAGCGTCAGGGCGTAAAGGTCGGCGGCGGCGTCATCCTCCAGCGGGGTCAAATCGCGCTGGCGGACCATGGTGGCAAACTTCGTTCCCGGCTCGATCGTCAGCTGGTAGAGCGAGAGGTGGCCGGTGCCGAAGCCCAGCGCGCGGGCCAGTTGCGCTTCCCACTGCTGCGGTGTTTGCCCCGGCAAGGCATAGATCAGGTCACAGCTGACCCGCGTGAAGTTCTGCTGTGCGATGTCCAGCGCCCGCTGCCCTTCATCGGCGTTGTGCAGCCGCCCCAGAAACCGCAGTGCCGCATCGTCCAGCGACTGCAGGCCAAGCGACACACGGTTGATCCCGCAAGCGGCGAGCGCGGCATAGTTCGCCGCCTCGATCGAGGACGGGTTGCCTTCCAGCGTAATCTC
>JBKBSV010000059.1:13307-14761 GCA_046291115.1 Novosphingobium sp. | reverse complement strand
CTGCGCTCAAGTGGTCGGGCAAGTTTGTCTGGGCCTGCAAGAACTATGATGGCGACGTGCAGTCCGACCAGGTGGCCCAGGGTTTCGGCTCGCTCGGCCTGATGACCTCGGTGCTGATGACCCCGGACGGCAAGACCGTTGAAGCCGAAGCCGCCCACGGCACCGTGACCCGCCACTATCGCCAGCACCAGCAGGGCAAGGCGACCAGCACCAACCCGATCGCCAGCATCTTTGCCTGGACCCGCGGTCTGATCTACCGCGGCAGGTTCGACAGTACGCCCGATGTGGTGCGCTTTGCCGAAACGCTGGAAAAGGTCTGCATCAACACCGTCGAAAGCGGCAAGATGACCAAGGACCTTGCGATCCTGATCGGACCGGACCAGCCGTGGCTGACCACCGAAGGCTTCTTCGAGGCGATCGTGCAGAACCTTGAAGCCGAAATGGCCAACTGGAAGTAAACCTGCCCAATTCGGCATGGCCCCAATTCGGCATGGGTCCAATTCGGCATGGCCCCAATTCGGCATGGCAAAACGGCGGCGCGGGGCAACTCGCGCCGCCATTCTTTTGTCCACGCCCCGTGACATTCCGCCCGCGCCCGCTAACTAATGGACCATGACCGGTCCTTCCGAATTCATGCCGACATCCTCGCTGAGTGACGCGCTGGTGATTCTGGGGGCAGCGGGTATCGTCATTCCGCTGTTCGCACGGTTCCGCATAACCCCGGTCATCGGGTTCATCCTGACCGGCATGCTGGTGGGTCCGTTTGCTCTGGGCAGACTGGCAAAAGACCACAGCTGGCTGTCCTATGTCACGATCAGCGATCCGCAGCGGCTGGCCCCGTTCGCTGAATTCGGCATCATCCTGTTGCTGTTTACCATCGGCCTTGAGCTGTCATTCCAGCGGCTGTGGCAAATGCGCAAAACCATTTTCCGAATCGGTCCAATGGAACTGTTCGGCAGCGGCGCACTGATTGCCATCGTCCTGGTCGCGCTGGGCAACTCGGCGCCGACTGCCCTGGCGCTTGGGCTTGCGCTCGCCCTTTCCTCCACCGCGCTGGTCCTTCGCATCGCCGATCCCCACACTCCGGTTGGCCGCGCCGCCCTCGGCACCTTGCTGTTCGAGGATATCGCCATCGTGCCGATCGTGTTTCTGCTCGGGGCGATGGGCCGCAATGGCAGCGAACAAGGCCTTGGCGCGTTTCTAGCGACACTGGGCCTCGGCACCCTGGTTATCATCGCGCTGCTGGGGATCGGCCGATTTGCCCTTCCCCATCTGTTTGCACAGGCTGCCCGCACCAAGAGCCCTGAACTGTTCCTTTCGGCCAGTCTGCTGGTTGTGATCGTCGCAGCGCTGGTGACCGGAGCGGCCGGCCTGTCGCCGATCGTCGGCGCACTGGTGGCCGGCCTGCTGATCGCCGAGACCGAGTACCACGGCGAAGTCGAATCCATGATCGA
>JBKBSV010000059.1:0-13297 GCA_046291115.1 Novosphingobium sp. | reverse complement strand
AGCCGTTCAAGGGCCTCGCCCTCGGCGTATTCCTGCTGACTGTCGGGATGAGCCTGGACCTTGGCCTGATCTGGGATCGGCTGGGCCAGATCATGCTGGCAACTGCCCTGATCCTTGCTGCCAAGGCGCTGGTCACCGGGCTGTTGCTGCGTCTCAACGGTTACCGGACGGCAACGGCGACCGAGGCCGGAATCCTGCTTTCCAGCCCATCCGAAACCACTCTGATCGTGCTGGCAAGCGCCGTGGCGGTGGGTTTGATCCGTCCGGATTCGGCGCAGTTCTGGCAGATCGTTACGGCCCTTGGGCTGACCATCACGCCGCTGCTGGCCATGCTCGGCCGCTGGGTCGGGCGGCGGGTCGATAATGCTGCGCCGATTGGCAACCTGCCCGAAGATGAGGCCCCCCAGCGCACACTGATCGTCGGCGGCGGGCGGGTCGGCAAGCTGGTGGCCGAGCTGCTGAGCACGCACCAGAAGCCGTACCTGATCATCGATGGCGATGCTGATCTGGTCCGTTCGATCCGGCAGGAAGGTTTCAAGGCCGCCTTCGGCGATGCCGCCCGGCCCGATGCCATGGCGCGCTTCGGCGCAGCCGAAGCGAACGCCGTGATCCTGACCATGGATCAGCCGGTCGCCGCCCAGCGCCTGGTGCGGCAGATGCGCAACGACTTTCCCGAATTGCCGATCATCGCCCGCGCCCGCGATGCCAGCCACGCCGCCGCGCTCTATCGCGCCGGAGCCAGCCATGCCGTGCCGGAAACGCTCGAAGCTTCGCTGCAGCTGTCCGAAGCCGTGCTGGTCGATATCGGCGTGCCAATGGGCCCGGTCATCGCCAGCATCCACGAAAAGCGCGACGAACTGCGCGCACAAATCATGAAAGAGGGCGAACTGGAAGAGAAGCCGCGCCTGAAAAGCGCGTCTCTGCCTGAGCAACAGGCCTAGGCGGCCAGAACCGCCTTCGCCGCCTCCAGCGCGTCGGCTGCCTTGCTGCCATCCGGGCCGCCGCCCTGGGCCATGTCCGGCCGGCCGCCGCCGCCCTTGCCGCCCAGCGCCTCCACCCCGGCGCGAACGAGATCGACCGCACTGACCCGTCCGGTCAGATCGTCAGTAACGCCCGCCGCGATCGCGGCCTTGCCTTCGTTGACCGCGACGACCACGGCGACCCCCGAACCGAGCCGTGCCTTGGCCTGGTCGAGCAGGCCGCGCAGTTCCTTGGGATCGAGCCCGTCAAGGACCTGACCAGAGAACTTGACCCCGCCAATTTCCTCGTCCGCGCTGGCAGCCGTGGCCCCGCCGCCGCCCAAGGCAAGCGCCTTTTTGGCCTCGGCAAGTTCGCGTTCCAGCTTGCGGCGTTCGTCAAGCAAGGCAGTAACGCGGGCCTCGACATCATCGGGCGTGGTCCGCAGAATGGCGGCAGCGCCTTTGAGCGCATCCTCGCGCGCGGCGAGGTAACGGAAGGCACCCTCACCAGTCATCGCCTCGATCCGCCGCACGCCCGAGCTGACCGCGCTTTCGCTGACGATGCGGAACAGCCCGATATCGCCGGTCGCGCGCACATGGGTGCCGCCGCACAGCTCGACCGAATAGGTTCTGTCGGTGGTGCGGCCCATCGACAGCACGCGAACCTCGTCGCCGTATTTTTCCCCGAACAGCGCCATGGCCCCGGCGGCAATGGCGTCATCCGGGCTCATCAGGCGGGTAACGACCGGTTCGTTGGCACGGATTTCGGCGTTCACTTCGGCTTCGATCGCGGCGATGTCCTCGGCCGTCAGCGCCGCTGGGTGCGAGAAGTCAAACCGCAGGCGATCAGCCGCAACCAGCGAGCCCTTTTGCGTCACATGCGCGCCAAGCCGGTTGCGCAAGGCTGCGTGGACCAGGTGGGTAGCGGAATGGTTGGCGCGGATTGCATCGCGGCGGGCGACATCGATATCAAGCCGCACGACATCGCCGACCTTGACGGTCCCGGACTGGACCGTGCCGTTGTGGGCGTGAAGCCGGCCAAGCGGCTTGGCAGTGTCGGCCACTGCAATGGTCAGGCCATCGGCCCCGGCAATGATGCCGCTGTCGCCGATCTGACCGCCGCTTTCCCCATAGAACGGCGTCTGGTTGACAATCACCGAGACCGCGTCACCGGCGCTGGCGCTGTCCACTTCCTGGCCGTCCTTGACCAGGGCGACGACCTGTGCCTCACCCATGGTGGCGGTATAACCGGTAAACTCGGTCGCACCGACACGTTCGGCGATATCGAACCACACTTCGGCATCCGCCGCCTGCCCGCTGCCTTTCCAGGCGGCGCGGGCGGCGGCCTTCTGCCGGGCCATGGCGGCATCGAAACCGGCGCGGTCCACTCCGATCCCGCGGGCGCGCAGCGCGTCCTCGGTCAGGTCATAGGGGAAGCCATAGGTGTCATAGAGCCTGAAGGCAGTCTCGCCCGGCAGTTGACCGCCATCGCCAAGACCCGCAGTGGCTTCATCAAGCAGCTTGAGCCCATTGGCGAGCGTGCGGCGGAACTGCACTTCCTCGCGCTGCAGGGTTTCCTCGATCAACGGCTGGGCGCGGCCGAGCTCCGGATAGGCAGCGCCCATTTCCTGCACCAGCGCCGGCACCAGGCGGTGCATCAGCGGCTCTTTCGCACCCAGCAGATGGGCATGGCGCATGGCGCGGCGCATGATCCGGCGCAGCACATAGCCGCGGCCTTCGTTGCTGGGCAAAACGCCATCGGCAAGCAGGAAGCTGGTCGAGCGCAAGTGATCGGCGATCACCCGGTGGCTGGCCTTGCTTTCGCCTTCGGCCTTGACGCCGGTCAACCCTTCGGAAGCTGCAATCAGCGCCTTGAACGTGTCGGTATCGTAATTGTCCGTCACGCCCTGCAAGACCGCGGCGATCCGTTCCAGTCCCATGCCGGTGTCGATGCTCGGCCTGGGCAGTTCGCCGACAATCTCGTCGGCGGCCTGTTCGAACTGCATGAAGACCAGGTTCCAGACTTCGACGAACCGGTCTCCATCCTCGTCCGGGCTGCCCGGAGGACCACCGAAGATGTGATCGCCGTGATCATAGAAGATTTCGCTGCACGGACCGCACGGACCGTCCGAACCCATTGCCCAGAAGTTGTCCTTGGTCGGGATCCGGATGATCCGCTGTTCCGGCAGGCCGGCGATCTTCTTCCAAAGGTCGAACGCCTCGTCATCGGTATGATAGACGGTGGCGGTCAGGCGGTCAGGGTTGAGGCCCCATTCCCTGGTCAGCAGAGTCCAGGCGTGCGTGATCGCCTGTTCCTTGAAATAGTCACCGAAGCTGAAATTGCCGAGCATTTCAAAGAACGTGTGGTGCCGGGCGGTATAGCCGACATTGTCGAGATCGTTGTGCTTGCCACCGGCACGAACGCACTTCTGGCTGGACGTTGCGCGCGGCACGGCGCGGGTTTCAAGTCCCGTAAAGACATTCTTGAACGGCACCATTCCCGCGTTGGTGAACATCAATGTCGGGTCATTGTACGGAACCAGAGGCGCGGATTGCACCACTTCGTGCCCGTTGCGGCCGAAGTATTCGAGGAACGAGCGGCGGATTTCGTTGGTCGAAGTCATGCTGTCGCCGATAAGCCACGCTTCGGCGGGCGGCAAGCCGGGAAAGGGCGATTTCAGTGTGCTGCGGTGACGATCCAGGCTGCCGCGGGCAGGGCCACCAGATCGCCGCTGCGATGCTGATCAAGCCAGTCCTGCATCCAGCCCAGAGCCTGTTCCCGTTTGTCGGCTTCCAGCGCGCGCAGGACCGGTGCAGCCGGGCCAATCCGGGTGAACAGGTTCAGCGCATCATCGACCGGATCTTCTCCCATCCCGGCGACATAGGCAAAGTCGACTTCGGTGTGGGTCACATCGCGCCAGCCGGCCTCGGTCAGGATCGCCGTCACGTAATCCTGATCTGCAAAGGCGAATGGGCCTGGCGCATGGGGATCAGCCACCGGCGGCAATTCCAGCAAGCTGGCAAGCTGCGTCGCCCAGGGATTGAGCCTTGGGCTGCGGAAGCAGGAAAAGACCAGTTCGGCGCCAGGGGCAGATATCCCGTGCAGATGGGCAAAGGCGCCGCGCGGTGCATCGAAGAACATGACACCATGACGCGAGATCAACCGGTCGGGGCGAAAGTTGGCCGGGCTCCAGGATCCGGCATCGGCCAGTTCGAAGCTGACATTGGCATGCGCCCCGCCCCGCTGGCGGGCTACCTCGACCAGATCGGGCGAAACATCGACGCCGATCACCGACGCGGCCGGATTGCCGCGCGCCACGGCCAGCGAGAGTTCCCCCGCACCGCAACCGATGTCGAGCACGTTTTGCCCTTCGCAACCGCCAATCCGGGTCAGCAGACGCTCGGTCAGGCCGGCAAAGCTGCGATCGGTCAGGCGATAGTTCTCTGCCCAGGTTCGGCCCACCTGGGCCCGCCAGTCTGATCCTGTCGTCATTGTCCGAGATTAGGCGCGGCAAGAACCGCGAGCAAGCTGGCATTTCCCGCCGCCTGAGCCCGTTTTCACGATATGCCCCAGGACCGAAACAGGAACCGGCGCGACGACCTTGGGCAAGGTAGCCGCGCCGGCCTGTGCTGGGGAACGTCCCGTGGGATACGGGGAACCGGGGCGCTCTCCTTCCAGTCCCGGAACCGATGGCGGGCGGCCCGTCGGTCCGGCAACTCTTCGAAGATCAGATGTCGTCCTCCGCGTCAGGGCCAGCCATCATTTCTCCGGACAGACCTTCGGTTTGGCTGCGGATCGCAGCCTCCAGCCGGTCGCAAACTTCGGGATTTTCCTTCAGGTAGTTCTTGGCGTTCTCACGCCCCTGACCGATCCGGATGCTGTCATACGAAAACCAGGCCCCGCTCTTCTCGACCAGCCCCGCCTTGACGCCCAGGTCCAGGATCTCGCCGATCTTGGATATGCCTTCGCCGTACATGATGTCGAATTCGACCTGCTTGAACGGTGGAGCGACCTTGTTCTTGACCACCTTTACGCGCGTGGCGTTGCCGACGATTTCATCGCGATCCTTGATCTGCCCGGTACGGCGAATATCGAGCCGGACCGAGGCGTAGAACTTGAGCGCGTTGCCACCGGTGGTGGTCTCTGGATTGCCGTACATCACCCCGATCTTCATGCGCAGCTGGTTGATGAAGATCACCATGCAGCGCGAGCGGCTGATCGAGCCGGTCAGCTTGCGCAGCGACTGGCTCATCAAACGGGCTTGCAGTCCGACATGGCTGTCCCCCATCTCGCCCTCGATCTCTGCTCGCGGGACCAGCGCGGCGACCGAATCGACCACCAGCACGTCGATCGCATTGGAACGCACCAGCGTATCGACAATCTCCAGCGCCTGTTCGCCAGTATCCGGCTGGGAGACGATCAGTTCGTTGATGTCCACCCCCAGCTTCTTGGCATAGACCGGATCGAGCGCGTGTTCGGCATCGACGAAAGCCGCCGTCCCGCCGTTCTTCTGCGCTTCGGCGATCACGTGCAGCGCCAGGGTGGTCTTGCCGGAGCTTTCCGGGCCATACACCTCGATCACCCGGCCGCGCGGCAGACCGCCGATGCCCAGCGCAATATCCAGGCCAAGCGAACCGGTGGAAATGGCTTCCACCTCCATCGTTTCCTTCGAGCCCAGCTTCATTGCCGAGCCCTTGCCAAATGCACGGTCGATCTGCGCCAGCGCTGCTTCCAGCGCCTTTTGACGGTCCATAGAATCCTTGCCTTCCTGAATCAGCTTGAGTTGAGCAGCCATTGACGTTCCCCTTGCGTAACCAGCCGACCCATAAGGTCAACGTGCGAGTCGATGTATCGCATTTGTTCTTTTGGAACAAGTAGGGAACGCAAACATTTTTGGAACACGGGATGATGCCCGGAAATCGGCCTGCTGCCCTTGCTCTCACCGGCCAGTTGCGGCACTCTTTTTTCTGGAACGGAACCTTGAGGGGGTGGCGATGACCAAATCGCAGCAAGCACCGATTTCCCCGGTGAACGTAGCGGCGGATCTGACCTTGGCCGATTTGCGTCGTGCGCTGGTGGAAGGCTGGCGCGATTTTCTGGCCCATCCACTTTATGGCCTGTTTTTTGGTGCAATCTACGTCGCGGGCGGGCTGGCCCTGGCTTCGGCCCTGACATCGCGCGGCGCAACCGGCTGGCTGCTTACTGCCGCCGCCGGATTCCCGCTGCTTGCACCGTTCACCGCAGTTGGCCTTTACGAGGTGAGCAGGCGGCGCGCAGCAGGTCTGCCGCTGTCCTCGGGCACCGTGCTTGGTGCGCTGCGCGGACGCGGGGACGATCAGTTGCTGATGATGGGCGGCTTCATTTTCGTCGGCTTTACCTTCTGGATGATCCTGGCCCATGGCATCTTCGCAATCTTCATGGCGACTAGCGGGGTCGGATCGGAGTAACTGGAAGTTTTCACAACCGCAGCAGGCCATGCAATGCTGGCAGTAGGCACCGCAGTAGGCGCGGTCATTGCCTATGTGTTCTATGCGGTGACAGTGATCAGTCTGCCGATGCTGGTCGATCGCGATGTCGATTTCCTGACCGCGATCATCAAGAGCTTGCGCACGGTTCAGGCCAATGGAGCGGTGATGCTGAGCTGGGCCGTGGTGATTGCCGTTGCCCTGTTTGCCGCAATGATCCCGGCCTTTACCGGGCTGCTGGTGATCCTGCCGGTTCTGGGCCATGCCACATGGCACCTCTATCGCCGGGCTGTCATCGACTAAGCGTTGCCCCCCTGGCCGAAGCCAGCACGCTGCCGACCTTTTCGGTGATCTGCCGAACGGTAAACGGCTTGGGCAGGAACCCGACATTGGCGATGTCGATTTCCTTGCGCAATTGTTCCTCGGCATAGCCCGACATGAACAGCACCGGCAGATCCGGCCGCAGCTTGCGGATTTCGCGAACCATGCTGGGGCCGTCCATAGCCGGCATCACCACGTCGGAAACGATCAGGTCGAATTGCCCGCCGCCCTCGACAATCTCCAGCCCTTCATCGCCGTCGCTCGCCGCTGTCACTTCGAACCCGGCGCGGGTCAGTGCGCGCTCTGCCACGGCGCGGACCATGTCCTCGTCCTCGACCAGCAGGATCCGGCCGCCGCCAGACCACTGTGCAGCCGGCTCGACCTTGGCCGCGCCGGGCACAGCCTCCTCGGCACTGGCATGATGAACTGGCAGGTAGACAGTAAAGCGAGTACCGCGGCCCAGCTCGCTGTCGGCAAAGATGAAGCCGCCCGATTGCTTGACGATGCCATAGACCGTGGACAGGCCGAGGCCGGTGCCCTTGCCGGTGTCCTTGGTGGTGAAGAACGGCTCGAAAATCTTGCCAAGGTGATCGGCGGCGATGCCGGTTCCGGTATCTTCGACCACCAGCGCGGTATAGTCCGCCGGCGGCATGATCCCGCTGCGCATCGCGCGGACATCGGCGGCAGTGATCTTCTTGGTCGCCAGGGTCAGCTTGCCACCGCTCTCGCTTTTGGCCAGCATGGCATCGCGGGCATTGACCGCCAGATTGACGATCACCTGTTCCAGTTGGGTCGGATCGGCACGGACCGGACCCAGATCGCGGTCATGGGTGACCACCAGCTGGATCTTCTCCCCGATCAGCCGCTTGAGCATTTGCGAAACATCAGAGACGACATCGGGCAATTGCAACACTTCGGGCCGCAGGGTCTGCTGCCGGCTGAAGGCCAGGAGTTGCCGGGTCAGGCTGGCGGCGCGGTTGGAATTGGCGCGGATCTGCTGGATATCGTCATAATCGCTGTCACCGGGCGTATGGCGCAGCAGCATCAGATCGCAGATGCCGAGGATCGCGGTCAGCACGTTGTTGAAATCGTGGGCGACCCCGCCCGCCAGCTGGCCAACCGCCTGCATCTTGGTGGCCTGGGCAACCTGGCGCTTGAGGCGGGTTTCCTCGGACGTGTCGGTCAACCCCAGCAGCACCGCTGCTTCGCCCAGCCCGCGCACGCCGGCCAGGCTGAGCGTGACCGGTTCTTCCGGCTGGCTGCGCAGCCGCACGCCGATCTCGCCGCTGCTGGCCGGCCCCTGGGCAAAGCGGCGGATCGCGTCGGAAATCGGCCCCTTGTCTTCCTGCACGACCAGGTCGGTCGGATAGGTCGGCGGAGCCTCTCCTTCCAGCCCCGCTGCGCGCATGAAGGCCACGTTGGCAAACAACAGGCGCCCATCGCGATCAGCCATGGCAAGGCCCAGCGGCAAAGCTGCCAGCAAGGCTTCAAGGTGCGGGACAGCGGCGGTCATCTCGCTCGCGCCGCCACCGATGCCGACACCGTGATCGGCCAGCAGGATCAGCGAAGGGGTGCTGTCATAATCGACCGGGCCGGGAGCATCCGGATCAGCCACTGGCAGGTAGAACAGACTGAGCGGCGCGCCCTTTTTGCCGTCGCGCGCCCAGCTGATCCGGTCGCCCTCGTCCTGGTGCAGCAGACTGGTAAAGTCCTGCCCGGTCAGGATCGCCGCCGGATCACCGGTGGCGCGGGCGGCAAAGCCGCTGCTGGCGGCGCGCAGCTTGCCGTCGGGATCCACGATCGCCAGGGCGAACCCGGCCTGGCTGAGCGCCCGGCCCAGTTTGCCGTCAAGATGCGGAACCAGTTCGCCAACCAGATCCGGCGGGGTCAGCGCGGTCAGGGTCCAGACCAGGAAATCGTCGGCCCGCCCGGCGCGCAGCGCGCTGGCCTGCCATTTGCCGGCCGGGCTCTCGATCAAGTCGGCACTGCCCGCCCCGTCACGCCAGGCAGACCGTGCCGCCTTGGCCAGCCGTTCGAGGCTGGCATTGTCCACGCTCAGGCGCGGCGGGGCATGGGCGGCAGTGAACCACTTTTCATAGAGCGGGTTGGCGCAGACCAGCCGCCCGGCCCGGTCGGTGATCGCAATCGCCGCATCGCTGCGGTCGATCGCCGCGACGGTGACCGACCAGTCCGGCAGGGCCAGCACAGGCTCGGCCGCGACAGTGCGGGGGCGCGCTGAAAACCACGCAATCGCCCCCAGCGCAGCCAGACCGGCGGCAAATCCGGCGACAGCCGCAGCTTCTCTGGTCGCGAACCAGACCAGCGCGGTACTGGCCAGCAGCGCCGCGCCCAGCCCCAGGCGCTCGGCCATCGGTGCTGCGGCGGCAGGCTGATCCGCGCTCATCCCTCGCCGCGCTCCTGCCGGATCCGTTCAAGCGCAACCTTGCGCTTGTGCTTGACCCACCAGGTCCAGCCAAACGAGCTGATCAGGTAGCCGATCGCCGCCGCGATCACCGAGATGACGAACAGCCCCAGCAGCATCGCCGGTGCGGCATCGGACAGCAGCCAGTAGGCCCATTCACGCAAGGACGCGCCGCGCGCCATCAGCGCGTTGAACGTGGTCACATCGGCATGAAAGCCCAGCCGGTTGCCCAGCCAGATCGAAGCAGCCAGGATCAGCGGAGTGGTGGCCGGGTTGGACAGGAAAGTCATCAGTGCGGCAATCGGGATATTGCCGCGGCTGGGCACGCACATCAGTGCCGCACCGACAATCTGGATCCCCGGAATCAAGGCAAAGATCCCGACCAGCAGACCCACTGCCACCCCGCGCGGAACCGAACGACGGGTGAAGCGCCACAGCTCCGGCCGCCGGGCGAACGGGCCGACCCAGCGGTTGTGCTCAAGCTCTTCGCGTCTTGGCATGTTGCGGTTGGCCCAGCGGGCAATGCGGTGCGGCAGACTGCTCATTTGTATTCCCGCATGATCCGCTGCTGATCCCGCTTCCAATCGCGTTCCTTGATCGTGGCGCGCTTGTCGGCCACGTTCTTGCCCTTGGCCAGGGCCAGTTCCACCTTGGCCCGGCCGCGGCTGTTGAAATATATCGAAAGCGGCACGAGCGTCATGCCCTTGCGCTCAACCGCCCCGGTAAAGCGGTCAATCTCGCGCGCATGAAGCAGCAGCTTGCGCGGACGCTTCGGCTCGTGATTGAAGCGGTTGCCGTGGCTGAATTCGGGCACGTTGGAATTGATCAGCCAGACTTCGCCGTTCTTGACTTCGGCATAGCTCTCCGCGATCGAACCTTCGCCAAACCGCAGGCTTTTCACTTCGGTGCCGGTCAGGGCGATGCCGGCCTCGGTCGTATCCTCGATATGATAGTCAAACCGCGCGCGCCGGTTCTCGGCAACGATCTTCTTCTTGTCAAACTGGGCGTGGAGCGGGCGGGCCATGATAGAGCGCCATGTAAGAGGTCGTGGCCAAAAAGGAAATGCCGCGCCCCCAACAAATTCCCGCCGCCTCCAATCAGGCTGGGCGAAGCAGGTCAGGCAATCCCGGCATGCGCCAATCCGGCGTCCACCGCCTTGCGGCTTGCGGGGCTGGCAGTCACCAGCGGCAGGCGGACCTCCTCGCCGATCCAGCCCAGCACCTTGGCCATGGCATATTTGACCGGACCGGGGCTGGCATCGGTGAACAGCGCCTGGTGCAGCGGAAACAGCCGCTCGTTGATTTCGTGCGCCTTGGCCATGTTACCAGCGAGGCTGGCGGCCTGGAACTCGGCGCACAGCTTCGGCGCGATGTTGGCCGTGACGGAAATGCAGCCCGCCCCGCCCCCGGCATTGTATTGCAGCGCCATGTCGTCGTTGCCGCAAAGCTGGATGAAACCCGCTCCCAGCGCCAGCCGGTGCGCGGTCAGCCGCGTCATGTCGCCGCTGGCATCCTTGATCCCGACAATCCGGCCCGGAAAACGACGGGCAAGTTCGATCGTCGTTTCCGGCTTGATGTCGGTCACGGTCCGCCCCGGAACGTTGTAAAGGATGATTGGCAGATCGACCTGTTCGGCCAGAAAGCTGAAATGCGCCAACAGCCCCGCCTGGCTGGGCCGGTTGTAATAGGGCGCGACCAGCAGCGCGGCATCGGCGCCGATCGCCTTGGCCTCGCGCATGTGCCACAGCGCGGTCTGGGTATCGTTGCTGCCGCAGCCGGCGATCACCGGCACCCGTCCGGCAGCCTGTTCGACGCAGACTTCGAACAGGCGGTGCTGTTCATCATTGCTGAGCGTCGGCGCTTCGCCGGTTGTGCCGCAAGCGACCAGCCCGGAAGATCCCTGATCGATCTGCCAATCGACCAGGCGGCGAAAGGCCGCTTCATCCACCGCGCCATCGCGCAACGGGGTGACCAGAGCCGGAATTGAGCCGGAGAACATGGACTTTATCCCTGCCTATGCCCCATAGGAGGCTTGTTCAGCCCGCCATAAGGAACCTTTTTCGATAATGTCCAGCATGCTTCGCACCAAATTTGCTTGCGCTGTCGCCATGCTGGCTTGGCTACCCTTCCCGGCCATGGCCAACGACGGGATCGAGTGGGATCAGGCCCGCACCCAGCTGCGCGCGCTGCCGCCGGGCGACATGCACATGGCGGTGCAGCGCTGGAAGTTGCTGACGGCCAGTCCCGGTTTCACCTTTGCCGATTATTCGGGCTTCCTGCTGGCCTATCCAGGCCTGCCCGAACAGGGCAAGCTGCGCACCTTTGCCGAGCGCGCGCTGGACCGCGAAAGCGTGGACCCGGCGCAGATTGCCGCCTATTTCGACCGTTTCCCGCCGCTGACCAACCAGGGCCGCGGACACTACGCAGTCGCCCAATTCGCGCTGGGCCGACCGGAAGCACGGCAGACTGCGCTGGAAGCCTGGCGCGGCGGACCGCTGGGCGATATGCAGGAAGCCGCCCTGTTCGCTCGGCTGGGCCCGGCCTTGACGGCGGACGATCACAACGTGCGAATGGATGCCCTGCTGTGGGCCGGATCAGGCCCGCAGGCGGAGAGGCAGCTGCTCTATGTCTCGCCCGACCGGCGGTTATACTTTGCCGCCCGGCTGGGCATGGTCAACGGCAAGGATCCGGGCAGCGCCGGGATCGATCTTGGTCCGGCCATGCAGGGCGATGCCGGCTGGGTTTACAACCGCGTCCGCTTCCTGCGCAGCAGCGGGCAGACGGGCAGTGCCGCCATTTTGCTGGCCAATCGCCCGCGCCTGAACGCTCCCCCGCGCGAACCTCGCCGCTGGATTGCCGAATTGCTGGCCGTGGCTCGCTCGGCCGACGCTGGCAGCGCGGTGCGGATCGCAGCCTCGATCGACGATGCCTTCGCGCCCGGCACGGACGTATCGGCCCAGTCCTTTTCGATCCGCGACGATTATACTTCGCTGATGTGGCTTGGCGGGACCAGGGCGCTGTGGACGCTGGGTGACGGTGCCCGCGCCGCGCCGCTGTTCTATCGTTATGGCGCGGCAGCGCGCAGCCCGCAGACCCGCACCAAGGGCTTCTATTGGGCCGGACGCGCAGCAGCCCAGGCCGGCAACAAGACCGAGGCAAACCGCTATTTCGAAATGGCCGCAGCCTATCCCGATTGCTACTATGGGATGCTGTCGCTCGAACGGCTGGACCGGGCGCTGCCACCGCTCGGCTCCAGCCCGATGACGATCCCCACTGCGACCGAGCGCGAGGCCTTCAATGCCCGCCCTTTGACCAAGGCCGTGCGCGAAGTGGCGCGAGAGAGTGACTGGCCCACCGCCGTGCGGTTTTTCCGCGAGATTGCCGACCAGGCCGAGAGCGAGAGCGATCACGTGCTGGTAGCCGATCTGGCGCGCGAACTGGGCCGGCGTGACCTGGGCGTAATTCTGGGGCAGGCCGCGCATGTCGATGGCCACGGCGTGTTCCGCCAAACCAGCTTCCCGCTGATTCCGGTCCCGCCCGGTGCCAGCTGGACGTTCGTGCACGCCATTTCCCGGCAGGAAAGCCAGTTTGCGATGAACGCGATCAGCCATGCCGGAGCGCGCGGGCTGATGCAGCTGATGCCGCTGACCGCACGCGAACACTCGCGCAAGATGGGGCTGGACTATGACGGGCAGGCGCTGCTGAGCGATGCCGGTTACAACCTGACGCTGGGTGACGGCTATTTCCGGCGGATGCTGGACAATTACGGCGGATCCTATCCGCTGGCCGTGGCGGCCTACAATGCCGGGCCGGGCAACGTGAACAAGTGGCTGCGGGCCAATGGCGATCCGCGCCAAGGCGGGATCGACTGGGTGGAGTGGGTCGAGAAGATCCCGATCACCGAAACACGCGGCTATGTCCAGAAGGTGCTTGAGAACGCCGTGGTCTATGAAGCGCTGTACCCGGCGAGGGCGCTTTACAAGGGCCCTAACCCGCTCAGCTACTTCCTTGGCAAGCCCTATCCGGGATGAAGCCGGAAGGTTCGCCCATCACGCCCGCCGGCCTGGCCGCGCTGCGCGCGCGCTATGACCATTTGCTCGGCACGGAACGGCCGGCGATCGTAGAAATCG
>JBKBSV010000058.1:0-14928 GCA_046291115.1 Novosphingobium sp. | reverse complement strand
ATCTGCTCGCGCTTGCGGGCGGTGATATAGACCCGTTCACACCCGGCGGCGAGGAAGCCTTCGAGCAGCATCTTGCCGATCCCGCGGCTGCCGCCGGTAATCAGCGCGACCTTGCCTTCAAGGCTGAAGAGCTTCGAAAAATCCATCGCTGTTCTCCTCAATACCCGCTCAGCTGGGCCACGCGGTCGGCGTGGTAATACATGTCGCCCATGAATTCGGCCAGGGCGCGGTCGCGCTTCATGTAGAGGCCGATGTCGTATTCGTCGGTCATGCCGATGCCGCCGTGCATCTGCACCCCTTCCCTGACCGCGAGGCCCGCGGCCTTGCCGGCCTTGGCCTTGGCCACCGAAACCATCAGATCGGCCTTTTCGCTGCCGGCATCCAGCAGCTGCTGCGCCTTGATCACGCTGGCGCGGGCGATTTCCAGTTCGGAGTAGAGGTGCGCGGCGCGGTGCTGCAGGGCCTGGAATTCGCCAATCAGCTTGCCGAACTGCTTGCGCTGCTTGAGGTAGGTGGTGGTCATGTCGAAGGCGCCGGCGGCAACCCCGACGCTTTCCGCCGCCGCGCCGATCCGCCCGGCCCTGAGCACCTTGTCAAGCACCTCGCGCCCGCCATCGACTTCCCCGATCACCGCATCGGCATCCAGCTGGACACCGTCGAGCTTCACATGGGCGCTTTGCGCACTGTCGACCAGCCGGACCACGTCGAGGCTCATGCCCGCGGCGTCCTTCGGCACGGCAAACAGGGTGATCCCGTCCCTATCGTCATCGCTGCCGGCGGTGCGGGCGGCAACCACCAGCATGTCGGCGCTGCCGCCCTGGACCACGAAGCATTTCGCACCCGACAGCTTGAAACCGTTGCCCGATCGTTCGGCGCGGGTGACGATCCGTTCGGGGCGGTGCTTGGGGCCTTCGTCGATGGCCACGGCGAACACGCTGTCGCCCGCCAGCAAGCCGGGGAGATAACGTCCCTTCAGATCGTCGCTGCCCGCAGCAAGCGCCGTCGCGGCCATGACCGAACTGGTCAGGAACGGCGAAGGGGTCAGGTTGCGGCCAATCTCCTCAAGCACGATTCCGGCCTCGACATGGCCCATGCCAAGGCCACCGTCCGCTGCGGGCACCAGGATGCCGGTAAAGCCCAGTTCGGCAAACTGCTTCCACAGCGCGTGGCCGAAACCGTCCTTGCAATTGGTGTCGCGCCAGTGGCGCAGCTGCTTGGCGATGTTGCCTTCCTCGGCCATGAACTGGCGGGCGGTATCGGCAAGCATCGCCTGATCTTCGGTGTGGTACAGCGGCATGGGAGCCTCCCTGAATTGGTTCAAGCATTCCGGATCTGGTCCGGGATCCCGCCTGGTTTGCCCGCTGCGGGATGGAAGCGCCACTCTGGGTCAAACCCGCGGTGGCGTATGACAAGACCGGGCGCTCAGGCCCCCGGCAGATCGAGGATCCGCTTCGAGATCACGTTGAGCATCACCTCGCTGGTGCCGCCCTCGATCGAATTGGCCTTGGTCCGCAGCCAGGCACGGGCCTTGCTGCCGCCGTTCGAGCCTGCGCTGTCCCATTCCAGCGCGGCGCTGCCGCCAGCGGCCATCAGCAGCTCGTGCCGACGCTTGTTCAGCTCGGTCCCGGCGTATTTCATCATGTTCGGCTGGGCCGGGTGGGCCTTGCCGACCTTGATTTCGTCGAGGAACTTCTCACCCATGGCGGTGAAGGCCAGGGCATCGACATCGAACATGGCCAGTTCCGCGCGCAGCAGCGGGTCTTCAAGGCCATTGCGCTTCACAAAGGCACCGATGGTGTTCAGCCGGTCATTCCCGCCCGCGCCCGAAATCATTTCGCGCTCATGGCCCAGCAGATATTTGGCCACATCCCAGCCGCGGTTCACTTCGCCGACGATCTGGTGCTTGGGCACTTTCACATTATCGAAGAACGTTTCGCAGAACGGCGAGCTGCCGCTGATCAGCAGGATCGGCTTGGTCGAAACGCCGGGGCTTTCCATGTCGAACAGCAGGAAGGAAATGCCCTGGTACTTGTTGGTCTTGTCGGTGCGGACCAGACAGAAGATCCAGTCGGCCTTGTCGGCGTAGGAGGTCCAGATCTTCTGGCCGTTGACCACCCAGTGATCGCCCTTGTCCTCGCCATAGGTCTGCAAGCTGACCAGGTCGGAGCCCGAACCCGGTTCGGAATAACCCTGGCACCAGCGGATCTCGCCGCGGGCGATCTGGTTCAGGTAATGGACCTTCTGCTCCTCGGTCCCGAATTTGAGCAGCGCCGGGCCAAGCATCCAGATCCCGAAGCTGGACAGCGGCGGCCGCGCATTGATGCGGTTCATTTCCTCCCGCCAGATCTTGGCCTCGGCCGGGCTCATTCCCGCACCGCCATAGGGCTTGGGCCAGTCGGGCACGGTGTAGCCCTTGGCCGCGCAGCGTTCCAGCCACAGCTTCTGTGCTTCGTTCTTGAACTTGAACTTGCGACCGCCCCAGCAGATGTCCTCGTCATCGCGGACTGGTTCGCGCATTTCGGGCGGGCAGTTTTGTTCAAGCCAGGCGCGAATCTCGGCGCGGAAGGCATCAAGGTCGGACATGGATCAGACTCCTCTCTTAACCGAAAGGTTAAATGGACTTTGCCCTGCCGCGCAAGCCCGGATGTCCGCAGCCCCGTTGCCGTAGCGTAAAAGCCAAGGGCGTTGACCGGACCTTTTCCCGTCCTAAGCTGAGCGCAAACAGACAAGGAGGAGAGGCCATGCGATTCTCCGGCAAGAGCGTCGTCGTCACGGGTGCAGCGTCGGGTATCGGACGGGCGGCAACGTTGCTGTTCGCGCGCGAAGGAGCGACCGTTTTCGCCGCCGACCTGGACCTGGCCGGGGCCCAGGCCGTTGCCCGCGAAGGTGAAAATATCATTCCGGTGGCCTGCGACGTGGTCGACGTGGCCCAGATCGAGGCGCTGATGAACCACGCCGCCGGGACCTGCGGCGGCATCGATGTGCTGTTCAACAATGCCGGTGCCGGCGGCGCGCGCGGGACAATCGAGGAAGTCGATGCCGAGGGCTGGGACTTCACCTTCCACCTCCTGCTGCGCTCGGTCGCGATGGGCATCCGCTATGCCGTGCCGCACATGAAGGGCCGCAAGGGCGCCTCGATCATCAATACCAGTTCGATCGCGGCGGTCGGGCCGGGCTATTCGCCCACCGCTTATGCCGTGGCCAAGGCCGGGGTGCTGCACCTGACCAAGTGCGCGGCGGCCGACCTTGCGCGGCACGCAATCCGGGTCAACGCGGTCCAGCCGGGCTTCATCAACACCAACATCTTCACCACCAGCATGGAAATGCCCGAGGAACTGGTCGAGCAAGCCAAGGCGATGATCTTCCAGATGTCGAGCCAGGCCCAGCCGGTGGCGCGGCCGGGCATGCCGGACGACATTGCCCATGCGGTGGCCTTTCTGGCCAGCGATGCTGCCGGGTTCATGACCGGGGCCTCGCTGATCGTCGATGGCGGGATCACCGTCGGGCCGCGGCACAGCTGGGATCCCGAAGCGCCGGGGCTGTTTGATGCCTTGCAGACCATGGCCGAGGCGGCGGGCGCGGGCCAGTCCTGATGCAGCCGATCGAGGGCCGCCTGCCTACCCGCCTGGCTTTCTTTCACGGGCTGGGTTCGATCGCCTATGGGGTCAAGGACAACGGCTTCCTGACCTTCCTGATGCTCTATTACAACCAGGTTCTGGGCATGGATGCCCGGCTGGTCAGCCTGGCACTGATGCTGGCGCTGGTGCTCGACGGATTTATCGACCCGATCATCGGCTACCTCTCGGACCGGACCTATTCGCCCTGGGGGCGGCGCCTGCCCTGGCTCTATGCCGCGGCCGTGCCGCTGGGGATTTCATGGTACTTCCTGTGGTCGGTCAACGAAGCGCCATCGTTCTGGGGGCTGGTGGGCCTGGCCGTGCTGATCCGGATCCTGGTATCGGCCTGCGAAGTGCCGTCGGTCGCGCTCGTGCCCGAATTGACCCGCGACTATGACGAGCGGACCCGGCTGATGCGGTTCCGCTTCCTGTTCGGCTGGGCCGGCGGGCTGTTCGTGATGATGCTGGCCTACAACGTGTTCCTCGTCGACGGTCTGCTCCAGGCCGATGGCTACCGGGCCTACGGGATCACCGGGGCGCTGCTGATCACGCTCGGCGTGCTGATTTCGGCCGCGGCGCAGCACCGCTATGTCGCCGGCTATCCGCCGCGCGCCCGCTCGAAGTTCAGCCTGCTGACGGCCTTTGCGGAACTGCGCGAGAGCTTTTCGCACCGGGCGTTCCTGATCCTGCTGGCGGGCGGGGCGCTGGCCTATACCAGCCAGGGCATCACGTTCACGATCAGCAACTACCTTTACCTGTTCGTCTGGGAATTCAGCCGCGATGCGCTGAAGTTCTATCCCTGGATCCTGTTCCTCAGCGTGATCGTGACCTTCATGGTCCTGCCGCGCCTGCATGCCCGCTGGGGCAAGCGCGATACCGCCAAGGCCGCCGCGCTGATCGGGGCGGCAATCTGGGTCACGCCATTAGTGCTGCGGCCGTCCGGGCTGTGGCTGGAAGTGGGCAGCGCGGCATCGACCGCGGTGCTGTTCGCGCTGTTCTTCCTGTCCAATGTATTCAACGTCTCGGCGATGATCTCGACCAGCTCGATGGTGGCCGATGTGGTCGAGGCATCGGAGGAGCAGACCGGGCGGCGCAGCGAGGGGGCATTCTTTGCCGGCAACATGTTCATGGCCAAATGTGCCACGGGCCTGGGCATTTTTGTGACCGGGCAAATGCTCGCCTTTTCGGGTCTGCAGGGCAAGGCCGATCCGGGCCAGGTGCCGGCCGGCGTGATCGACACCCTTTCGCTGACCTATGCGCTGATCGTGGCGGCCTTTGCGATCGGCGTGTTCCTGGTCATCCGCCGCTTTCCGATCACCCGTGCCGATCACGAAGCGCGACTGGCAAAGCTGAGCGCGGCGCGCACCAACCCCGACGCGGAGGGCATGCACCCCTGACAAGCTTAACCGCGCGATTAATTCACCCTTGGCTCGGCCGCCTGGCCGTGGCAGGAACGCCTCCGAGACTCGACAGTATCAGGAAAGGAAAATCCCATGGATTTCGATCCCACCGAACGGCAGGTTTACTGGCGCGACCGCGTCCGTGACTTCATCGAGACGCACCTTCGCCCCCGCATCGCCGATTACAAGGCGGAAGACGCCCAGGGCGATCGCTGGAAGGTGCTCCAGGTCGTCGAGGAAGAGAAGGCCCGCGCCAAGGCCCAGGGGATCTGGAACCTGTTCATGCCGCCGCAGATGGGCCGCACCCATGTGGACGATACTTTCGCATTCGACGGTCCGGGCCTGACCAACCTCGAATATGCGCTGTGCGCCGAAGAAATGGGCCGGGTCAGCTTTGCCTCGGAAGTGTTCAACTGCTCTGCGCCCGATACCGGCAACATGGAAGTGCTGCACCGCTACGGCACCCGCGAGCAGAAGGACAAGTGGCTGACCCCGCTGATGAACGGGGAAATCCGCTCTGCCTTCCTGATGACCGAGCCGGCCGTCGCTTCCTCCGATGCCACCAACATCGAATGCTCGATCCGCCGCGAAGGTGACGAATACGTGCTCAACGGCACCAAATGGTGGTCCTCCGGCGCGGGCGATCCGCGCTGCAAGATCGCCATCGTCATGGGCAAGACCGATTTCGAGGCGAAAAAGCACCAGCAGCAGTCGATGGTGCTGATGGAACTGGATTCGCCGGGCGTGGAAATCGTCCGCCATCTGCCGGTGTTCGGCTATGACGATGCGCCGCATGGCCACATGGAAATCCGGCTCAACAACGTCCGCATCCCGGCCAGCAACATGCTGCTGGGCGAAGGACGCGGGTTCGAAATCGCCCAGGGCCGCCTCGGACCGGGTCGCATCCACCACTGCATGCGCACCATCGGCGTGGCCGAGGAAGCGCTGAAGAAAATGGTCCAGCGGCTTCAGTCGCGTGTCGCCTTCGGCAAGGCGATCAGCACGCACTCGATCTGGGAACAGCGCATTGCCGAAGCCCGGATCGAAATCGAATGCTCGCGCCTGCTCTGCCTCAAGGCGGCGGACATGATGGACAAGGTCGGCAACAAGGCCGCCCAGGCCGAAATCGCGATGATCAAGGTCAAGGCCCCCAACATGGCGCTGAAGATCATCGACGATGCGATCCAGGCCCACGGCGGCGGCGGCGTTTCGGAAGACTTCGGTCTGGCCAGGATGTATGCCAGCCAGCGCACCCTGCGTATTGCCGACGGCCCGGACGAAGTCCACAACCGCTCGATCGCGCGCCTGGAAATGGGCAAGTATGCGCCGCAGGCGCCGTCGGGTCCGACCTCGGGCGATCTCGGGGTGGCCCGCTAGGCCCGAAACCGGCTTTCCGCCCCTGTTGTGCCGGGGGGCGGAAGGCCAGCAATCAGCAGGCCGCCAGCCGGCCCTTGCCCTGACTCCTCCCGCCAACGGGAGGGGAAATCGGAGAGAGAAATGAAAGCCGCAGTCCTCGTCGCACCGAACCAGCCGCTGGAGATCGAACAGCTTCAGATCAGCAAGCCCGGCCCGCACGAAGTGCTGATCCGCACCGCCGCCTGCGGCCTGTGCCATTCCGATCTCCACTTCATCGAAGGCACCTATCCCCACGCGCTGCCCGCGGTGCCGGGCCACGAAGCGGCCGGGATCGTCGAGGCGGTGGGCAGCGAAGTGCGCACGGTCAAGGTCGGTGATGCGGTCGTCACCTGTCTTTCGGCCTTCTGCGGCCACTGCGAATTCTGCGTCACCGGCCGGATGGCGCTGTGCCTGGGCGGCGACACCCGCCGCGCGCCGGGTGCCGAACCGCGCCTGAGCCGCCCGGATGGCAGCCCGGTGGCCCAGATGCTCAACCTTTCGGCCTTTGCCGAAATGATGCTGATCCACGAGCACGCCTGCACCCGGATCGATCCGGAAATGCCGCTTGACCGCGCATCGGTGATCGGCTGCGCGGTGACCACCGGGGCGGGCACCATCTTCAACGCCTGCAAGGTGACGCCGGGCGAAACGGTGGCCGTGGTCGGCTGTGGCGGGGTGGGGCTGGCCGCGATCAACGCCGCCAAGATCGCCGGCGCGGGCAAGATCATCGCTGCCGATCCGGTTCCTGAAAAGCGCGAGCTGGCGGTCAAGCTGGGCGCAACCCACACGGTCGATGCCCTGGCCGAAGATGCCGCCGCGCAGATCATCGAGCTGACCAAGGGCGGGGTCGATCACGCGATCGAGGCGGTTGGCCGTCCGGCCTCGGGCGAACTGGCGGTCAAGTCGCTGCGCCGCGGCGGCACGGCGACGATCCTGGGGATGATGCCGCTCAATCACTCGGTTGGCCTTGGCGCGATGGACCTGCTTTCGGGCAAGAAGCTGCAGGGTGCGATCATGGGCATGAACCACTTCCCGGTCGACATGCCGCGGCTGGTCGATTTCTACATGCGCGGGATGCTCGATCTCGACACGATCATCGCCGAGCGGATCCCGCTGGAGAAGATCAACCAAGGCTTCGAGACGATGAAGTCGGGGGCTTCGGCGCGCTCGGTGATCGTGTTTGACAGCTGAGGGACCAGGCATGACCGATCTGATGAATGCCGAGGAAGCCTTTGTCGGCACGGTTGAACCGGAAGGTGCAGACAGGCTCGACGAAGGCCGGCTGGCCGAATGGATGAAGGCCAATGTCGAAGGCTTCGAAGGGCCGCTGCACCTGACCAAGTTCAAGGGCGGACAATCGAACCCGACCTACAAGATCGAGGCGAAAAGCGGCAATTACGTGCTGCGGCGCAAGCCGTTCGGCCCGCTGCTGCCCAGCGCCCATGCGGTCGACCGCGAATTCAAGGTCCAGAACGCGCTGAACAAGGCCGGGTTCCCGGCAGCCAAGCAGTTCGGCCTGTGCACCGACGATGGCGTGATCGGATCGTGGTTCTATGTCATGGACATGGTCGATGGCCGGACCATCTGGGACGGCGCCATGCCCAAGGACGCGCCGGAATACCGCCGCGCCACCTACATGGCGATGATCGATACCCTGGCCGCGCTGCACCAGGTCGATGTCGCGGCGGTCGGCCTGTCCGACTTCGGCAAGCCGGGCAACTATTTCGGCCGCCAGGTCGATCGCTGGACCAAGCAGTACAAGCTGTCCGAGACCGAGCTGATGCCTGACATGGAGCGGCTGATCGAATGGCTGCCGGCGACTCTGCCCGAACAGACCCGCACCGGGGTGGTCCATGGCGATTACCGGATCGACAACATGATCTGGGCTAAAGATCGCCCCGAAGTGCTCGCCGTGCTCGATTGGGAACTGTCCACCCTGGGCGACCCGCTGGGTGATTTTTCCTATGTGGCGATGGCCTGGGTGACCGACAACGGCGGCCGCTCCGGCGTGCAGGATCTTGATCGCAAGGCGCTGGGCATTCCCGAACTGGAAGAAGTGGTCGAGCGGTACTGCGAAAAGACCGGGCGCAGTTCCGTGCCGGACATGAACTGGTATTTTGCCTACAATTTCTTCCGCCTGGCGGGGATCATGCAGGGCATCAAGAAGCGGGTGATCGACGGCACGGCCAGTTCCGCCCATGCCAAGGCGATGTCCGACCGGGTCCAGCCCCTGGTCGACCGCGCCGCCGAATTCGCGCGGCGGGCCGGGATGTAGGCGGGGCGGGGGCCGGCCCCGCCCGTCTTACCGGACCGTCTTACCGGAACCGCTTCGACCAGCTGACCGCGGCGCCGCGATCATCGGGCACCGTGCTGTAATGGCCGGGATCCCTGCGGTAGAACAGGCTCAGCATTGCCGTCCCGCGCAGCAGCGGACCGCGCCAGACCAGTTCGGCATCCAGTTCACGCCCCTGCGGGGTCAGCGACAGCGGGACCAGTCCATAGGTTGGCTCCAGCGTGGCATAGGAATAGGCTACCGGCAGGTTCAGCATCAGCCCGCCCCGCTCCACCCGGAGCGGTTGGGCCAGGCGCAGGGCCAGGCTGTCATCGGCTCGGAACACCCCGTCACGCGCAAGATCGACCGCCCAGGCCGAACTGCCAAGGTCAGAGCCCGCGACCACCGATCCGCTACGGCGGGCAGCGCTGAAGCCGTAGCGCCCGGCCAGCCCCAGCCGCCAGCCCGGCGCGGCGCGCCACTCGCCACTGGCATCAAGGAACAGCGTATCGCCGCCCAGCCCGCCCAAGCCTTCGTGGAACCGGGCGCCCAGCACGGTGCGGCTTTCGCCCATCCAGCTGGCACCAAGGGCCATGGCAACGGGGCCGAACCGGCGATCAAGCGAGACCGACAGGCGGCTGGCGGGATCGAGCCGGGTGCGGCCCAGATTGCTCGCCTCGCTCAGCACCGGGGCGGCCGACATGGCCAAGCCCTGCTCTGCGCCGATGGTTATGCCCCACGGACCCAGCCGGTGGCGCGCGGCGAAGCTGAAACTCTCGTCCCGGCCGAAGCCGACATCGTCCAGCGGCGAACGGGCGATCAGGAAAGCAGGCTGGTCCTGGCCCTGCAACCGCGCGACCAGGCCATCGGCCCCTTGCGCGAAAGCGAAGGCGATCTGCGCGTCGGGGGCAACCCGCGCCACCACCCGCGCTGCCAGCACCCGCGCCATCTTCGCGTCTTCGGGGGATAGGCGGAGCAGACCGGTCCACGGCATCTGCGCCGCCCGGTCTTTGCCGTCAATCGAGAACGAGGCGGAGAGCTGATCGTTACCGATCGCGACATGGCGGTCCTGCCGTTCCAGTGCCGGACCCAGCCGGGGCTGCAGGTTGGCACCGCGCAGACCGGCGGACAGATCGACCTGGTAGGCGCGGCTGTATCCATCAAGCACGATCGCACCCAGGCCAACCCGGCGCAGTCCGGCATCGCCCATCGGCGCGGAGGTCACCCCGGTGCTGTCGCCCAGTGGCATCGGCACGGCGCTGCCGGCCAGGCTGGTGGGGCCTTGCGGGGCGAAGGCCGCGGTGATGTTGAGGATCCCCCGGCCATAGGTGCTGTCGGTGCCCGGATCGCCCGCGTCACTGGCCGTGCGCAGCAGCAGGTCCACGACCTGCTGCGCGGTCAGATTGGGAAATGCCTGGAACAGCAGCGCCGCGGCTCCGGCAATCTGCGGCGCGGCAAAGCTGGTCCCGGAGAAGACATAGACCGAACGGCTGCCGTCCGGGTTGGTCACCACTTTCAGCTCACCATTTTCATAGACGCAGCAGACCCGTTCGCCGCGCGCCGACAGGAACCAGGTCGATTGCGATCCGGCCTTGTTGGAAAAGGCCGAAAACACGTTGCTGGCATTGACCGACCCGGCGATGATGACGTTGCCGTTGCCGGCCGTGCGCAGGCTGGTGGCGAAGGGATCGGGGTTGTTGGGATCGATGTCGGGATCAGTCGAATCCCCGTCGTTCCCGGCCGAGACGATCACCACCACCCCGGCATTGGCGGCATTGGCGATGGCATTACGCAGCTGGATGTCGGCCGTGCCGCCGCCCAGCGAAATATTGATGACCTTGGCGCCGCCACTGACCGCCGCATTGACCGCCGCAGCAATCGCCGGACTGCTGAACTTGCAGCCGCTGTCGGGATCGCTTTGGTTCTCAGTCGCGCAGCTGCCGATCGAATCGGCCCGGAACATGGCGATGTTGGCAGTAAAGGCGATCCCCAGCACCCCGGTGCCGTTGCGCGCACCGGCGGCGACCAGCGCGACATTGGTGCCGTGATCGCTGTCGGGATTCTTCAGTCCGCGCGAAGCATCGACCACGTCGCGCGAGGACGCGACAATCCGGCCGGCAAATTCGGGATTGTCGGTATCGATGCCGGAATCGACGATGCCGATGGTAACGCCCGTACCGGAATAGCCGGCCGACCAGGCGGTTATTGCCCCGTGCTGCGAAGGACCGGTGGAGCGGTTGTACTCGGCGGTCTGGAACGAAGTGCTCGGCGTCGGCGTCGGGGTTGGTGTCGGCGTCGGGGTTGGCGTCGGGGAAGGTGTGGGGGTCGGGGTCGGGGCAGGTGTCGGCGGCGGGGTCGATCCCACCCCGCCGCCGCAGCCAGCCCCCCGCGCCAACGACAGCAACCCCGCACCCAAGTGCCCGCGGGCCTGAAGTAGAACGGTTCTTGCCATGCGAACGACCCCTGCGTGACAGCGCGGCGACCGCGCGCCGCCATCCCTTACAATCTGACACGGCCATGCTGAACCAGAAATTTCTTTCCCCTAGAGGCAGGGCGGTTCTTGCCCCGGCTGGCCGGGCGGGATAGGCCCCGCGCGACAACTCTGCCAAATCGGAGACGCGCCGTGACCGCCGACCTTGCCGCCGCCATCGAACAAGCCTGGGACGCGCGCGACAGCGTCACGCCAGCCAGCGCCGACGTGCGCGAAGTGGTCGAGGCCGCGCTGGAATTGCTCGACAGCGGCCGCGTCCGCGTGGCCGAGCCCGACGGACAGGGCGGCTGGCAGGTCAACCAGTGGCTCAAGAAGGCCGTGCTGCTGAGCTTTCGCCTGAGCGACAACGTGGTGGTCGATGGCGGCGCGGCTGGCGCTCCGGCGTTTGACAAGGTGCCGTCCAAGTTCGCCGGCTGGGGCGAGAACCGCTTCCGCGAAGCCGGCTTCCGGATCGTGCCCGGCGCCGTGGTGCGGCGCGGATCGCATATCGGCAAGGGCGTGGTGGTGATGCCCAGCTTCGTCAACATCGGGGCCTATATCGGCGACGGCACGATGGTCGATACCTGGGCCACGGTCGGTTCCTGCGCCCAGATCGGCCGGAACGTTCACCTGTCGGGCGGGGTCGGGATCGGCGGCGTGCTGGAGCCGCTGCAGGCCGGACCGGTGGTGATCGAGGACAATTGCTTCATCGGCGCGCGGAGCGAAGTGGTGGAAGGCGTGCGGGTTTGCGAAGGGGCCGTGCTGTCGATGGGCGTGTTCATCGGCGCTTCGACCCGAATCGTCGACCGCGCCACCGGCGAAGTCCATATCGGCCGCGTGCCGCCCTATGCCGTGGTGGTGCCAGGATCGCTGCCCGGAAAGCCGCTACCCGACGGATCGCCCGGTCCGTCGCTGTACTGCGCAGTGATCGTCAAGACGGTTGACGCCCAGACCCGCGCCAAGACCGCGATCAACGAACTGCTGCGAGACTAGCCCGCATGGCAGCGCTGGCCCCGCAGTTTGGCGTTGCCACAGCAATGGCGATGCTGTGCGTCGTGATCCACGGGACGGGGCTGTTCAGCCTGGCCCGGGCGCTGCGAACCGAGGCCGCGGTCGAACGGATGGAGCGGCTGGCCCCGCTTTCTCCGCGCGGCGTAGCCTTTACCCTGGCGATCGTCATGGCGATCCTGGCCCTGCACGGGCTGGAAATCTGGGCTTTTACGCTCGCCTATCTGGGGCTTGGCGCAACCTCGAGCCTTGAAGACGCACTCTATTTTTCGACCATCAGCTATTCGACCGTCGGCTATAACGACACCCACATCCTGCCCGAATGGCGGCTGCTGGGGGCGTTCGAATCGATCCTCGGCATGGTCCTGATCGGCTGGTCGACCGCGTTCTTCTTCCGCATCCTCGGCCGGATCGAAGCGCACTGAGCAAGGATCAGAAGCTGGTCGGGTTCTCGAACAGCCGCGCCCCGCGCTGGCTGGCGGCATAGGCTTCGGCGGCCTTCAGCACCCGCATCATGTTGCGGCTGGCCAGTTTTTCCAGATCCTGCTGGCTCCAGCCGCGCCGGGCCAGCTCGATGAACAGGGCGGGATAGTCGGCCACCGAATCCAGCCCCGGAATGGTCACGTCGATCCCGTCGAAATCGCCGCCCAGGCCGACATGATCGACCCCGATCCGCCTGGCGATATAATCAATGTGGTCGGCCACATCCTTGACCGAGCCAAGCGGCCTCGGGTTGGCCCTGACCCATTCATCCAGCGCGGCCTTGGCCAGGGCCGGATTGCCGCGATACAGTGTGTTCAGCCGGGCCTGCTGGGCATCGCGTTCCGCCCCCCATTGGCGCGCGGCATCGAGCACGAACGGCGGGTAGAAATTGACCATCACGATCCCGCCGTTCAGCTTCAGCGCATCAAGCGCGCTGTCCGGCACGTTGCGGGGATGGGGATTGACACCATAGGCCCCCGAATGGCTGGCGATGACCGGGGCCCTGGCGATGCGGAACACGTCCAGCATGGTTTCTTCGCTGACGTGGGAGATATCGACCAGCATGCCAAGGCGCTGCATCTCGCGCACCACGTCCTCGCCCAGCGGAGTGAGCCCGCCGTGCTGCGGCGCGTCGGTGGCCGAATCCGCCCAGGTGTTGTTCTTCGAATGGGTCAGCGTCATGTAACGCGCGCCCAGCGCATAGAACTGACGCAGCACGGCCAGGCTGCCGCCGATCGAGTGGCCGCCCTCCATCCCCAGCAAAGAGGCGATCCGGCCCTTCTTCGCGGCGTCCTCGACACAGGCGGAATCGAGGCAGAATTGCAGATCTTGCGGGTAGCTCGCGATCAGCCGCTTGGCGACATCGATCTGTTCCAGCGTGGCCTGGACCGCACGGGCATCGGCATGGCTGGCCGAGACATAGACCGACCAGAACTGCGCCCCGACCTTGCCCGCACGCAGCCGCCTGATGTCGGTATGCATGGCCGCAAAGCCCCGGCCCGGATCGGCCGTGCCGGTGGTATCGACAAAGTCGAACCCGTCCAGCACGTTCTTGCGCCGGTCGCGCAGGGCATCGGGCACGTCGTTGTGCCCGTCCCACACTGGCGCTGCGGCGAGCGCGGCGAGCGCAACCTGCTCTGGCGTGCGCGCAGGTTTGGCCGGCAGGGCCGAGGCAAGAGCGATGGAGGCAAGCAGGGTGCCGGTCAGCAGCAGGCGGTGGCGCATGGCGGGATCCATTCAAGTCGGGAAACTGGTGCCAGACTAGCCGGGGTGCGCTCCGAGGTCGAGGGCCAATGCGGACTTGCCTTGCGCGGCGCAGAGTGCTGGCAGAAGGAATGGACCTGTTGTCAGACCCTTTCACGCTTGGCCTAGCGGCACTGGCCGTGGTGGCCCTTGGCCTGGCCAAGGGCGGCTTTTCCGGCCTCGGCGCGCTGGCGACGCCGCTGCTGGCGCTGGCCCTGCCGCCGGTGACAGCCGCTGCCGTGCTGCTGCCGGTGCTGCTGGTCCAAGACGCGGTCAGCGTCTGGTCCTATCGCAAGACCTGGGATGGCTGGATCATCGGCTGGATCCTGCCCGGTGCGCTGGCCGGGATCGCACTGGCAGCGGTTTTGGCGGCGGTGGTGCCACAGGGTCGTCTGCTGCTGGTGCTGGGCACGATCACGCTGGCGTTCGGGCTGCAGCGGCTGTGGATCGAGCGCGGCGGACGGTTCGTCGCTGCGTCCAGTTCACCCGGCTGGGTCGGCATGCTGTTCGGGGTGGCGACCGGGTTTACCAGCCAGATCGCCCACGCCGGCGGGCCGCCGTTCCAGATGTGGGTGACGCCGCGCCGCCTGCCGCACCAGGAGTTCGTCGGCACCAGTTCGATCACCTTTGCCGCGATCAATGTGATGAAAGTGCCCAGTTACCTGCTGCTCGGCTCGTTCAACCGCCCCGTGCTGGAAGCCGCCGCGCTGCTGGCGCCGCTGGCGGTGGTAGCGACGCTTGCCGGGGTCTGGCTGGTCCGCAGACTCGCTACTGCGCGGTTCTATACCCTGATCTACCTGCTGATGGTTGCGCTGGGCTTGCGGCTGATCTGGCAGGGGCTGGCCTGACCCTACCGGATCACCCCGATCGCATCGGGCGCGGGATCGTTGCCAGGCACGCCCAGCGGCCCACCGCCCAGCCACACCGCCAGGTTGGGTGAGGTCTTGTCAATCCCCGGCGGCAACTTGATCAGGATCCAGGCAAAGTCGCCGCCGGCACGCGGAGCGGGACCAAACAGCGCCTTGAACTCGGCATTGGTCA
>JBKBSV010000057.1:0-15173 GCA_046291115.1 Novosphingobium sp. | reverse complement strand
CCTATTTCACCCACGGGCTGCTTGTGGCACACCGCTTTGTATCCAAACTGATGCCTTTCGTGCACTTGCCGGTTCTGGCGGGCAGCGACCGGATCCTGAAGGCGATGAACCGCAGCCACACGGCGGAGAGCTACCTGCGCATTCTCGATCAGGTCCGCGCGATGCGGCCCGACATTGCCCTGTCGGGCGATTTCATCGTCGGCTTTCCGGGTGAGAGCGATGCCGAGTTCGAGGAGACCCTGCGGCTGGTCGACCAGGTCGGCTATGCCCAGTGCTTCAGCTTCAAGTATTCGGCCCGGCCCGGCACCCCGGCAGCAACCATGCCCGGCCAGATCGCGCCCGAAGTGATGGACGAACGGCTCCAGCGCCTGCAGGCCGCGCTTAACCGTGACCAGCTGGCATTCAACCAGGCCTCGGTCGGCAAGCGCTGCACCGTGCTGGTCGAACGCAAGGGCCGGCACGAAGGGCAATGGCTGGGCAAGTCGCCGTGGCTGCAATCGGTTCATTTCAGCGGGGCCGCCGCTATCGGAGACCTGGTCGAGGTGGAACTGATCGAAGCCGGTCCCAACTCTCTGGCCGCGCGACTGTTGCAGCCGGTCCACGGCTGAGCGGTTTTCCACCGTCTGTCACCGATCCGTCGCTTGCGCGCGGCAACCTTGCGCCTAACTTTCCGACTCGGCGGCCGCTGTGGCCGAACCTGAAAGGAGCAAATGGCCCGCAAACCTGCCCGCGCCTGGCCCGAGGCGCCGACCCGCCCTTCTCCCGCCCGCGCCCGGGCCGAGCTGGAGTTCGAAGAAGCGACCATGCTGGGCGCCCTGTTCGGACAGTTCGATGCCAACCTGGTGCTGATCGAAAACCGGCTGGGGGTGTTCATTTCCGCGCGGGGCAACCGGGCGCAGATCGAAGGGCCGGAAGACGGCGTGGCGCGCGCCTGCGACGTGCTGAAAACCATGCACCAGCGCCTGATGCAGGGCCACGAACTGGATCCCGGCGCGGTCGAATCGATCATTGTCATGTCGGCCGAACCGACACTGGAAGGGATCGTCAGCGGCGATGACGGCGCGCCGCCGATCATGATCCGGACCCGCAAGAAAACCATTGTTCCGCGCAGCGCGACCCAGATCGAATACATGAAGGCGCTGGCCCGCAGCGACGTGATCTTCGCGCTCGGCCCGGCCGGCACCGGCAAGACCTATGTCGCGGTGGCCCAGGCCGTCAGCCAGCTGATGACCGGATCGGTCCAGCGCCTGATCCTGTCGCGTCCCGCGGTGGAAGCGGGCGAGCGGCTGGGCTTCCTGCCCGGCGACATGAAGGAAAAGGTCGATCCCTACCTGCGCCCGCTTTACGACGCGCTGTACGATTGCATGCCGCCCGAACAGGTCGAACGCCGTATTGCCAGCGGCGAGATCGAGATCGCGCCGATCGCTTTCATGCGCGGCCGCACGCTGGCCGACGCCTTCGTGATCCTGGACGAGGCGCAGAACACCACGCGCGAGCAGATGAAGATGTTCCTGACCCGCTTCGGCATGAACAGCCGGATGGTGATCTGCGGCGATCCCCGCCAGGTCGATATCCCCGGCGGCCCGAAGCTGAGCGGCCTCAACGACGCGGTCGAGCGCCTCGAAGGGGTGGAAGGCATCGCCATCACCCGCTTCACTGCGGCCGACGTGGTCCGCCACCCGATCGTGGGGCGGATTGTCGAGGCCTATGAAGGGCAGGAAGGGTAAGCCAAGTCCCTCGCAAAATTGCGAATCGCCTCTATAGTGCCGGGAACATGATTGCCGGAACCATGCCCCCAACCGCTGGAGGAACCCCATCGCACCAGCCCTGCAACTGCTGAACGCGCTGCCCCGCTGGACGATTGCCGCCCCCCTGTTGGGGCTGGCAGCGCTGATGCTTGATCCGTCGGCCTCTCTGCTCCTGGCGCTGGTGGTGGGCGCGATGCTGATCGGCGCAGTGATTGCCGGCGTCCATCATGCCGAAACGATTGCCCATCACGTCGGCGAACCGTTCGGCACCCTGATCCTGGCGGTGGCGGTGACAGTGATCGAAACCGCGCTGATCATTTCGCTGATGCTGTCCAACGGCGAAGGTCAGGCGGGCCTTGCCCGCGACACGGTGTTTGCCGCGTTGATGATCGTGCTCAACGGGATCATCGGCCTGTGCCTGCTGGCCGGTGGCAGCAAGCATCACGAGCAGCAGTTCACCCGCTATGGGATGAGCGCCGGCCTGGCCATGGTCGCAGTGCTGGCGGTGCTGACCCTGGTCCTGCCCAATTACACCACCAGCTCGGCCGGGCCGTTCTACACGAGCGGGCAGCTGGTCTTCGTCGCGGCGGTATCGCTGATCATCTATGCCACCTTCGTGGTCGCGCAGACGGTGCGGCACCGGGAATACTTCCTCCATCCCGATGTCGAGAACGAACGCGCGGTGCTGGCCGAAGATTATGTCCCGCTGCCGCGCGGCACGATAACGCTGAGCGGCGTGCTGCTGATGGCGGCACTGGTCGCCGTGGTGCTGCTGGCCAAGGCGCTTTCCCCGCAGATCACCGCCGCAGTGGACAGTGCCGGTGCGCCGCGCGCGGTGGTGGGGATCATCATCGCGGCCCTGGTGCTGATGCCGGAAAGCCTGGCCGCCTGGCGCGCGGCCCGGCGCAACCATCTGCAGACCAGCCTCAACCTGGCGCTGGGATCGGCGCTGGCCACGATCGGCCTGACCATCCCGGCGGTGACCGTGGTCGCGCTGCTGCTGGACCTGCAAGTGGCGATGGGCCTGTCCCCGGTATCGACCGTGCTGCTGATGCTGACCCTGTTCGTCACCTCGCTGTCGCTTGGCACCGGGCGGACCACGGTGGTCCAGGGCGTGCTGCACCTGACCTTGTTTGCAACTTTCCTGTTCACCACACTGGTGCCCTGAGCCATGCCCGGAGCCCTGGGCCTGGATACCGCGATCGAGGCCGACTGGCCCTCCCCGCCGGATTGGGAAGCCTTGACCGCGCGCGCCGCGGCCGCCGTAGCGCAGGTTGCGCCGGAACTGGCCAACCCGCGCCTGTGCGTCTCGGTCCTGTTTGCTGATGATGGCGAAGTCCGCGAACTCAACCGCGAATGGCGCGGCAAGGACAAGCCGACCAATGTCCTGTCGTTTCCGATGCTGGAGCGCGATGCCCTGCTGGCGCTGGCCCCCGCTGGCCCGCCAGAGATGCTGGGCGATATTGCCCTGGCGCTGGAAACCTGCACGCGCGAGGCAGCCGCCAAGGGCCTCAGCCTGGAACACCACGCCGCGCACCTGATCGTTCATGGCCTGCTGCACCTCGCCGGGCACGATCATGAGCTATCGCCGCAGGATGCCCGCATGATGGAAGAACTGGAAATAAAGGCCCTTGCCCTTTTGGGCATTGCCGACCCATATGGCGATCACGAATAACAATACAGGACTGTGAAACAGGGCAATGCCCGACATTTCCTCTGGAGACGGCGACAGTAGAAGCCTGCTGACCCGCATGGTGCGCCGCTTCCTGCGCGGAGCCGATGCCGACCAGTCGCTGCGCGCCCAGCTTGAGGAAGCGATCGACAGCCGCGAGGAAGATGGCGAGGCCGATTCCGGCAATGGCGACCTTTCGCCCCTGGAACGGCAGATGCTGCGCAACCTGCTGCACTTTTCCGAGCACGATGCCGATGACGTGGCGATTCCGCGCGGGGAAATCATCGCCATCCCCAAAAGCGCCAGCTGGCAGGAAGTGGTCGATGCCTTTGCCGAACACGGCCATTCGCGCCTGCCGGTTTATGCCGAGACGCTGGATGAAGTGGTCGGCATGATGCTGATCAAGGACGTTTTTACTTATCTGGCCCAGGGCAAGGTGCCCAGGGACTGGACCCAACTGATGCGCCAGCCGCTGTTCGTGCCGCAAGCCCGCAACGCGCTTGACGTGCTCAACGACATGCGCGCCAGCCGCACCCACCTTGCGGTGGTGGTCGATGAATATTCCGGCACCGACGGGATCATCACGATCGAGGATCTGGTCGAGGAAATTACCGGCGAGATCGAGGACGAGCACGACGATGCCCCGACCGACCTGCTGATCCAGCTGGAAGACGGCCTGTGGGAGGCAGATGCGCGGGCCGAACTGGACGATGTGGGCGAACGGGTCGATCCGCGCCTGGGTGAAATCGACGAAGACGTCGACACGCTGGGCGGGCTGGCCTTCGTGCTGGCCGGGCAGGTGCCGCCGGTCGGCGCGGTGCTGGCCCATGACAGTGGCTGGCAGCTGGAAGTGATTGCCGGCGATGAAAAGCGCGTTACCCGGCTGCGGCTGCACCCCCCGGTGACCGGCGAAGCGGTGAAGGACTAGGCACTTGGCGATCCGAAGGCTTCCTCCCCTGCGCGCGATCGAGGCTTTCGTCCGGATTGTCCGGCTTGGTTCGGCCCGCGCGGCGGCGGACGAGCTGGGCCTGTCGCCCAGCGCGCTGTCCCGCCGGGTCTCCGCGCTTGAGGATTTCATCGGCAAGCGGCTGTTCACCCGCCAGCACCAGGCGATGAAGCTGACCGACGATGGCCATGCCTTCTACAACGCGGTCGGCCCGAAATTCGATGAACTGGCCGCCGCCGTCGAAGGCCAGGTGGAAGACAGCAAGGTGCTGCGCCTGCGCCTTGGCGTGCTGCCGCTGTTCGGCAGCCAGCGCCTGTTTCCGCGCCTGCCGGAACTGAGGAAGGCCCAGCCGCGCCTGCACATCGATTTCGATACCAGTCCGCATCTCGATCACCGGGTGGGTGATACGCTGGATGCAGCGATCGTCCTTTCGAAACAGCCCGATCCCGGCTTCCACGCGGTGCGGCTGGATCACAACCGGGTTTACGGCTTCACGTCGAAGGCGCTGGCCGAGGAAATAGGCCCGCAGCCGGACCAGGAGGCGCTTTCCCGCCAGACCTTCCTGATCCACACCGAGCTGCCTGACAGCTTCGCGGCTTGGAAGGCCGCGATTCGCATGCCAGGGCTGCAACCGGCGGCGATCGACCATTACGATTCCGGCCAGCTGCTCCTGGAAGCCGCCGCCAATGGCCTTGGCATCGCAATCATGCACGATGATCACTTCCACCGCAGCGAGGACAAGCGGCTGGCCAAGCTGTTCGATGTGGAGGTCGAAAGCCCCTATTCCTACTGGTTCATCTGCCGCCCTCACGCGCTGGAACTGCGCTCTGTGCGGATCTTTCACGACTGGTTGGTGAAGGCGAAACTCTAGGCCACAATCAGGGGATGAAGCGCCGATTCGTCCTTGCCGCCCTGCCCGCCATGCTGATCGCCCTGACCGGCGCGGGCAAACCCCGCAAGCCTGCGCCCAAGCCGGTCCCGCCCGCGCTGCTGGGGGATGTGGTGAGGGTCGAAATCGTCACCGAACTGGGCACGATCGTGGCCGACCTGTTCCACAAGCAGGCGCCGGTAACGGTCAGGAACTTCATCCGCTATGTCGACAGTCGCCGTTTTGACGGGATGGCGTTTTATCGCGCAATGAAGCTTGATTGGGGAACGCAGCCCAACGGCCTGATCCAGGCCGGAGTGCGCGATGGAGCCAAGCTGCTGCCGCCGATCGCGCACGAGCCGACCAACCTGACCGGGATCAGGCACAAGGCCGGGACGCTGTCGATGGCCCGCAATGCGCCGGGCACGGCGCGGTCGGACTTTTCGATCCTGATGAGCGATCTGGAAGGCTTCGATGCGGTGCCGGATTCGCCCGATCCGGAAAAGCGCGCGGGCTATTGCGCGTTCGGGCAGGTGGTGACCGGCATGGACGTGGCGCTCAAGATCTTCGAGGCACCCCGCTCGCCAACGCTGGGCGAAGGGTTCATGAAGGGCCAGATGCTCAGCCCGCCGATCAAGGTCCTGCGGGTGCGGCGGGTGCCGATTGCGGCCCCCGCCGACTGATCGCGGCCTAGCTGACACTCGCTTTCAGGATCACCCCCGGCTCGCGCGGGGGTTCGCCCTTGGGCAGGGCATCGACGTGTTCCATGCCTTCTTCAACCACGCCCCAGACAGTGTACTGGCGATCAAGGAAAGTGGCGTCGTCGAAACAGATGAAGAACTGGCTGTTGGCCGAGTGCGGATAGCTGGTCCGCGCCATCGAGCAGACCCCGCGCACGTGCGGTTCATCGTTGAATTCGGCCTGCAGGTCAGGCTTGCTGGAGCCGCCCATACCGGTTCCATCAGGACAGCCGCCCTGGGCCATGAAGCCGGGGATCACGCGGTGGAACTTCACTCCGTCATAAAAGCCTTCATTGGCCAGCTCGACAATCCGCGCGACATGGCCGGGGGCAAGGTCCGGGCGCAGCTTGATCTTGACGTCGCCGCCGCTGGACAGGGAAAGGGTCAGATATTCGGCCATGCTTGTCCTCCTGAAATTTGCCCCTGATATAGGGGGCCTGCGGACAAAGTCACCCTCGGTCTGTCTGGACAGTTGCTTTTGATTTCGACGCGCCTAGACCACCGCCATGACTTCGGACGATCGCGCCGCCGCCGTGCTTGAGAACGCCTTCCCCCCGGCGGACCCGTCTCTGCGCGCCGATGACAGCCTCGACGAGGAGAACACGCTCAAGAAAGACTTCATCCGCCGGGTCCGCGATGCACTGGAGGCGGGTGAGAACGACGAGGTCTATGCCCTGGTCGAACCGCTGCACCCGGCCGACATCGCCGACCTGTTCGAACTGCTGGAGGCCGACGAGCGCCCGCTGCTGGCGAAAGCCATCAGCGACCTGATGGGCAGCGAAGTCTTTGCCGAGCTTAACGATCACGTTCGCGAACTGCTGGTCGAGACGCTGCCGGCCGGCGAAGTGGCGGACATTGCCGAACAGCTCGACACCGACGATGCCGTCGCCATGCTGGAAGACCTCGACGAGGAAGACCAGCAGGCCGTTTTGGCCGAAATGGAGCCGGAAGACCGCGCCGCGATCGAAGCGGCGCTGTCCTTCCCCGAAGAGTCCGCCGGCCGCCTGATGAGCCGCGATTTCGTCGCGGTACCTGAACACATGACCGTCGGCGACCTGATCGATTACCTGCGCGAAGGGCGCGATCTGGCAAACGAGTTCTGGGAAGTTTTCATTGTCGATACCCGGTTCCACCCGGTCGGCACCTGCCAGCTCTCCTGGATCCTGCGTACGCCGCGCAGCATTGCCCTGACCGACGTGATGAAGCGCGACCAGACCCTGATTCCGGTCGACATGGACCAGGAAGAGGTTGCGCTGCGATTCCAGAAATATGCCCTGATCAGCGCCGCCGTGGTCGATGCCGATGGCCGGCTGGTCGGGCAGATCACGGTCGACGACATCGTCCACATCATCCAGGAAGAAGCCGGCGAGGACGTGCTGCTGCTGTCCGGCGCCGGGGATGGCGACATCAACGAACCGATCCGCATGACCATCCGCACCCGGCTAAGCTGGCTGGTGGTCAACCTTGCCACGGCGATTCTGGCATCGAGCGTCGTCGGGCTGTTCGAAACGGCCATTGCCAAGTTCGCCCTGCTTGCCGTCCTCATGCCGATCGTGTCCGGCATGGGCGGGAATGCCGGCACCCAGACCCTGGCGGTGATTGTCAGGGCTCTGGCAACCAACCAGCTGACCAGTTCGAACACCTGGCGGATGATCGCGCGGGAATTTACCATTGCTGCCGCCAACGGGCTGTCGCTCGGCTTGCTGATCGGAACCGGAGTAGCGCTGATCTTCGGCAATCCGCTGCTCGGCGGGGTGATTGCCCTTGCCATGCTGATCAACAGTCTGGTGGCCGGAACGGCTGGCATCCTGGTCCCCGTGACGCTGGACCGGCTCAAGATCGATCCGGCTGTTTCCTCTGCGGTATTCGTCACCACGGCAACCGACGTGATGGGCTTTTTCAGCTTCCTCGGCCTCGCCGTGCTGAGCGGTCTGGCCAGCTGATGCCATGCCGCTGCATCTGACCAAGGTGGCCTACGGGGCCCAGTCGCTGGACGAGCTGCGCCGCTGGTTCGCAGCGCGCGGGGCCGAAGCGCGGCTGACCACCCGATACCTGCCCAAGCGCCATGCCGAAATCGTCCCGGCCAATGGCGAAGCGGGCGGCTCGCTGTTCTGGATCTTCAAGCACCAGCTGGTCATGCGCAGCCCGATCCTGCGGTTTGAAGCGGCCGAAGGCGGGCGCACCAACATCGTGATCGAAGCCCGCCTGATCGAAGTCCACCCCCGCCCCAGGCGCGCCCATCAGGGCTGGCGCTATCTGGAAGACGCGGACGCACCGGCCGATCTCGGCGCGGGCGAGGATGCGGGCGAAATCCTGCCCGGCCAGCTGGCGGCAGACCTCGCCCGGCTGGGGCTGGTCTAGAATCCCCGCGCCACCACGCGGCGCAGGGCAGCGGCGTAAACCTCTGGTTCCTGCGCCCCGGGGATCAGGACCCGGCCCTGGACGATCATCGCCGGAACCCCGCTGATGTTCATGTCCCAGGCCTGGGCCTGTTCGCGGCGAACCACTTCACCAAGCACTGCATCGTCGATCGCGGCGCGGGCGGCGGCGCGGTCCAGCCCGACCGAGGCGGCCACATCGGCCAGCACTTGCGCGTCCCCGATCTGGCGGCGCTGCTGGAAATGGGCATCGAACAGCGCCCGCTTCAGTTCGGTCTGCTTTTGCGGCCCGGCCTCGATCAGCGCCCATTTCAGCAATTTGTGCGCCGCAAAGGTGTTCCACATCATCGGCTTGGGTGGCTCGCCCTCACCCGTATAGGCAAACGAATATCCGGCCCGCTCGCCGATCTCCAGCATCCGCCCGCGGTTGCTTTCCACCTCCTGCAGGCTGCGGCCATATTTGCGGGCGATGTGTTCGGCCTGGCCTTCGCCTTCGCTCGGCATGTCCGGGTTGAGTTCGAACGGCAACCAGCGCACTTCGGCTTCAATCTCGCCTTCCAGCAGGGCCAGGGCCTTTTGCAACTGGACAAAGCCGATGATGCACCACGGGCACATCACGTCGGAATAGATGTCGATCGTCAGGCGCGCGGGCCGGGTCATCGGGCAAGCCACCATTTCATCAGGTGATGGGCGATCGCCTGCGGGGGCGGCGCGATGAAGCGGGCATCCTCCTGCCCCTGCATCGCCGCTTCCACTTCGGCGCGGGTAAACCAGTCGGCATCGTCCAGCTCGGTCCGGTCGATGGTCAGGACATCGTCCAGCGCCTCGGCATGGCAGCCGATCATCAGGCTGGAAGGAAACGGCCAGGGCTGGCTGCCGACATAGCTGACCTTGCCGACCGTAACGCCGGCTTCTTCCCGCACTTCGCGGGCCACGGCCTCCTCGATGCTTTCGCCCGGTTCGACAAATCCGGCGAGAGTCGAGAAGCGGCGCGGCGGAAAGCGCGGCTGGCGGCCCAGCAGCAGGCGGCCTTCATGCTCCACCAGCATGATCGTGACCGGATCAACCCGGGGAAAATGATCAGCCTTGCAGACTTCGTTCGTGCAGGTCCGTTGCCAGCCGCCCTTGGCCAGCACCGTCGGGTTGCCGCAGCGCGCGCAAAAGCGATGCCGGGCATGCCAATCGACCAGGCTGCGGGCCGTGCCGTAGATGGAAAGTTCGTCCGGGGTCAGGCTGCTCATTGCCGCCCACAGCCGCGGGCTGGCCGGAGCAACCGAGCCGAGCAGCGCGGGCGAAACCGCGGCAAAGCAGGCCTTGCCGTTGAGCAGACCGAGAAACACCAGCTCTGCCTCCGGCGCGGCATCGGCCAGAGTGCCCCAGTCCAGCGTGCCAGCGGGCGTGATCACCGGATCGAGCCCGTCGAGCTTGAGGAGCCGCGCCCGCCAGTCCATCAATCCGGCCAGCCGGTCCGGATCGGCCCGGAGCTGATCGGCCCGGTCCAGCCCCGACCCGGCAAAGGCCATGGTGCCGAAGGTCATGCCGAACGGCCCTTGCCGGCCAGAATGTCGGCGCCGACTGCTTCGGGAAACTCGCGCATGATCGGCAGTCGATCCTGCGGCATGTATTGCACGTAAAGCCCGGTGCGCAGCTTGAGCCGGGTGTTGCACATCCCGATCGTCCCGGCCGCGCCCGACCAGCCGAACAGGCCTTCTTCCTTGCCCGTCCCGGATATGCCGCCCGCGCCAAAACCGTGCGGGGCAATCCAGGTGCCGGCAGTATCGGCGCCGGGTGGGAGCAGGTTGGACGTGGCCAGCGCAACCGTTTCCGCGCGCATGATCCGCCGCCCGTTGTGGTGCCCGCCATTGACGATCATGGCGAGGAAGCGGTCGAAATCGGCGGCGGTGGTGACCATCCCGGCCCCGCCATAGGCAAACGGCGTCGGCCGGTAATAGATCGACCTTTTCGGGCTATCGATCGGCACCGGGGCGCTGCCCAGCAGCGCATAATTGGTGGTCATCCGCGCAGCGAGCGTGCTCGGCACGTGGAAGAAGGTGTCTTGCATCCCCAGCGGGCCGAACAGCCGCTCCTGCAGGAAGGCGGCAAAACTTTTCGCGCCCGCTGCGCGCTGGATGATCAAGCCCAGCACATCGAGGCTCATCGAATAGCGCCAGACCCGGCCCGGTTCGGCAATCAGCGGAACGCTGGCGGTGCGGCGCAGGAACTCGTCCGGATCGGGAACCCTGGCCATGGTGCCAAGGCCGGGCAGCGGCATGTCGCTGACAATCGCCGGGATCAGCGCCTGGCGTTCCAGTTCGCGGGTAATCGCCCGGTCCTTGCCGATCCCGGCATAGCCCAGACCGGCCGTGTGGGTGAGCAGGTGGCGGACGGTGATCAGTGTTTCGGCGGGGCGCGATTCCAGGCTCTTGCCCGGATCGATCGCCACTTTCATCCGCGCGAATTCCGGCGCGAAATCGGCAATCGGTTGATCCAGCTTCAGCTTGCCTTCCTCGATCAGCAGCATTGCCGCCATGCCGGTGACCGGCTTGGTCTGCGAATAGGCGCGAAACAGGCTGTGCGGGCCAATCGCATCGGGATCGTCAAAGCCTTCCTTGCCGCGCTGGATGAAACCGGGCGCCTCGCTCCCCCAGCCCAGCGCCGCGACCATGCCGGCCACCTTGCGTTCGCCGACATAGCGATCAAGCAGCGCGGTGACCCTGGGCCAGTGCGCGTCGATCGCCCTTGGTGGCGCCATGCGTTTCGCCCAGGCCCCGGCCAGCGGCACGCTGCCCAGTGCGGCGCCCGCCCCCAGCCAGCCGGCCGAGCGCAGCAGGATGCGGCGCGAAAGCGCCAGATCGTGCGGTTGGTGCAAGGTGCTTCTCCCTCAATCCCGATCGGCCAGCGCCAGCCGCGCGGCCTTGGCAAACAGGGTCGGCAGGCCAGCGTCCTTCAGCTGGTCCAGCCGCCACCACTCACCGGTGCTGGCTGGCAGACTATCCCAATCGCTTCCTGAATAAAGCATCAATTGCAATTCGAGATCGAAATGGGTGAAGCCGTGCCGGACCACGCCGCCCGCCTGCCACGGCCCGGCCAGGGGCGGATCGCTGACCCCGTCGCCGCGCGCTGACCAGCCATCGTCGGGCAGCGCGCGCATCCCGCCCAGCATGCCCTTGCCTGCGCGGCGGACCAGCCAGACTGCCCCGTCCCGCTCGATCCAGAACGCCCGTCCGCGCCGCGTTGGCCTGTCCTTCCGGGCCGGTCTGACCGGAAACCGCTCAGGCCCGGCCGCGCGCCCCTCGCAAACCTCAGCCAAAGGGCACAGCAGGCAGCGCGGATTACGCGGCGTGCAGACGGTTGCGCCAAGGTCCATCATCGCCTGAGCAAAATCACCGGGCCGCTCTGCCGGGGTCAGCTGCATTACTGCGGCCCGGATCGTGCGGCGCGCCGCCGGCAGCGGCTGATCCAGCGCCAGCAGCCGCGCCGCGACCCGCTCGACATTGGCATCGACCACGGCCGCACGCTCACCAAAGGCGATCGCGGCCACGGCAGCGGCGGTATAGGCTCCCAGCCCCGGCAATTCCCGCAGGGCCGATTCGCAGGTCGGAAACACTCCGCCCCGCGCCGCCACGGCCCGTGCGCAGGCCAGCAGGTTGCGGGCGCGGGCGTAATAGCCAAGGCCCGCCCAGGCGGCCATGACCTCGGCATCATCGGCGGCGGCAAGGTCCATCACTGTCGGCCAGCGCGCCAGGAACTTTGCGAAATAGGGGCCAACCGCCGCCACCGTGGTCTGCTGCAGCATCACTTCCGACAGCCACACCCGGTAGGGATCGGGCGGGGGTGCCCCCGGCGGGCTGCGCCATGGCAGATCGCGCGCTTGGGCATCATACCAGTCCAGCAGGCGTTTGGCGGTGGCGTCCATCCCCCGCCTATGGCATTGCCGGAGCCGCAATGGAACGGGACCCGAAAAAGCCGGCAAAGAACGTCCGCCGATATGAACGGCCGCGCGGGCAAGGCACCCGCCCGATCGGCGAACTGATGCCGGAGATCGGCCGCACCGCCTTTCGCAAGTTCGGCTTCGTCCAGTCCAGCGTGGTGACCCGCTGGGCCGAGATCGTCGGCGAACGGCACGCCCGTGTTTGCAGCCCCGAAGCGATCCGCTTTCCGATGGGCGAAAAAAGCGGCGGCATCCTGGAACTGGTGGTGGTCCCCGCCCATGCCCCGATCATTGCCCACCTGGAGCCTGAGATCATCGCCCGGGTCAACCGCTTCTTCGGTTACAGCGCGGTGGCACGGGTCAAGCTTCGGCAAGGTGCGGTCAAGCCCCCGCCTGCTGAAAAGCGCGCCAGCGCGCCGCCATCGCTGCGTCCGATCCCGCTGGAGCTGGGTGAAAGCCTGCGCGACATCGGCGATCCAGAGCTGCGCGCGGTGCTCGAATCGCTGGCCCGCAGCCTGGGCGGGCCTGAAGCGAAGGACGATTGATTGCGCGCGCTTGCCAGCCTGTTGTACCTTGCCTGTTCGCTTGGCGTATTGGCGGCCGGGGCCATGGCCCAGTCGGGCTGGAGCCGTGCCCTGCAGCGCACGTCCGCCGGAACCAACGTGCTGGGCAACCCGCAGGCCAAGGTGCGGCTGACCCAGTATGTCAGCTATACCTGCACCGATTGCGCGCGCTTTCAGGTAGAGGCCGATGCCGTGCTGCAACTGGCCTATGTTCCGTCCGGGCGGCTGGCCATCGAGGTTCATCACGTGATCCGCAGCCCGATCGATCTGACGGCGGCGATGCTGGCCAATTGTGGGCCGAAGGAGAAGTTCTTCCTGAACCATTCGGCCCTGCTGTTCGGTCAGGCGCGCTGGCTCAAGCCGCTGGTCAGCGCCACCGCCACGCAGCGGCGGCGCTGGGAGCAGGCTGATCTGGGCGCTCGCAACCGCGCCATCGCCGCCGATTTCAGGCTCTATGACCTGATGGCGACGCGCGGCTATGACCGGCAGAACGTGGAACAGTGCCTGATCGACCGGGCCATGGCCGCCCGGCTTGAGGCCCAGAGCCAGGCGGCGAGCGCTGCCGGAGTGAGCGCAACTCCCGGTTTTGCGATCAACGGCAAACTGCTATTGAACACCCACGACTGGGCCAGACTGCGCCCGCAACTGGATGAAAGCCTGAAGTAGAATGACCAAGACGCTTGCTGCCGCCCTGGCCGGAACCTTTGCCGCTGCTGCCCTGCTGAGCACCGCGCCGCTGATTGCCAGGCCGGCCGCCAAGCCCCGTCCGGTTGCCGCCACTGAAGTCAAGTGGGACTTGCGGACGGCCCGCACCGCCGAAGGCAATCACCTGATCGGCAATCCCGCAGCCAAGGTCCGGCTGGTCGAATTCATCAGCTATACCTGCGATCACTGCGCGCACTACGCGGTCGATTCCAGGGTGCCGCTGTTCACCGGCGCAGTCCGGCAGGGCAAGGTGGCGGTGGAAGTGCGGTCGTTCTTCCGCAACGGGATCGATGTCGCCGCCACTCTGCTGGCGCAATGCGGACCGGAGGCGAAGTTTGCCGGCAACCACCACGCGATCCTGGCCAGCCAGAAGACCTGGCTGCAACAGCCAAGCAATCCCAAGGCCAAGGAACGCTGGGCCACCCCCGAATTCGGCCTCAAGATGAAGTACATTGCCGAGGACCTGGGCCTCTACAAGCTGATGCTCGGACGCGGTTACACCCCCGCGCAGCTTGACCGGTGCCTCGCCAACGAAGCCCTCGGCAATAAGCTGGCCAACCAGACCGCCGATGCCGCCGAGAAGATCGGTGTCCAGGGCACGCCCAGCTTCCTGATCAACGGCAAGCTGCAGCAGGTGCATGACTGGAACAGCCTGTCTCCGCTGCTCAGCGCCGCGATCCGTTGATACAGCTGTGGAGAAGCAGGGCGGCAGAGTGCGCCGCGCTTCTTCGTCTGCCCGTTCCCCGCTAGCCTTGCCGACTCGAACATCAAGGATCTGACCATCATGACCGCCAAGCGCACCCGCCTGTTTCTGACCCTTGCCATTGCTCCGCTGGCCCTTGGCCTTGCCGCCTGCAAGCAGGAAGCCGCCGCGCCCGCCGGTGAAGCGCCCAAGGGCGAAGCGATCGCCGCGATCGCGCCGCCGGCCGGCAAGGCCTGGACCGACGTGGTCGAAGTGACGGCCGATGGCGGCTACCGCGTTGGCAACCCCAATGCCCCGATCAAGCTGCTGGAATTCGGCGCGCTCAGCTGCTCGCACTGCGCGGAGTTTTCCGAAGCGGCCTCGGCAGAACTGCTCGGCCAGTTCGTCGCCAGCGGCCGGGTCAGCTATGAACTGCGCTTCTTCATGCTGAACGCGCTCGACGTTCCAGCGACGCTGCTGGCCACTTGCGGCTCGCCCGAAGCAGTGATCCCGCTGGCCGACCAGTTCTGGGCCTTCCAGAAGACCATGTTCCAGAACCTCCAGAGCGGCGGAGAGGCCCAGTTGCAGGCCGCTGGTGCGCTGCCGCCGAACCAGCGTTTCGCCGCGATCGCCAAGCTGGGCGGGATGGACACCTTTTTCGCCGCGCGCGGCATTGCGCAGACCCAGGCCGCGACCTGTCTGGCCGACGTGAACAAGGCTACTGCCTTCGTCAACGCAACCCAGAAGGCCGGGACGGAACTGGGCATCACCGGCACGCCAACCTTCTTCCTCAACGGCAAGAAGCTGGACTTCAACACCTGGGAAAAGGTCAAGGGCGCGCTGCAGGGCGCTGGCGCCCGCTGATCCGGGCCTGCGGGGGAACGGACCGGCACGATGCGGATCAAGCGGCTCAAGCTCTCTGGTTTCAAGAGCTTTGTCG
>JBKBSV010000056.1:0-15202 GCA_046291115.1 Novosphingobium sp. | reverse complement strand
GGATGGGATGGATTGTCCGTTTGCAGCCGCGATCCCGCATTCGCAGGAAGGACCAGTTCGCACCATGGCTCGCAACAAGATTGCCCTCATTGGCGCCGGCATGATCGGCGGCACGCTCGCTCACCTCGCCGCCAAGAAGGAACTGGGCGACATCGTCCTGTTCGACATCGCCGAAGGCATGCCCCAGGGCAAGGCGCTGGATCTGGCGCAGTGCGGCCCGATCGAAGGCTTCGATGCCAACATCAAGGGCACCAACGATTACGCCGACATCGCCGGTGCCGACGTGGTGATTGTCACTGCCGGCGTGCCGCGCAAGCCGGGCATGAGCCGCGATGACCTGCTGGGCATCAACCTGGGCGTGATGAAATCGGTCGGCGAAGGGATCAAGCAGTACGCCCCCAATGCATTCGTGATCTGCATCACCAACCCGCTTGACGCGATGGTCTGGGCGCTGCGCGAGTTTTCCGGCCTACCGCACAACAAGGTGGTCGGCATGGCCGGCGTGCTCGATTCGGCCCGCTTCGCCACCTTCCTGGCCTGGGAGTTCGGCGTTTCGGTCAAGGACGTGAACGCCTTCGTGCTGGGCGGTCATGGCGATACCATGGTACCGGTGCTGGAATATTCGACCGTCAGCGGCATCCCGGTTACCGACCTGGTCAAGATGGGCAAGTCGAGCAAGGAGGCACTGGACGCCATCGTCGCCCGCACTCGTTCGGGCGGCGGCGAGATCGTCGGCCTGCTCAAGACCGGCTCGGCCTATTACGCCCCGGCCACCAGCGCCATTGCCATGGCCGAAGCCTATCTGGGCGATCAGAAGCGCATCCTGCCCTGCGCGGTCTATGTTGACGGCAAGTACGGCCTTGACGGTCTTTATGTCGGCGTGCCGGTGGTGATCGGCGCGAACGGGGCCGAGGAAGTGATCGAAATCGCCCTTGACGCCGAAGCCAAGGCCAATTTCCAGGTCTCGGTCGATGCCGTCAAGGAACTGCTGGTGGCCTGCAAGGCTATCGAGCCAAGCCTCGGCTAAGCCGGCAGTGCGCAGTCTCCTCCCCGCCCTGCTTGCTGCTGCCGCCGTCCAGATTCTTGCCGGACCGGCGGCGGCGCAACGGACCGAGCTGCCGATCACATCCCCGCAGGAGGTGTTCACGGCCTATCAGGCGGTGTGCCTCGCCAATCCGGGCGATCTCGACAAGCAGATCGCCACGGCCAAAGTCGCGCCGTTTGGCTATGTGCTGCAGGAAACCAGCGCGGACGGTTCCATGCGGTTTGAAAACGGGCAGACCTTCGTCGCGATGCGCCGCAATGCCAAGTACCACTTCTGCATGGCCGGCGGGCGGACAGATCCCACGGTCACCCGTGCGTCGATCGAGGCCGTTTCGCTGCCAGTGCTGGACAAGCTGGGCATCCGCACCACCGACCAGCGCGGCAACACCGTATGGTTCGATCCGGCCAAGCCGGACTTGACGCTGATGTACAGACAGATCGACCTGGGTCCGATCCGGATGATCGCGAGGTTCAGCGGCATGACGGCGGAGCAGAAGTGACCCGCACGGTGCGCCTTGGTTTGCTGGGTGGCGCGGCGCTGCTGCTGGCCGCCGCCAGCCCGGCTCCGCCGCCAGTTGCGCCTGCGCAGCAGGCTCCGGCAGAGGCGGTCGGCGATTCTCCGGCGGCCGTGCCGGAAATCGTCGAGGCGGTGCAGACCTGCGCCAGGGTGACCCTGCCTGCCGCCCGGATCGATTTCCGCTATCTGCGCGAGAATGGCTGGAAGATCGGCGGCCGCTCGTTCCAGCTGCTCAAGGACAGCAAGCTGGGTCCAGATGCGGGGGAACTGAACTATCTGCTCGGGCGCGGCAATTCGGTGCTGACGACCCGGGTGTCCCCATCGCAAGCGCGCTGCCGGATCGTTGCCAGGGTCACCGGCAAGGAACAAATGGCCGCCGTGCGCACCGCGCTGATCGGCGGCAAGATTGCCCTGCCGTTCGATCAGGCGCCGGGTCACGTGGCTTTCAAGGCCTCCATGCGCGAACGCCTGCCGGATAGCGATTTCTCCAACGTGCTGCTTTCAGGCCAGCACGTCTTTATGCTTTCACTTCAGGAAAAGCCGGACTTCCTGGCCGTGTGGGTCGATGTCTGGGCGCTGTCGAGCAGCGCGGGAGGCGCATCGTGAGCCTGGCCGTCCTGACCCCGCTGGTCCTGTCGCTGGCCGTTCCCGACCCGGCCCAGCTGACCACCCCGGTGCTGGCGGCCGACCATTGCGTGTCCGCCATCACCACCGGCAAGATCGATGACAGCGCGATTCTGGCTGGCGGCTGGACGCTGGACCGCAAGACCGGCAAGGATGGATCGGCCGATGAAAGCCGCGTCTATGTCAACGCAGCCAGATCGGCCGGGATCGTGATCGACCGCAAGTCGCCCGAAGGCAAACCCCGGTGCCTGGTCCTCTACCCCGCCAGCGAGCAGGGACAGAACGTTACCGAATTCCAGCTTGCCGCGCATTTCAACGGGCGGGTCTTTCCGATCACGGAAAACACCACCGGCTTTGAAATTCCCGGCCACAAGGTCGCAATCTTTTCAACCCGAACGACCGTGAAGGACCGCCCGGTCCTTGAGATCATGGTGACAATCTTCGAACCCAAGGGAGGGACGAAATGAGCATTCTCGTCAACCAGCACACCAAGGTGATCACCCAGGGGATGACCGGCAAGACCGGGGAATTCCACACCCAGGCGGCGCTCGACTATGGCACCCAGATGGTCGCCGGTGTCACTCCCGGCAAGGGCGGGCTGACCCACATCGGCCTGCCGCAGTTCGATACCGTGGCCGAAGCCAAGGCCGCGACCGGCGCCACCGCCAGCTGCATCTACGTGCCGCCTCCGGGTGCGGCCGATGCCATCCTCGAGGCGATCGACGCCGAGATCGAGCTGATCGTCTGCATCACCGAGGGCATTCCGGTGCTCGACATGGTCCGCGTCAAGCGCGCGCTGCAGGGTTCGAAGAGCCGCCTGATCGGCCCGAATTGCCCCGGCGTGCTGACCCCGGAAGAATGCAAGATCGGCATCATGCCGGGCAGCATCTTCAAGAAGGGCAGCGTCGGCGTGGTCAGCCGTTCGGGCACGCTGACCTATGAAGCCGTGTTCCAGACCAGCCAGATCGGCCTCGGCCAGACCACCGCGGTCGGCATCGGCGGTGACCCGGTCAACGGCACCAACTTCATCGACGTGCTGGAGCTGTTCCTCGCCGACGACGACACTAAGTCGATCATCATGATCGGCGAAATCGGCGGCAGCGCAGAAGAAGAAGCCGCGCAGTTCCTGAAAGACGAAGCCCGCCGCGGCCGCAAGAAGCCGATGGTCGGCTTCATCGCCGGACGCACCGCGCCTCCGGGCCGCCGGATGGGCCACGCCGGGGCGATCGTCTCGGGCGGCCAGGGCGGCGCGGAAGACAAGATCGCGGCCATGGAAGAAGCCGGGATCCGCGTTTCCCCCTCGCCCAGCCTGCTGGGTGAGACGCTGGCAGAGCTCCTCAAGGAACGCGTCTGATCCGTTTACGGTATAACGCGCAGGGCCGTTCTGGGCTTGCGCGTAACCACTCCTCTCCCAGGATTGAGAGCCATGGGTAACGAAGCACACGATTTCCTCCCCGATGATCCGCAGCCGGGTCCCAGCTGGGCCAAGCCGGATTGGCGCAGTGCGTCTGATGATCTGACCGCCGCGCTTGATCCCATGCAGATGCAGGTGGCGATCAAGGCTGCTGCGGCCCGCGGAGAATTTGGGGCCGGCGCGGCGCTGGATCCGCGCGCGATCGAGGAAGCGGCTGCGGATTCGATCCGGGCGATGATGCTGGTGCGGACCTACCGGGTGCGAGGCCACCTGGGGGCGGATCTCGACCCGCTGGGCCTCAGCCACCAGGACCTGCCGGCCGATCTCGATCCGGCCTACCACGGTTTCACCGGCGCGGCGCTGGACCGCAAGGTTTATCTGGGCGGCACGCTGGGCCTGGAATGGGCGACGATCCGCGAGCTGGTCGACGTGCTCAAGCGCAATTACTGCGGCAAGGTCGGCTATGAATACATGCACATTGCCGACGTGGAGGAACGCCGCTTCATCCAGGAGCGGATCGAGGGCGGCGACAAGTCGATCGACTTCACCCCCAACGGCAAGAAGGCAATCCTGCAGGCCGTGATCCGCGGCGAGCAATACGAAAAGTTCCTCGGCAAGAAGTATGTCGGCACCAAGCGCTTCGGCCTTGATGGCGGCGAAGCGATGATCCCGGCGCTGGAAGCGGTGATCAAGTACGGCGGCCAGCGCGGCGTGCGCGAGATGGTCTTCGGCATGGCCCACCGCGGCCGCCTCAACGTCCTGGCCAACGTCATGGCCAAGCCCTACCGGGTGATCTTCCATGAATTTTCGGGCGGCACCGCCAACCCCGAAGACGTCGGCGGATCGGGCGACGTCAAGTATCACCTCGGCACCAGCACCGACCGCGAGTTTGACGGGATCAAGGTGCATATGAGCCTTGTGCCAAACCCCTCGCACCTTGAAACGGTCGATCCGATCGTGCTGGGCAAGGTCCGCGCCAACCAGGCATTCCGCGACGATATCGGCCCCGGCAAGCACAAGCAGGTCATGCCGATCCTGATCCACGGCGATGCCGCCTTTGCAGGGCAGGGCATTGTGTGGGAATGCTTCGGCTTTTCCGGCGTGCGCGGCTACAACACCGGCGGCTGCATCCATTTCATCATCAACAACCAGATCGGTTTTACCACCAGCCCGCAGTTCAGCCGCGGATCGCCCTATCCCTCCGACGTGGCCAAGGGGGTCCAGGCGCCGATCCTGCACGTCAACGGCGATGATCCGGAAGCGGTCACCTTTGCCTGCAAGCTGGCGGTCGATTACCGCCAGACCTTCGGCCGCGACATCGTGGTCGACATGTGGTGCTATCGCCGCTTCGGCCACAATGAAGGCGACGAGCCGAGCTTTACCCAGCCGCTGATGTATCAAAAGATCCGCCAGCATCCGGGCGTGTCCAGGGTCTATGCCGAGCGGCTGATCAAGGAAGGCGTGATCGACGCTTCCTATGCCAGCGAAGTGGAAACCCACTTCACCGCCACGCTGGAACAGGAATTCGAAGCGGCCAAAAGCTACAAGGCCAACCAGGCCGACTGGTTCGCCGGCCGCTGGACCGGCCTGCACGCTCCGGCCGATCCGGAAACTGCGCGCCGCAACATCCACACCGGAATCGATCGCAAGCTGTTCGACAGCCTCGGCCGGACCCTGACCACGGTCCCGGATTCGATCCAGATCCACAAGACCCTGGCCCGCGTGCTCGATGCCAAGCGCGAGATGTTTGCCAGCGGAACCGGGTTCGACTGGGCGACCGCCGAAGCGCTGGCTTTCGGCAGCCTCCTGTCCGAAGGCTTCAACGTGCGCTTGTCGGGCCAGGATTCGGGCCGCGGCACATTCAGCCAGCGCCATTCGGTGTGGGTCGATCAAACCGACGAGCACAAGTACATTCCCCTCACCGCCGTGCCCCACGGCCGGTTCGAAGTGCATGACAGCCCGCTGTCCGAATACGGCGTGCTGGGCTTTGAATACGGCTATGCCAGCGCCGACCCCAAGACCCTGGTGCTGTGGGAAGCGCAGTTCGGCGATTTCGCCAACGGGGCGCAAATCGTGATCGACCAGTATGTTGCCGCATCCGAGGCCAAGTGGCTGCGCGCCAACGGCCTCGTCATGCTGCTGCCGCATGGTTATGAAGGCCAGGGACCGGAACATTCCTCGGCCCGCATGGAACGCTACCTGCAACTTTGCGCGCAGGACAACATGCAGGTCTGCAACATCACCAGCCCGGCCAACTACTTCCACGTGCTGCGCCGGCAGATGCACCGACCGTTCCGCAAGCCGCTGATCATCATGACCCCCAAGTCGCTGCTGCGCCATCCGATGGCGAGGAGCGAGGCAAGCGAGTTCCTTGGTGAAGCGCATTTCAAGCGGATCCTGTCGGATCGGGGCGGCGCGACGGACAAGGACACCCGCAAGGTGATCCTGTGTTCGGGCAAGGTTGCCTATGACCTGATGGAGGCCCGCGATGCCGCCGGGATCAAGGACGTGCAGATCATCCGTCTCGAACAACTCTATCCCTTCCCCGGTGAGCCGCTGGCGCTGCGCTTCTCGAAGATGCCGAACCTTGAAGAAGTGGTCTGGTGCCAGGAAGAACCGAAGAACAACGGCGCCTGGTTCTTTGTCGAACCCTTCATCGAGGAAGCCCTGATCGCGGCCGGGTGCAAGGTTACCCGCCCGCGCTATGCCGGCCGCGTTGCCAGCGCCTCGCCCGCCACGGGCCTGGCCAAGCGGCACGAGGCCGAACAGGGCGCGCTGATCAGTCATGCGCTCGGCACCTCTGTCCGTGATGAAATCCGCCGCCGCAAGAAGGCTTGAGGAACAAGAACATGTCCACCGAAGTCAAAGTCCCGACCCTGGGCGAATCCGTTTCCGAAGCGACCATTGGCGAATGGCTCAAGCAGCCCGGCGAAGCTGTCGCGCTGGATGAGCCGATCGCCAGCCTGGAGACCGACAAGGTCGCGGTCGAAGTGCCCAGCCCCGTCGCCGGGATAATGGGCCAGCATCTTGTGCAGGTGGGTGACAACGTCGCCGTCGGCGCGGTGATCGCCACGATCGAGGCCGGCGCGGCCGCGGCTCCGGCTGCAACTGCCGCACCCGCCCCGGCCCCGTCCCCGGCTTCATCCCCGGCTTCATCCCCGGCTTCGGTCGCTGCCATCGTCCCGGCTGCGGCAGCAGCGTCTGCCGCCGCCGAAGCTGCCTCGCTTTCCCCGGCCGTGCGCCGGGCGGTGCTGGAACACGGGATCGACCCGGCCAGCATCAAGGGCACCGGCAAGGACGGGCGGATCACCAAGGAAGACGTGCTGGCCGCTGCTGCCGCCAAGAGCGCGGCCCCGGCTGCGGCCGCCGCGCCCGCCGCTGCGACCCCACCTGCGGCAGGTGAGCGGGGCGAGGAGCGGGTCAAGATGACCCGCCTGCGCCAGACTGTCGCCCGCCGCCTGAAGGACGCACAGAACACCGCCGCCCTGCTGACCACGTTCAACGATTGCGACATGTCGGCGGTGATCGCGGCGCGCAACACCTACAAGGACGCGTTCGAGAAGAAGCACGGTGTGCGCCTGGGCTTCATGGGCTTTTTTGCCAAGGCCGCCTGTCTGGCGCTGAAGGATATTCCGGCCGTCAACGCCCGGATCGAGGGCGACGAGATCGTCTATCACCCCTATGTCGACCTGTCGGTGGCGGTTTCGGCCCCGGGCGGGCTGGTCGTGCCGGTGGTCCGCGACGTGCAGGACATGTCTTTCGCCCAGATCGAAAAGGCGATCGCCGACTATGGCCGGAAAGCCCGGGACGGCGCGCTGACCATGGCCGACATGACCGGCGGCACCTTTACCATTTCCAACGGCGGGGTATTCGGTTCGCTGATGTCGACCCCGATCATCAACCCGCCGCAGAGCGCCGTTCTGGGCCTGCACCGGATCGAGGACCGCCCGGTCGTCCGCGACGGCCAGATCGTGATCCGCCCGATGATGTACCTGGCGCTGTCCTATGACCATCGCCTGATCGACGGACGCGAGGCAGTGACCGCGCTGAAGATCATCAAGGAAGCGATCGAGGATCCGACCCGCCTGCTGATCGATCTCTAAGGACTGGACCATGGCTGAATACGACTATGACGTGATCTTCATCGGGGCCGGTCCCGGCGGCTATGTCGGCGCGATCCGCAGCAGCCAGCTGGGGCTGAAAACGGCCTGCGTGGAAAGCCGCGAGACGCTGGGCGGAACCTGCCTCAACGTCGGCTGCATTCCGTCCAAGGCGCTGCTGCACGGTTCGGAAAAGTTCGAGGAAGCCGTAAACGGCACGCTCGCCCGCTATGGCGTGAAGCTGGGCCAGGTCGAGCTGGACCTCGCCGCGCTCCAGGCCGACAAGGCCGATGCCGTCAAGGGCCTGACCGGAGGGATCGAGTTCCTGTTCCGCAAGAACAAGGTCGATTGGCTGAAGGGCCACGGCACTTTCAAGGATGCCCATACGATCACCGTGGCAGGCAAGGATTACACCGCGAAGGAAGTGGTGATTGCGACCGGCTCAAGCGTTACCCCGCTGCCCGGCGTGGAGGTCGATAACGACAAGGGCATCATTGTCGATTCCACCGGCGCCCTCGCGCTTTCGCGGGTGCCGGATCACCTGGTGGTGATCGGGGGCGGCGTGATTGGCCTCGAAATGGGCTCGGTCTGGCGCCGCCTTGGCGCCAAGGTCACGATCGTCGAATACCTTGATGCGCTACTGCCCGGCATGGACGGCGATGTCCGCAAGGAAGCCGCCCGGATCTTCAAGAAGCAGGGCATGGAACTGAAGCTGGGCACCAAGGTGACCGGCGCGGTCGTCAAGGGCAAGAAGGCCATGCTGACGATCGAGCCGGCCAAGGGCGGCGCAGCCGAGACGATCGAGGCCGATTGCGTGCTGGTGGCGATCGGCCGTCGGCCAAACGTGACCGGCCTTGGTCTGGAAAACATCGGGCTGGAGCTGAACGCGCGCGGCCAGATTGAAACCGGCCACGATTTCCGCACCAGCGTGGACGGCGTGCGCGCCATCGGCGACGTGATTCCGGGGCCGATGCTGGCCCACAAGGCCGAAGACGAAGGCATTGCCGTGGCCGAATACATCGCCACCGGGGTTGGCATCGTCAATCACGCGCTGATCCCCGGCGTGGTTTATACCAATCCCGAATTCGCCGGGGTCGGCCTGACCGAGGAACAAGCGAGGGAACTGGGCGAGGTCAAGGTCGGCAAGTTCCCGATGATGGCCAACAGCCGCGCCAAGACCAACCACGAACCGGACGGCTTCGTGAAAGTCATCGCCGACGCAAAGACCGACAAGGTGCTGGGCGTCTGGGCGATTGCCTCGCTCGCCGGCACGATGATTGCCCAGGCCGTACAGGCGATGGAATTCGGCGCGACCAGCGAAGACATCGCCTACACCTGCCACGCCCACCCGACCCATTCGGAAGCGGTCAAGGAAGCGGCGATGGCGGTGGCTGGCAAGCCGATCCACATCTGAGGCCGCCCGCCTTGGCCCGCCGTCCGCTGCTCGCCCGGTTCGCCCGCTGGCACATCTGGCTGGGCTGGATCGTGGCGCTGCCGCTGATCGTGTGGACGGCGAGCGGGCTGGTCATGACCCTGCGCCCGATCGAGGAAGTGCGCGGCGAGCACTTGCGTGCCGCGGCGCAGCCGATCGATGCATCCAAAGCGGTTCTGCCTGCCCTGCCCCTGCCGATCAGCAAGCTGACGCTGATCGACAGCGGCGGGCGCGCGGTGTGGATCGCCAATCTGGACGGGCACCGGATGCAGCGCTTTGCCGCCGATAACGGCCAGCCGCTTGGCCCGGTGCTGGCGGGCGAGGCGCGGATCCTGGCCGAGCGGGCCATGACCGGCAAGACCGCCCTTGCCGCGATCCGCCGGTTCGAGGCCGAGGACGCGCCGCTTGACCTGAGAAAGCATCGCCCGTCGTGGCAGGCTGAATTCACCGACGGGACCAGGGTCTACATCGATGCCGATACCGGCGAGGTGCTGGCCCTGCGCACCCGGTTCTGGCGGGTGTTCGATTTCATGTGGGGCCTGCACATCATGGACCCGGCCGAGCGCGAGGATAACAGCCATCCGCTGCTCTACGGCCTGGCCGCGCTGTCGCTGATCAGCGTGCTGCTGGGCACGGCACTGTTGTTCCGGCGCAGGCGCAACCCGCTGGTGAGGCGCACCTGACTGCGCATGAGGCTTTGCGTGGAAAGGAGGATCGCCGATGTATCCGCTGCTGAGCAAAGTGCCCGATAAGATCGCCGCCCTCGCCCTTGCCGGCGGCGCGGCCTTGGCAGGGCGGGTCGGCGGACTGCGGCATGGCTGACCCGGCGGCCGTCATTCCCCAATTTCCGGCCATGCTCGATCTGGCTGGCACGGCAGTGTTCGCGCTGAGCGGCGCACTGCTGGCCGCGCGCCTGCGGCAAACCTTCGTGACAATGGGCTTTTTTGCGCTGATCACCGGTGTGGGCGGCGGATCGGTGCGCGACCTGTTGATCGGTGCGCCGGTGTTCTGGGTGCGTGATCCGTGGGTTGCAGCGGTATGCCTTGGCGTCGCGCTGATCGTCTGGTTCACGCCCCGCCGCTGGTGGGAAGGACAACTGCTGGAATATGCCGATGCGGCGGGGCTGGCCGCCTATGCCATGCTCGGCACGGCCAAGGCGCTGGCCTATGCCGTCGCCCCGGTTCCAGCCGTCGTGATGGGCATTGTCACGGGCTGTGTCGGCGGGATAATGCGCGATGTGCTGGCCGGCCGCCCGTCGATCCTGATGCGGCCGGAACTTTACGTCACCGCTGCCGCGCTATCCGCCGCGATCTGTGCGTCTGGCACCATGCTGAGCGCCCCGCGCGAACTGGTCTGGACGCTGGCCGTGGCGGCCGGCTTTGCCCTGCGCGCCTTAGCCATCCGCTTCGGCATCCATCTGCCGTCCTACCAGCGGGCGGGCTCCTAGGATCCGAACCCGGCCGGGACGTTCTCTCACCGGCGTCGGCAGCGCTTCGGCGGCGGTGATGGCCTCGGCAATGTGCGTCGGCCTGCAGTGGGGACCGCTTGCCACTGCTGGCCGCCGGCAGCGCGCGCATTGTTGTGAGAGCTGGTGAACAGCATGACGCCATAACCGAACAGCGTGAGCGCCGGGAAACCGAAGGCCACCGCCTCCATCACGCCGTGGCCGGCCCGCTGCGCTTGCGCTTTGGCAACACCGGCCCGCGTCCGCGCGCAGCACAGGCCCGGTGCATCAATCCACGAACGGATCGCGCACCAGGATCGTGTCTTCGCGTTCCGGGCTGGTGGAAACCAGCGCCACCGGCGTTTCGATCAGCTCCTGCACGCGCTGGATATACTTGATCGCCTGGGCGGGCAGATCGGCCCAACTGCGCGCGCCGGCGGTGGTGCCGCTCCAGCCTTCCATTTCCTCGTAGATCGGCTCGACCGCGGCCTGATCGGCAGCGTGGGCCGGGAAATAGTCCAGCACCTTGCCGTTCAGGCGATAGCCGGTGCAGATCTTCACCGTTTCGAACCCGTCGAGCACGTCAAGCTTGGTCAGGGCGATGCCGGTCACGCCGGAAATGGCGCAGGACTGGCGCACCAGCACGGCATCGAACCAGCCGCAGCGGCGCTTGCGGCCCGTCACGGTGCCGAATTCGTGGCCGCGCTCCCCCAGCCGCTGGCCGGTTGCGTCTTCCAGTTCGGTCGGGAACGGTCCTGAACCGACGCGCGTGGTATAGGCCTTGACGATGCCCAGGACAAAGCCGGTGCTGGATGGGCCAAGGCCCGAACCGCTGGCCGCCGTGCCGCTGACCGTGTTGGAACTGGTAACGAAAGGATAGGTGCCGTGATCGACATCGAGCAGCACGCCCTGCGCGCCTTCGAACAGGATCCGCGCCCCGGCCTTGCGCACGGTGTTCAGCCGCTTCCACACCGGCTGGGCATAGCGCAGCACGAAGGGGGCAATTTCCCTGAGTTCGGCGAGCAACGCGGCGCGGTCCACCGGCGGCTGGCCGAACCCGGCGCGCAGCGCATCGTGGTGGGCGCAGAGCCGGTCGAGTTGGGCATGCAGCGCGTCGAGGTGGGCCAGATCGCACACCCGGATCGCGCGGCGGCCGACCTTGTCTTCATAGGCCGGACCAATCCCGCGCCCGGTAGTGCCGATCTTGCCTGAACCGGCCGCCGCCTCGCGCAGGCCATCGAGATCGCGGTGCAGCGGCAGAATCAGCGGGCAATTGTCGGCAATGGCAAAGTTGTCGGTATTGATGACCACGCCCTGCCCTTCCAGCTTTTCGATCTCCGCCTTGAGATGCCAGGGATCGAGCACCACGCCGTTGCCGATGATCGACAGCGTGCCGGTGACGATGCCCGAGGGAAGCAGCGACAGCTTGTAGACCTGCTCGCCCACCACCAGCGTGTGGCCGGCGTTGTGGCCGCCCTGGAAGCGCACCACGGCATCGGCCCGACTGGCCAGCCAGTCGACGATCTTGCCCTTGCCCTCATCGCCCCACTGGGCGCCAATCACGGTTACGTTTGCCATGGATAGAGTCCTGCCCCTGCCAGGTGATCCGCAAGCGCCCTTCGACAGGACTCGGCGCAAAGGATGGACCGGTGGACCGACAATCGGCCCGCTGTGCGGAGCGGCCCCTAGGGTGCCGGGCCGGGCCGAGTCAAGGCGGGGTCTGCGACAAGCTGCGACAATTTGCGGCTGGAGCGGCAAGGCTCTGGCAATATTCTGCGGGGCAAAGGGAGCAACATGATGAAAAGAACACTGATCCTGACTCTCGCCGCCGGGGCCATGCTGGCCGGATCCATGGCCGATGCCCGCCCCGGTGGCCGCCTGCGCGACCGGCTGGCCGGCCCCGCTGCATCCGCGCCGCAGCCGGCCAAGAAGCAGGCCCCCAAACAAACCATGGCCTATGGCCCGCACCGCCTGCAGCAGCTGGACTTTTATCCCCCGGCCACCGGCAACCGCCGCGCGCCGCTGATCGTCTTCGTTCATGGCGGCGGCTGGAAGCGCGGCAGCAAGGACCATGCCCAAGGCAACTGGAAGGCCCCGCACTACACCGCCAGCGGCTATGCCTATGCCTCGATCAACTACCGCCTGGTGCCCGATGCCACGGTGGAACAGCAGGGCGCAGACATTGCCGCAGCGGTGCGTTTTCTGATCGACAATGCCGCGCGGCTGGGCTTCGATCCGACCCGGATCGTGCTGATGGGCCACAGCGCCGGGGCGCATCTGGTGGCGCTGGTCGGCACGGACGAAAGTTACCTCAAAGGCGCGGGCCTCAGCTTCGCGGCGATTGGCGGGGTGATCCCGATCGACGGGGCGGCCTATGACGTGCCCCGCCAGATGAGCGAGGGCGGCAAGTTCATGGCCGAGACCTATGTCCAGGCTTTCGGCACGGACCCCGCGCGCCAGCGTGCGCTGTCGCCGACGCTGCACGCCGCCTCGCCCAATGCCCCGGCTTTCCTGATCATCCACGTCCAGCGCCAGGACGGGGTGGCACAGTCCAAGTCCCTGCAGGAAGCGCTCCGCCGGGGTGGGACCGAGGCCGAACGGCAGGAATTTCCCGGTCGCGGGCTGAAAGGCCACGCCGAAATCAACCGCCAACTGGGCGACCCGGCCTATGCCGCAACGCCAGTGGTGGATGCCTGGCTAAAGAAGATTTTCGGCGTTTAGACGGGAACCGCTTCACCAGCTTCAAGCCGGTGAGTGCAGCCCAGCGCCACTGGCTCGCAGGCGTCACAGATCGCAGCGACAGTGCGCCAGCCGATTGCGCGCAGGCGCTCGGCAAGCTGCGGATCGTGGCCGAGCGGCAGGAACAGGGTATCACGCGCGGCTTCGCGCGCGGCGAGCGCATCGATCAGCGCATCGGGATAAAGCGAGAAACCGATGGCCGGTTCGTCGAGTCCCAGGATCCGGTAAGACCCGCCCCGGCCAAGCGCGCCGGACAGGCCATCGGCATAGATCGTGAAGCCGAACCATGACTGGTATTCGAACCCGTGGCGTTCGCTGGGATCGAGCGTCAGCCGGGCCTTGCCCGAAACGCGCGCCGCCACTTCGCGCAAGGCGGCGATCCGCGAAGCTAGCACGCCGCCCGCGTCGAAGGCCGCCAGCCGCTCGATCGCCACGTCAAACGGGCCGATAGCGGTCAGCAGCGGCAGATAGGCCTCGCCCCCGGCCTCGACCAGGCCGCCGGCATCCTTGGCGTCAAGCTCACGCCGCACTGGCTCGATCCGGTCCGGATCCAGCGGCAAGGCACTGGCGGCCAGGGTATCGACCAGGTCGGGCAGAGTGAAATCGACCGACAGCCCGCTCGTCCCGGCGGCGCTCAGCGCCTCGATCGCGGCGGCGACGATTTCTCCGGCAGCGGCAACGCTGTCCGATCCGATCAGTTCCGCGCCCAGCTGCAACCGCTCGCGGGTGGGATCGAGCCCGTCGCCCTTGATGGTCACGACCTGCCCGGCATAGCACAGCCGCAGCGGACGGGCCCGTTCGGCCAGCGCGGTCGCAGCAATACGGCCGACCTGCACGGTGATGTCGCTGCGCAGCGCCAGGGTGCGCAAGCTGGCCGGATCGACAAAGCGGAACATCCGGCGCGGCTGAACGCCCGCCATGCGGCTCGCCATCGACTTTTCAAACTCGATCATCGGCGGCTGGACCCGGTCATAGCCATGACCGTCCAGCACATCGATCACCGCCCGCGTCACGCGCGCGGCGGCCGCGGCGGCTGCGGGCAGCCGGTCTTGAAGGCCTTCGGGCAACAGGTCGCGATCAGAATCCATAACGCGGTCCCGTTGCCCGAATTGCCATCAAAACGCCAGAGCCATCGCCCGCTTCACGCCGGGCAGCGACTTGGCTTGTTCCAGCACCTCGACCGGCAGCTTGCTGTCGAGCGAGAGCAGCAGCACCGCTTCCCCGCCCGCTTCGCGCCGACCAAGGTTGAAAGTGCCGATGTTGGTGCCGGCTTCACCGAGCAGGGTGCCGATACGGCCGATGAAGCCGGGTGCGTCCTCGTTGACGATGTACATCATCGGGCCGGCCAGCTCGGCTTCCACCTTGATCCCGAACAGTTCGACCAGGCGCGGCTCGCGGTTGGAGAACAGCGTGCCGGCCACCGACCGTTCGCCCGCGTCGGTCTTTACCGAAACGCGGATCAGGGTGTGGTAATCGCCTTCCTTCTCGGTCCTCACTTCGCGCACTTCGATCCCGCGCTCCTTGGCCAGGAACGGGGCGTTGACCATGTTGACCGTGGCCGACTGCACCCGCAGGAACCCGCACAGCACGGCCGCGACAATCGGCTTGATGTTCAGCTCTGCCGCAGCGCCTTCGGCATGGATCGAAATCCGCGGGATCGAACCGGTGGTGAGCTGGCCGACCAGGCTGCCGAGCTGTTCGGCCAGCGCCATGTAGGGCTTCAGCTTCGGCGCTTCCTCGGCCGAGAGCGAGGGCACGTTGAGCGCGTTGGTCACGCCGCCAGTGGTCAGGTATTCGGCCATCTGCTCAGCCACCTGCAGCGCCACGTTGACCTGGGCTTCGGTGGTCGAAGCGCCAAGGTGCGGGGTGCAGATGAAGTTCGGCGTGC
>JBKBSV010000155.1:1604-2974 GCA_046291115.1 Novosphingobium sp. | reverse complement strand
GGAACGGATCCGCAAGCTGGAAGCCATCGCGGCGGGAGTGGACCTGTGAGCCAGCGCCGCAATGATGCCGCCAAGGCCGGGATTGGCCTTGGCACCGCCATTGCCGTGGCGATCAGCTGGAGCATCAACAAGTCGATCTTCTGGGCGATCGTCCACGGGATCTTTTCGTGGTTCTATGTGATCTATTATGCCGTCACCCGCCCGGGCGGGCTGACCGGCTGAACCTTGGGGCGGTGGACGCAAGCCCCCCGCCCCGCTAATGGCCCGCCCATGCGCACCCTGGCCGACATTGCCGACGAATACGCCTTCCTTGAAGGGGACGAACGCTACCGCTTGCTGATCGAGCTGGGCCGCGAGCTGGAACCGATGCCCGATGCGCTGAAGACCGACGCGACGCTGGTGCGCGGCTGTTCGGCCTCGGTCTGGGTCTATCCAACCCAGCTGCCCGATGGCCGGCTGCACTTCCTGGCCGACAGCAATGCCGCGATCACCAAGGGCATCGTCGCGCTGGTCCTGGCCGCGGTGCAGGACCGCCCGGCAGCAGAAGTGGCCGCAACCGACATTGCCGAACGGCTCGCCCCGTTCGACCTCAAGAACCAGCTGTCTTCCAACCGCACCCAGGGCGTGCCCAACATGATCGCCCTGGTCCGTGAAACCGCGGCGCGGATTGCCTCTGGCTGAAGCGATGACCCGGCACCTCTATCTGGGCCTGGGAATTGCCAGCTTCGTCTTGGCGATGATCGGTATCGTGCTGCCGATCATGCCGACCGTGCCGTTCCTGCTGGTATCAGCGTTCTGCTTTGCCCGGTCCAACCCGGCGTGGGAGCAGGCGCTGCTGAACCACCCCCGCTATGGCCCGCCGCTGCGCCAGTGGCGGGAACAGCGGGCGATCTCGCGCAAGGCAAAGATCAGCGCGGTGCTGGCAATGAGCGCCGGGGTTGGCTTTACCTGGTTGACGCTCGGCTGGCCGTGGGTGCTTGTTTCGGTCGCGGTGCTGGTGATCGCCGGCGGCTGGATCTGGACCCGCGCGGAATAGGATCAGGCCGGTTTCGGCCCAAAGAAGCAGGCGGCGATGTCCTCGCCAATCCGGGCCGGGCGCAGCGTGGCCGTATCGATGAAGCACCAGCTGGACCTGACTTCGGCCAGCACTTCTTCCCCGCGCTTGACCAGCGTCTGGTAGAACGCGCGCGCACCCTGCACGCTTTCAAGCAGGACGTGCGCCATCACCTCATCGTCAAGGAAGGCCGGCTTGCGATAAGTGATCTCGTGCTTCAGGGCGACCCAGGCGCGGGTTGCCACCGCTTCGGCCGGGGCCAGCTTGTGCCAGTGCGACAACACCGCATCCTGCACCCAGCTGAGGTAGCGGGCAT
>JBKBSV010000155.1:0-1594 GCA_046291115.1 Novosphingobium sp. | reverse complement strand
ATTGTTGACATGACCCATGAAGTCGATGTCATCGGGCAGGACCCGGATCGGATAGTGGTGCGGAAGAGCGCTCATCTGGCGCTCCATATCGCTATTGACATGCATGAAAGCAAGCACAATGCGACCAGTCGCTTGCCAAGCGCGCCGCGCTGTGGCTAGGGCCGGGCCATGGCCAGCAAACCCCGCACCCTCTATGAGAAGATCTGGGACGCTCACGTGGTCGAGCGCCGCGACGATGGCACCTGCCTGATCTATATCGACCGCCACCTGGTCCATGAAGTGACCAGCCCGCAGGCCTTCGAGGCGCTGCGCGCATCGGGACGCAAGGTCCGTCGCCCGGACCTGACCCTGGCCGTACCGGACCACAACCTGCCCACGACCGCGCGGCGCGATGCGGCCGGGCAGCGGATCCCGATTGCCGACCCCGAAAGCGCCCAGCAGCTTGCCGCGCTGGAGCGCAACGCGCCCGAATTCGGCATCCGCCTGATCGGCGATGCCGATGTGGAACAGGGCATCGTCCATGTGGTTGGCCCGGAGCAGGGCTTTTCGCTGCCCGGCGCCACCATCGTCTGCGGTGACAGCCACACCGCCTGCCACGGCGGGCTGGGCGCGCTGGCTTTCGGAATCGGCACCAGCGAGGTCGAGCATGTGCTTGCCACGCAAACCCTGCTGCTCAAGCAATCAAAGACCATGGAAGTGCGGGTCGAAGGCCAGCTTGGCCCGGGCGTGACGGCCAAGGACGTGGTGCTCCACATCTGCGGCGTGCTCGGCGCGGCCGGCGGCACCGGCTATGTCATCGAATATACCGGCTCGGTCATCCGCGATCTGTCGATCGAAGGGCGCCTGACCGTGTCCAACATGGCGATCGAACATGGCGCCCGCGCCGGCCTGATCGCCCCGGATGAAAAGACCTTCGCTTATGTCAAGGGTCGTCCCTATGCCCCCAGGGGCGAGGACTGGGACAAGGCGATCGCCTGGTGGACCAGCCTGGCGACCGATCCGGGAGCCACTTACGACAAGGTGGTGACAATCAACGCCGCTGATATCGCCCCGACGGTAACCTGGGGAACCAGCCCGGAAGACACTGTGGCAATCACCGGCACCGTGCCCGATCCGGCCAGTTTTGCCGATCCGTCCAAGCAGGCAGCGGCCCGCAAGTCGCTGGATTACATGGGCCTTGCCCCCGGCCAGCGGATGCAGGACGTCGAAGTGCAGAACGTGTTCATCGGCAGCTGCACCAACAGCCGGATCGAGGACCTGCGCGCCGCCGCCGCCGTGCTGAAGGGGCGGACCAAAGCCCCCAACGTCAAATGGGCAATCGTCGTGCCCGGCTCCGGGCTGGTCAAGCGCCAGGCCGAAGCCGAAGGGCTGGACAAGATTTTCACCCAGGCCGGGTTTGAATGGCGCGAACCGGGCTGCTCGGCCTGCCTTGGCATGAACCCGGACAAGGTTCCCGCCGGTGAGCGCTGCGCCTCTACTTCCAATCGCAACTTCGTCGGTCGGCAGGGTCCGGGCGCGCGCACCCATCTGGTCAGCCCGGCCATGGCAGCCGCCGCCGCAGTGACCGGAAAGCTGGCCGACGTGCGCGAACTTG
>JBKBSV010000055.1:7600-15489 GCA_046291115.1 Novosphingobium sp. | reverse complement strand
AAGCTGCCCAACAACTGGATGCACGTGATCTACATCATGCTCATCCTGCCGGGGGCGAAGATCGTTGATGCGCGCCGCCATCCGCTCGGCTGCTGCTTTTCCAACTTCAAGCAGCACTTCGCCAAGGGCCAGGCCTTCAGTTACAGCCTGTCCGACATGGGCCGTTACTATCGCGATTATGTGCGGTTGATGGCTCACCTCGACCGGGTCCGGCCAGGCCGTATCCACCGCGTGATCTATGAACGCATGGTCGATGATACCGAGTCCGAAGTGCGCAGGCTGCTGGCCTATTGCGGGGTCGCGTTCGAGCCAGCCTGCCTGGCCTTCCACAAGACCGCGCGGGCCGTGCGCACGCCCAGTTCCGAACAGGTCCGCCAGCCGATCTACCGCGCCGGGACTGAAGCCTGGAAGCCTTTTGCCGCGCACCTCGATCCGCTGCGCGAGGCACTGGGGGAAGTGCTGGATCACTATCCGGCACCGCCGCCCGGCTGGTAATGTGATCGTTGCATTTCTGTCACGGATGCGGGGCGAATTAGTCCGCTATGACACCGCCGCTTGACGTAGCGCAGTGCAGGAATCCATCATCAACCTGCAAACCTTAGCCTGAGGGGGCAACCGAATGCGCATTGCCAATCGCCGCAGCACTTTTGCGGCTCTGCTCACCACTACCGCACTGATTTCCGCACCGGCTTTGGCCCAGGAAGTCGGCGGCGAGGCCGATGCCAACGAGATCGTCGTTACTGCGCAGAAGCGCTCGGAAAGCTTGCAGAACGTGCCGATCTCGATCCAGGCGATCGGACCGCAGAAGCTTGATCAGCTGAACATTTCCAATTTCAGCAACTATGCCCAGCAGCTTCCCGCGGTGACGTTCCAGGGCAGCGGCACTCCCGGTGTGAACGTGATCTACATGCGCGGTGTGGCTTCCGGCGGGGACGGCAACCACTCCGGCTCGCTTCCTTCGGTTGGCGTCTATCTTGATGAACAGCCGGTCACCACGATCGGTGGCAACCTGGATGTCCACATCTACGACATCGCCCGGATCGAAAGCCTGTCGGGTCCGCAGGGCACGCTCTATGGCGCCTCGTCGCAGGCCGGAACGATCCGCATCATCACCAACAAGCCTGACCCTGCGAAAGTCGAGGCGCGGATGGATGGCGAAGTCAATACCGTCGCTGGCGGCAAGATGGGCGGCAAGTTCGAATTCATGGGTAATGCCCCGGTGACCGAGGGCATCGCCCTGCGCGTGGTCGGTTTTTACAAGCGCGATGCCGGCTGGATCGACAACGTTCCCGGCACCCGCTGCTTTCTGCCCCAGCCCGGTGGGATCTGTGTCAACAACAATGCCTTCGTGAAGGAGGACTATAACCCGACCGAGACGATCGGCGCCCGCGCCGCGCTGGGGATCGAGCTGGACGACAGCTGGACCGTGACGCCTTCGGTCATGTATCAAAGCACCAATTCGAACGGGATGTACGCCTTTGATCCTTCTGTTGGCGACCTGCAGGTACAGCACTTCGCGCCCGAGTTCCGGAGCGACAAGTTCACCCAGGCCGCGCTGACCATCGAGGGCAAGATCGGCAGCTGGGACCTGACCTACGCGGCTGCCTATCTCGATCGCAAGACCTTCAGCTCGAACGACTACACCGACTATGCCGAAGCCTATGACCAGCTCTATTCCTACTATGGCGGCCTGGCCGGCTACTTCTATTTCCAGGATAACTTCGGCAACACCATCGACCCGCGCCAGAAAGTGATCGGCAGCGATCACTTCAAGAAGCACAGCCAGGAACTGCGTATTGCTTCGCCGGCTGACAAGCGGCTGCGGCTGGTTGCCGGGGTGTTCTACCAGTACCAGTCGAACGACATCTTTCAGGACTATCAGGTGGCCGGTCTCGGCACCCTGGTTTCGGTCAACGGCTCGCCAGGCACCTTGTGGCTGACCAAACAGCACCGCATCGACAAGGACTATGCGGCCTTCGGTGAGCTGAGCTTCGACATCACCGAGCAGCTGACCTTCACCGCCGGTGCGCGCCTTTACAAGTATGACAACAGCCTGATCGGGTTCTTCGGCTTTGGCCGAAACCCCAACGGTTTCTATTCGGCCACGCCCCACAATGCGGCGGGGTCCTCGCGCACGGGCGTTGCCAGCTGCTTCACCACCACCGGTTCGCGTTTGCGCCCGGTGGCAGGAACGCCCGGCGTAACCCTGTTCCCGGCCGCCATTCCCGGCACGCCCTGCACCAACCTGGGGGTGTGGACCGGCAGCGGGGTCGATCCGGTCAAGGCCGAGGGTGACGGCGTTACCTGGCGTTTCAACCTCAACTACAAGCCGAATAGCGACCTTCTGGTCTATGCTACCGCATCAAAGGGCTTCCGTCCCGGCGGGATCAACCGCCGCGCAGACGTTCCGCCCTATGAGGCCGACTTCCTCTACAATTACGAAATCGGCTGGAAGGCGACGCTGGCTCCGGGCTTCCGGATCAACGGGGCGGTCTATCAGCAGGAATGGAAGAAGTTCCAGTTTTCGTTCCTGGGGGCCAACAGCTTCACCGAGATCCACAACGGACCGGATGCCCGGATCCGCGGGGTCGATATCGATCTGGCCTATAACCGCGGCCCGCTCAGCATCAGCCTGGCGGCGGCCTATACCGACGCCAAGATGACCAAGAACCTGTGCGTCATCGACGATCCGACCTATGCCTGCACCGGGCCGGGCAACTCGATCTCCTCGCCTGCGGGCACGCGGCTGCCGATCACGCCCCGGTTCAAGGCGGCCGGTACGCTGCGCTACACCGGCGAGGTCGGAGCGACGACCAAGGCTTATGGCCAGGTCAACGCCTCCTACCAGAGCTCGGCCACCAGCGAAGTGCGCGCCGGACCGGCCGCGATCATCGGTAACCTGCCGGCTTTTGCCAATGTCAACCTTGCCGCCGGGGTGGAGTTCGAGAAGCTCAATATCGAACTGTTCGTCTCCAACCTGTTCGACGAGCGGGGGCAGCTTTCGCGCTACCTGCAGTGCGGGCAGTGCGGCCAGCGGCCCTACGTGGTAACCATCATGCCGCGCACCGTGGGTCTGCGGATGGGCTACAGGTTCTAGGCCAAGGGCCCCAGCGGCAAGCAATAGCGCCCCGGACCGTCCCGGTCCGGGGCGTTGTTCATTCCGGCAGCCGGCACAGCGTGACCCAGCGCGCACCGACCAGTTCTGCCAGCCGCACCGGCTCCACCTCGACCGAACTGGTCCGCGTGCCTGCTGCCGGGAACACCGTGGGATAGGCCAGCAGCGAGCGGTCAGCCAGGATCGGCAGATCGCTGGCCAGGCCGAACGGGCAAACCCCGCCAACCGCATGGCCAGTTATCGCAAGCGTTTCGTCCGGTTCCAGCATCCGCGGCCGACCGCCCAGTTCCGCCTTGCACAGCCGGTTATCGAGCCGCGCATTGCCGCGGGCCAGCAGCAGCCAGACCCTATCGCCGACCCGGAAAGCCAGCGTCTTGGCAATGCGTCCCGGCTCAACCCCCAAGACTTCGGCTGCTTCAGCGACTGTCGCGGTAGAGCGGGCGTGGTCGATCAGCCTCAGGTCCGGGGCGTGTTCCCGCAGCCAGTTCAGCGCGCTCTCGCCGCTCATCCTTGCAGCGCCTCGACAAGCGCCTGTGCAGCGCGGGTCACGTCGGCCCAGGTGTCCTCGAAATGCGCCTCCTCGCCGTAATAGGGATCGGCCACGGCTGCCCCCTCGCGGCCTGGAACCCAGTCCAGCAGCAGCTGCGGCGCGGAGATGGCGTCGGCCGGGACAATCCTGCGGGCGTCGGCCAGGTTGGAATGATCCATCACCAGCACGTGGGTAAAGCGGCGGAAGTCTTCCTCCACCAGTTGCCGCCCGCGCAGGTGGCCGATTTCCACCCCGTGGCGCCGCGCTATCTCCTGCGCGCGGGGATCGGGCGCTTCGCCGATGTGATAGCCGGCGGTCCCGGCGCTATCGATCGTGACCCGCAGCCCGGCAGCTTGGGCCGCAGCGCGAAAGGCGCCCTCGGCCATGGGTGAGCGGCAGATGTTGCCCAGACAGACGAACAGGACGGCTGGCAGAACGGCGGGCAGAACGGCTGGCGAAACGGCTGGTTCAGGCATCGCCTTCTCCAAACCGTTCCAGCCGGAAAGCGGCCGACAGGTAATCTTCTGCCGCAGCCTTCAGCTGCGGTTCCTTGGCAAAGGCCTCGGCCGGCAGGGGTGCCGCATCGAAGGCGTGGAGCAGGGTCCACAACGCAAACCGCCGCCCCGCTTCGCGCTCCACTCCAAAGCCGATCTTCAGCCGTTCCAGCGCCAGGGCGAACTCGGCCTCGGTCAGGCTGGCGGGATCGTCGGTTCCGAAGAAATGCCGGATCAGGCCGTCCAGTTCCATCGCCCTAGAGCCAGCCCAGCGCCTGTGCCGCCCACAGCGCGCCGCCCCCGGACAGCGCCGCCAGCAGGTAGCCGCCCCAGCCACGGCTGGCACCGGCCTTGCGGTCCCACATGAGTTCCACTTCCGGCAGCGGCGGGGCATCGGGCGCGCCGCCTTTGGGGGGGAACTTGTCCTCGATCCGGCGGACCAGGTCGGGCAGGCGCAGCAGGGTCTGCGCATCCTCGCGCAGGCGGTCGGCAATGGCTGCTTCCGGGCCCAGTTCGTCGCGGATCCAGTCGCGCACGAACGGCGCGGCGACATTCCACATGTTGATCTGCGGGTGCAGCTGGGTGGCCAGTCCTTCAACCATCACCATGGTCTTTTGCAGCAGCAGCAGGTGCGGCTGGGTCTGCATGTCGAACTCGCGGGTGATCGCGAACAGGCTGTCAAGCATCTGCCCAACCGACAGCTCGCTGACCGGACGGCCGCGGGTCGGCTCACCGACCGCGCGCAGCGCCGTGGCGAATTCATCGACCGAGTGATAGCTCGGCACATACTGGGCTTCGAAATGGATCTCGGCCACCCGCCGGTAATTGCCGGTAGTCAGGCCATAGAGGATTTCGGCCAGCCAAAGCCGCGCGCGGCGGTCAATCCGGCCCATGATGCCGAAATCGATCGCGGCGATGGTGCCGTCGGCTTCGACGAACAGGTTGCCCTGGTGCATGTCGGCATGGAAATAGCCCAGGCTGATCGCCTGCTTGAGGAAAGTCAGCACCAGATGTTCGGCGAGCGCCGGCAGGTCGTGACCGGCGGCGCGCAGCACTTCGGTCTCGCTGATCTTGGTGCCGTCGATCCAGTCGATCGTCATCACCCGGCCGTTGGTCCGGTCCCAGTCGATCTTGGGGACGCGGTATCCTTCGACGTCCTTCATCTGCTCGGCCAGCTCGGAAGCGGAGGCCGCTTCGCGTCGCAGGTCCAACTCGCGCAGGGTCCAGCGCTTGAAATTGGCGATGACCAGCCGCGGGCGCAGCCGCGCCGCCTCTCCGCCCAGCGCCTCGAGATGGGCGGCGGCCCATTCATAGGTCTGGATATCGGCGGCGAACTTTTCCCGGATTCCGGGGCGCAGCACCTTGACCGCGACGGTCCGGCCATCGGTGGTTACCGCGCGGTGGACCTGCGCGATCGAAGCCGCGCCGACCGGATCCTCTTCGATCGAGGCGAACAGTGCCTCCAGCGGCTTGCCGAAACTCGCTTCGATCTCGCGCCGGATCAGGTCGAAGGGAACCGGCGGCAGCCGGTCCTGCAGCAGCAGGAGGTTGTTCGCCGCGTCTGCGCCGACGATGTCGGGCCGGGTCGCCAGGGTCTGGCCCAGCTTGATTGCTGCCGGGCCGATCGCGCGGAACGCCCCGGCATAGTCGGGAATCCTGGGCTGGAACGTGCCGATCCGCGCGATCCGGCACAACCGGCGGACCTGCGGCGGGGTGTTCGGATCGCTTTCAATCCCGCGCAGCGCGCCGTGCCGTGCCAAAATGCGGCCCCAGCGCAGCAAGCGCAGGATATGCGTAGCGGCACGAGTCATGGCTTGGCCGACATGGATGTGGCTGGCAACACCGCCTTGCGCCCCCGGCCCGGCCACCCACAGAGTATCCGCATCGGGCGGCCCGGCCGGGGGTGCGGGCTGCTGTTGCGCAAGCGACCGGCCTCGCCGGGCGCGGTCATCGCAAAAGCCATTTCAGATCTTCCACCCCGAATGGATTGCCACCAGACCGCCAAGGATCGGCTCGACCCGGGTGTTCACGAAACCGGCACGGGCGATCATGGCTTCGAATTCGGACATGGTCGGAAACCGGCGGATCGATTCGATCAGATAGCGGTAACTGTCGGCATCCCCGGCAATCACCTGGCCGATCCTGGGCACCAGTTTGTGCGAATAGGCATCGTAGACTTCCTTGAAGCCCGGCCATTCGGTGGTCGAAAATTCCAGGCAGAAGAACCGCCCGCCGTGTTTCAGCACGCGGTGCGCTTCGGCCAGGGCGCGATCAATCCGGGTCACGTTGCGGATCCCGAAAGCGATCGTGTAGGCATCGAAGAACCGGTCCGGGAAGGTCAGCGCCTCGGCATTCTGGCGCGACCAGACCAGGTCATCGAGGCCGCGCTGCAGCGCCCGTTCGATGCCGACATCGAGCATGTCCTGGTTGATGTCCGATACCGTGATCGTCGCGCCGCGCTCGGCCATGCGAAAGGCGATATCGCCGGTGCCGCCCGCCATGTCGAGGATCTGCTCGCCCGGTTGCGGTTTCACCCGGCGGACGAACTGGTCCTTCCACAGGCGGTGCATGCCGGCTGACATGGCATCGTTCATCACGTCGTACTTTTTGGCCACCGACGAGAATACAGCGCCGACTTTCTCGGTCTTCTCCTCGGGAGAGACCTCTTCGTAACCGAAGGATACCTTTTCGCTCATGGCCTGCGCCTTAGGGGAAATTCGCGGTCTAGCATAGGGCTTGCGGGCACCTTGGCGGCGTGGAACCTGACAAAGTTCACAGGGTCCCGAAGACAGAAAAAACGGTGCGTCACCCGCTGTCGTCCGGTGTCACCTTGCGTCGAGGTATCACCATGCGTCGAGGTGTCACCTTGCGTCGATCTGTGCGCCAAGGGTGGAGGCGGGTTCATGGCCCGGATTCTGCCAGAATCCGCGCCGGTAGGAAAATGGATCAGATCGCCTGAGCCAGCCCTCAGGCCCGTGGCGGCGGGAACATGTAAGGGGCGAGGTGGGCCAGGTAATCCTGCTTGCCGATCTCCACCCCCAGCATCCGCAGGATCGCATAGGTGGTGGTGGCGTGGAAATAGAAGTTGGGCACGGCAAAACCGGTCAGGAAGGTCAGCCCGTCAAACCGCAGCCCGGCACCATTGGGAAAGGTGACCACCACTTCGCGGGCCGCCCCGGCATCGAACGCTGCCGGATCGACCGATTCGACATAGGCGATGGTTCGCGCGCAGCGCTCTTTCAGTTCGGCCAGCGTGGTTTCGGTATCGGGCATGACCGGCGGTTCGCTGCCGGCCAGCCGCGCGGCGGCGCCCTTGACCGCGTCAGCGGCGATCTGGATCTGGCGCGGCAGCGGCAACATGTCGGGGGCAAGCCGGGCGTCCATCAGCGCGGCCTCGTCCAGGGTCGCGGCGGCCTTGTCCAGCCAGGCCTGCATGTTGCGCAGCATGGCGATGAAACCCGGAACATGGGTCTGGTAAAGCGATGCGGACATGGCGGCTGCTCCTTGGGTGTTTCTGTTCGCCGCTGGTTAGGGGCAAAGCAGTCCCGGTTTCAATACGAAACCGATTGCTGCGGCCCGGCGCTTTGCCTAACCAGCCCCGATGCCGGAGCTGCCCGAAGTCGAAACCACCGTGCGCGGCCTTGCCCGCTATCTCGATGGCGCGCGGCTGGTGCGGGTTGAGCCGCGCCGGGCCGATCTGCGCCGGCCGTTTCCGCCCGATCTGGTCCAAGTGCTGACCGGCGCGAGGGTG
>JBKBSV010000055.1:0-7590 GCA_046291115.1 Novosphingobium sp. | reverse complement strand
AGGGTGACCGGCCTGTCGCGCCGGGCCAAATACGGGCTGATCCATACCGACCGGGGGCAGACCATGGTCTTCCATCTCGGCATGTCGGGGCGCTGGCGAATCGAGCCGGAGGAGCTGGGCAGGCACGATCACCTGGTGCTGGGGACGGACAGCGGGCACCTGCTGGCGCTGTGCGATCCGCGCCGGTTCGGCTCGGTCGATCTGGTCGAGACGGACCGGCTGGGCCAATGGCCGGCCTTTGCCGCACTGGGGCCGGAGCCGCTGGGTGCTGACCTCACCCCCGCGCACCTCAAGGCCGCGCTGGCCGGGCGCAGCGCAGCAATCAAGCTGCTGCTGCTCGACCAGCGGATCGTTGCTGGGCTGGGCAACATCTATGTCTGCGAGGCGCTGTTCCGCGCGGGGATCGATCCCCGCAAAGCGGCAGGCCGGGTTACCGGCCCAGCGCTGGCCCGGCTGGTGCCGCAGATCAAGGCGGTGCTGGGCGAAGCGATCGAGGCGGGCGGATCAAGCCTGCGCGACTATGCCCAGCCGGACGGCGAACTGGGATACTTTTCCAAGCAGTTCGACGTTTATGACCGCCACGGGCAGGATTGCACGCGCTGCGGCGCGCCGATCCAGCGGCTGGCGCAGGGCGGGCGCAGCACCTGGTTTTGCGCCAGTTGCCAGAAGTAGGGTTTTGGAGCTGGCTCTATGGCTGACGGGGGGCGGCTGCGGCGACGCGCCAACTGACTCTCCCGCTTGACGATTCGCCCCCCCGCCGTTAAGGGCCGCGCTTCCCGTGGGGCCGATTCCGTGTCGGCGCCCCGTTTTGCACGAGATTCTTAAGGACGAACATGGCCAATACGCCGCAAGCCAAGAAGCGCATCCGCCGCAATGCACGCCGCGCCGAAATCAACGGCAACCGCATGAGCCGCATCCGCACCTTCGTGAAGAAGGTTGAGGCCGCGCTGGAAGGCGGGGACAAGGCTGCCGCTGCCGAAGCGCTCAAGGCGGCGCAGCCGGAACTGGCTCGCGGCGTGGCTCGCGGCGTGCTTCACAAGAATACTGCCGCGCGCAAGATGTCGCGCCTGACCAAGCGAATCGCCGCGCTCTGATTCGGCTGCTCCCGCGATGATTCGCGGGATGAAAATCGGAACGATTTTGCAATGGGCCTGCCGGTGATCCGGCGGGCCCTTTGCTTGTGCAATGCAACGAGGATGCTGCACCGCGTTAGCACCATGGAATCCGGCGATTCGCGTACTCCAGCCTGCGAGTTGATGGATATAAACAAGAAAAAACAATGCCTTGATCTGACTATCGCGGAATCGCAAGGGTCCGGCCGAGTCAAGGGCATTTATTTCAGTTTTTTTACCATCCGCGCCTTGCTCTCTGCGGCGAAGCGGCCATAAATCGAATCGTGTTCAGGGCTGTTCAGTCCTTCGGACATCCATTCACTAAATGGGTTCGTGTACCGGCTTTCGGGCGGCCGGTGAGCTTCGCGCGCGGTAGTGCGCGCCGGGTAGGTATTGTCTTGGGGGCGTGGGTTAGTGACGGGAACGGGTATGGGCGGATCGCAGGGCAAGCCTTCCGCCGAAGAGCAATCTGAAGCCGATCGTCTGCGCGCGCAGCAGGAAGCACTGGATATCGCTGCCGACTGGGCCGACATCAGCCAGGGGCTGCGCAAGGACCTGGGCCAGCAGCTGCACAGCCAGTGGATCAAGCCGATCCAGCCGGGGTCATTCTGCAAGGAAACCGGCACGCTCGATCTGTACCTGCCGACCGAATTTTCCGCCAACTGGGTGGCTGACCGGTTTGCCGACCGGCTTTCGCTTGCCTGGAAGATTGCCCGGCCGGACGTGCGCCATGTCCGCATCTCGGTTTCGCCGGCGCGCCGCGCGCCGCAGGGGCTGCGGTTCGGCGATGGCGCCCGCCGTGCGTCCACCACCCCGGTGCCGGCCCAGCCGGGCGATGCGCTGGGCATGGGCGCGGCCGAACTCGGAACGCTTGGGCCAAACGGTTTCGGGATGGGCTCGATCGGGCTCGATCCGTCGCTGACCTTTGCCACTTTCGTGACCGGCAGCGCCAATGTCCTGGCCAGCAACGCCGCCCAACGCATGGCCGCCACCGAAACGCCGCAGTTCGCGCCGCTCTATCTCAAGGCGGCGACCGGGCAGGGCAAGACCCACCTGCTCCACGCGATCGGCCACGCCTATCTGGCGGCGCATCCGCGGGCGCGGATCTTCTACTGCTCGGCCGAACGCTTCATGGTCGAATTCGTCCAGGCCCTGCGCCAGAACCAGACCATCGAGTTCAAGGCCCGCCTGCGCGGTTTCGATCTGCTGCTGGTTGATGATATCCAGTTCATCATCGGCAAGGCCAGTGCGCAGGAAGAACTGCTCTACACGATTGATGCCCTGCTGGCCGAAGGCAAGCGGCTGGTCTTTGCCGCCGACCGCGCCCCCCAGGCGCTCGATGGGGTGGAGCAGCGGCTGCTCAGCCGCCTGAGCATGGGCCTGGTCGCCGATATCCAGCCGGCCGATATTGAGCTGCGCCGCGCGATCCTGGAGCATCGGCTGCAGCGTTTTGCGCCAACCCATGTTCCGGCCGACGTGGTCGAGTTCCTGGCCCGCACCATCAACCGCAACGTGCGCGAGCTGGTCGGCGGCCTCAACAAGCTGATCGCCTATGCCCAGCTGACCGGACAGGCGGTTTCGCTGCAGCTGGCCGAAGAACAGCTGACCGATATCCTCTCGGCCAACCGCCGCCGCATCACCATCGACGAGATCCAGCGCACCGTCTGCCAGTTCTACCGGGTCGATCGGACCGAAATGGCATCGAAGCGCCGCGCCCGCGCCGTGGTCCGTCCGCGCCAGGTGGCGATGTATCTCGCCAAGGTGCTGACCCCGCGGAGCTATCCGGAAATCGGCCGCAAGTTCGGCGGGCGCGATCACTCGACCGTGATCCATGCTGTTCGCCTGATCGAGGACCTGCGCACCCGCGATGCCGATATGGATGGCGATGTGCGCAGCCTGCTGCGCCAGCTGGAAAGCTGAGCCGGCCTCCACTGCTGATCCACCGGGTTTGAACCGCCGGTCCACTGTCCTTGCACAGGCTTGTGCACAGGGCTTTGCCGCGCGGCTTAATCCCACAGCAGCCCGCCAAGGGTCGCAGAGATCCGCGCGGCGATATCGTCCTCGGCGCAGCTGTCGACCAAGGCCAGCCCGTCAATCACGGCAATGACCGCAGCCGCCGTTGCCCGTGCGATCGGCGCCGGGCAGCAGATTGAGCCGCATCCCCAATGCTCAGCTTGCCGCTTGCAGCAGGGGCTGGAAAAAGTCACCGGCCATGGCCCGGTTTCGCCTGATCCGTGGCATCTGCCTGATCGCCATCCTCACCTTCTTTGGCGGGATGCTGTTGGTGTTGGTCTATCTGCTGGCCCACAGCCACCGCCCGCGCGGGGATGGGCAGGCCCTGCTGCTGGGCGCAGGACGCGCTGCCTAGGCGCTCAGCCCCCCATCCACCACCAGTTCGCTGCCGGTGCAGAAAGCGGCGCGGTCGCCCGCCAGGAACACCACGGCATCGGCCACGTTCTGCGCTTCGCCCAGGTGGCCGAGCGGATGCATGGCCGAGACATTGGCCAGCATCTCGTTATCGCCAAGGCCCTGGGCATGGGCGAAATCATCCACCAGCTTGCGCCCCATGTCGGTATCGATCACCGCCGGGTGGACCGAATTGACCCGGATCCGCGCGGCGGCCAGTTCCTTGGCGCAACCCTTGGTGAACAATCGCACCGCGCCCTTGGTGCTGTTGTAGCAGGTGGCGCCCGCCGCGCCCTCGATCCCCGCCACGGATGACAGGTTGATGATCGAAGTGCCGCCGCGCCACCGGCTGGCGCGTTCCGCCAGCATGGGGATTGCGGCGCGGGTGCCCAGAAACACCCCTTCGCAATTGACCGCGTGAAGCCGCCGCCAATCGTCCAGCGTGGTTTCCAGAATCGGCTTGAACAGCCACAGCCCGGCATTGTTGACCAGGATGTCCAGCCCGCCAAGTTCGGCCCGGATCCATTCCATCGCCTCGGCCCAGTCGGCCTCGCTGGTTACGTCGAGCGCGCGGGCGATCCCGCCGATTTCCGCGGCGAGCTCTTCCGGTGCGGCAAGGTCGGTCACGGCGAGCCTGGCGCCCGCGGCGGCCAGCGCGCGGGCCGTGGCAGCGCCAAGGCCCTGGGCCGCGCCGGTGACAAGGGCGATGCGTCCGTCAAGATCAGCCATGGATCAGGCCTCCACCACTTGCTTGCCCAGTTCGTCGCGCAGTTCGCGGCGCAGGAACTTGCCGCTGGCATTGCGCGGCAGCGGATCGTCCAGGAACCACACATAGCGCGGCACCTTGTGCTTGCTCATGTGCGCGGCGCAGTGGGCGATTACCGCCTCGGCGCTGCTGGTCGTGCCCGGCTTCATGTGGATCGCCACGCCGATTTCCTCGCCCAGGCGGGTATCGGGCACCCCGAACACGCAGCATTCCGCCACGTCCGGCACGCGGTAGACGCAGGCCTCGACCTCGGTGCAGGAAATGTTCTCCCCGCCCCGGATCACGAGGTCCTTCTTGCGATCAACGATGTAGATGAAGCCGTCCTCGTCGATCCGGGCAACGTCGCCGGTGTGCAGCCAGCCGCAATCAGTGATGGTCTGTTCGGTGGCATCGGGGCGGTTGAGATAGCCCTTGATCACCGGCGCACCCTTGACCCACAGTTCGCCGATCGAACCGACCGGCAGTTCACGGCCATCATCGTCAACCACCTTGACTTCGAAGCTGGGCATCCACGGACCTGCGCTGTCCGGCTTGGCGACGAAGAAATCGCCGGACACCGAGGTGATGATCCCGCAGGTCTCGGTCATGCCATAGCCGGTGGTCGGCCGCGCGGTCTTTACCGCCTCGTCGATCTTCAGCACCAGATCGGGCGGGACCTGCGCCCCGCCGCCGGACAGCCCGGTCAGGCTGGAAGTGTCGGTGGTGGCAAAATCGGGGTGGTTGATGATCTCGCGGCTCATCACCGGCACGCCCGACACGCCGGTCACCTTGTACTTTTCGATCAGCTTCAGCGCCGCACCTGCATCCCACTTGTACATGAGCACGATCGCCCCGCCGGCCGCCGTGGTCAGATAGGCCCCGCAATTGTTGGCGGTGACATGGAACAGCGGCGTGGTCAGCAGCGAAACCGGCGGCGGCGGATCGGCCGGCGGGGCCTCGCCCGTGGCGCGCTCGATCGCCAGGGTCTGGGCCGTGGTCGAATAGAGCATGTTCATCAGGTTGGCGATGCAGCCCCGGTGGGTCAGCTGGGCGCCCTTGGGAAAGCCGGTGGTGCCGCTGGTGTAAAAGATGCAGGCGTCCGCATCCGGATCGATTGTGACTTGCGGCATGGCGCCGCCGTGGGCGATGACATCGGCATAGGGGATGACGCCGGCGGGATATTCATCCAGCCGCACGCCGACCACGGTGATGTCCTGGTGCCCACCGCATTCGGCAAAGCGGGCCAGCCGCTCCCTGTCGGCAAACAGCACCTTGGGTGCCGCATCCTTCAGGGCATGGTCCATTTCCTCGGCGGTCCACCAGGCGTTGAGGCCAGCCACGGCAACACCGATGCTGGTGCAGGCCCAATAGATCGTCATCCACTCCGGATAGTTGCGCATGGCAATCGCCACCCGCTCGCCGGGGCGTACGCCGCGGTCCCACAGCCAGGCCGCGATGGCGGCGGCGTGGGCGTGGGCCTGGCTATAGGTCAGGACCTCGTCCTCATAGATCAGGTAGGGCCGATCCCCCCAGGCCGCGGTCGAAAGCCAGAACTCCCGCACCGAGGGCGGGGCGTTCTTGAAGGTCAGGATGTCGCGGCCCAGCACCTCGGCGCGGACCACTTCGAACTGGCCGCCAGGGCCGGTCAATTCCTCGCGCACGGCGCGCAATTCGGCAAAGTGCATCTCTCATCCCGTTGTTGTCTTAATTGTCCGATTAAGTGCCGCATCACAGGGCGGGGGGCAAGAGACTTCCTTTGCCGCAAGGGCCGAAACGCCCTAAGGCTGCGGCCATGTCGCTGCCGCCTGACCGTCTCGATCGGTTCGCCCGCCACATCGTGCTGCCCGAAGTGGGCGGGGCGGGACAGGTGGCGCTGAGCCAGGCGCACGTCGTGCTGGTCGGCTGCGGCGGAATCGGCAGCCCGGCCTTGCAGTATCTGGCCGGGGCAGGCGTGGGGCGGCTGACCCTGATCGACGATGACGTGGTCGATGCCAGCAACCTGCAACGCCAGACGGTGTTCACGCCCGCTGATATCGGGCGGTCCAAGGCGGTGGTTGCGGCAGAATGGGTGAAGCGATTCGATCCCGCGCTCGATGCCCGCGCGGAGGAAGGGCGAATCGGGGGGGGGATTCCGGCCGCGCGGGTGCTCGAGGGCGCCACCCTTGTCCTTGATGGCTGTGACAATTTCGCGACTCGGCTGCTGGTGTCCGATACCTGCGTCGCGCTTGGTATCCCGCTGACCACGGCGGCGATCGGGCGGTTCCAGGGGCAGGTTGCCAACTTTGCCGGGCATCTGCCGGACCAGCCCTGCTATCGCTGCTTTGTCGGCGATGCTTTCGATGCCGAAGATTGCGATACCTGCGCCGCCGATGGCGTGCTGGGGGCGATGGTCGGCATGGTCGGCACTTTCGCAGCGATGCAGGCGATCCGGGTGATCCTGGCGGGCAAGACCACGCTGGGCGATCCGCAATGGGGACGCCTGCACCTGATCGACGGGCTGGCGCCATCGCTGAGGACATTGCGGATCACCAAGGACCCGGCATGCCGGGGGTGCTCAGCCGCCTAGCATCTCGTCCACCCAGGCCGGGACCACTGCACTGGCCGGGCCAAGGCGGGATTGGTGGAAGTGGTGGGACCCCTGGCTGCGTTCCAGATTGAGTTCCAGCGTCTGCGCGCCCAGTTCGCGGGCGTTCCTGACGAAACCGGCCGCCGGATAGACCGCGCCGGAAGTGCCGATCGAGACGAACAGGTCTGCCTCGCGCAGCGCGGCGAAGATTTCGCCCATGCGGTAGGGGAGCTCGCCAAACCAGACCACGTCGGGGCGCAGGGTCCGGGCCGAGCAGACCGGACAGGGCGGCCGGTCGATCAGCGGCCCTCGCCAGCGGCTGCGGACATTGCAACTGGTGCACCAGGCGTTGAGATGCTCGCCATGCATGTGGATCACCCGCCGCGATCCGCCGCGCTCGTGCAGGTCGTCGACGTTCTGCGTCACCAGCAGCACCTCGCCGCCGCTGCGTTGCGGCCAGTGCTGTTCCAGCCGGGCCAGTGCGCGATGGGCCGCGTTCGGCTCCTTCTCCTGGATCGCGGCGCGGCGCATGTCATAGAACCGCAGGACCAGATCGGGATCGCGGGCAAAGGCTTCGGGCGTGGCTACATCTTCGACCCGGTATTTCTCCCACAGCCCGCCGGCACTGCGAAAGGTGTCGATTCCGCTTTCCGCCGATACGCCCGCGCCGGTCAGGATCACGATGTTGCGGATTTCTCTCATGTCGCCCATGAAGCACGGCACATCGGGGGACGGCAATGGCAAGAATCGGCATCATCGGC
>JBKBSV010000154.1:0-3001 GCA_046291115.1 Novosphingobium sp. | reverse complement strand
GCACCCGCTATGGGATCGATCGCAGTCACCGCACCAAGCACGGTGCCCTGCTCGATGCCGAATTGCTCGCCCAAGTATACATTGAGCTGACCGGGGGCCGCCAGATCGGCCTTTCGCTGGCGGCTGAAACCAACGTCGTCGAAATCACCACCCAGGCCGCGCCCCGGCGCGAGCGACCCTTCCGACCCGCTCGGCCCCATGCGGCGAGCGCGGCGGAGCTTGCGGCCCATGCCGCGTTCCTCGAAACGGTAAAGTCTCCGCTATGGTGCGACTGATCCGGTTCGGGTGTTGTTGAGAGGAGAAGTATCCATGGACATTCGCGTATCGGGCCATCAGATCGAAACCGGCGAGGCGCTGCAAGCCCACGCCCAGGACCGGCTGTCCGCGATTGTCGCCAAGTATTATCCCAAGGCCCTGTTCAGCACGGTCACGTTCAACCGGGCCCCGGCCGCTGCTTTCCGCTGCGATATCGTCACCCATGTGATGCAGGGCGTGGTCCTGAAGGGCGCCGGGATCGCCCACGACGCGCACATCGCGCTGGATCAGGCGGCGGAAAAGATCGACAAGCAATTGCGCCGGTACAAGCGCCGCCTGAATGACCGGCACGAGGCCAGCGCCCATGCCATGAAGGCCGAAGAAGCGTCCTATACCGTCTTCGTCGAACCCGATGCCGAAGCCGAGGAAGTGACCATTGATGCGCCACTGGTGATCGCCGAAACCAGAGTCGATGTTCCCGAGGCGACCGTTGCCGATGCGGTGATGATGCTCGATCTGCGCAACACCAATGCACTGCTGTTCAAAAATGCCGGCACCGGACGGCACAACATGGTCTACCGGCGCGGCGATGGTTCGATCGGATGGGTTGAACCTTCATGATCTAGCGGCTAAAGGCCCCGGCTAAACCAAAGGGTCGGGGGGGCTTGAGGCGGAAACCCCGCTGCTATGGGTCCAGTTGACCCAGGTCGCGCAAGATTGGATCGATCGCCTGAGATGACTGCACTATTCTCGCTCATGCCCGAAGCTGTCGGCACCATTGATGTCGATAGCAAGCATGCCATTCTTGAGCAGCTGGCTCAGCGATTCGCCGGGGTCTACGGCCTTGATCCGGTGCTGGTGCTTGAGCGTGTGGAAGAGCGGGAAAAGCTGGGCAGTACCGGTTTCGGGCGGGGTGTGGCGATTCCGCATGCCCGTATCCCCGGGCTCGGCCGTCCGGTTGCGGCCTTCTTTCGTTTGGCCAGCCCGGTGGCGTTCGATGCCGCCGATGGCATGCCGGTGGACATGGTGTTTGGCTTGCTTTCGCCCGAAGCGGCAGGCGCGGCGCACCTTCACGCACTTGCCGCGATCAGCCGACTGATGCGGGACGAGGCCATGCACCGGGCCTTGACCGAAGCTCCGGGCAGCGAGGCACTCTACGCCCTGCTGGCGAACTCGATCGAGAAGGACGCGGCCTGAATCCGCGTTTGCCCGCCCACCTTGAAGTGGCGGGCCTGATCCGCGCGGTTGCAGCGGCCGGAGGCTTTGCTGCCGTGCTGCACAAGGGTGATCGCGATGCCGGGTCAATCCTTGTTGTTCTGACGGAAAAGGGCGGCCCGGCGCGCCTTTTTGAACCCATCCCGCATCCCGCCGGACATCGGATCTGGACTTGCACACGCCGGCAGGATGCTGAAAATTCCGATGATTTTAACCAGTATCTGGCCCGCAGGCAGAGTTCAGACCCGGATCTGTGGATAGTCGAACTGGATGTCGCGGATGGTGAACGGTTCATCGGACAGACAGGTTTTGCAGCTTGACATTGTTGCGCTGCACAATCAATGGCCGCCCACTCGTTGATGCGCAGGCGGCGCGCGCGGGCATTTCGGCCCGCCACGCAAGCACGCAGACGGGGGGCAGCCGGCAGGATTTCCGGCTTCGGGCATAGGGCTAACGGGCCTGCCGCCCTGACCATCCTGCGACTGGCGCGTCCACCGCCGATGAAGAAACCATTATGAGTCGCAAGCTTCGCCAGGCCTCTGCCGTGTCAGTGGCCGCCATGATTGGCATGATCCTGCTCAGCGCCGAAGGTTCGGGCGCCGCCGCACAGACTCTTCAGGCTGTCGCCGCGATACAGAACCCGCTTCCCCAGACCATTTCCCAGCCGGTCACCCAGCCGCTTCCCGCCGAGACCCTGCCCGCGATCGAAGCGCCCCGAGAGCTGCCCGAAGCCGCCGATGTCGATGCCGATAGCCTGCCCGAGCTGGTAGCGCTGCAACCGCAGCCGGCTGAACTCTCGCGTGAACTGCACTGCCTGGCCGGCGCGGTCTATTTCGAAGCCAAGAGCGAATCGCTGGCCGGCCAGCTGGCCGTTGCCCGGGTGGTCGTGGCCCGTTCCAAGTCGGGCCGGTTCCCTTCATCCTATTGCGGCGTGGTGTTCCAGCCGTCGCAGTTCTCGTTCGTGCGCGGCGGCTCGATGCCGGCCATTCCCAAGGCATCGAAGCACTGGAAAAACGCCGTGGCGATCGCCCAGATCGCGCACAGCAATGCTTGGGCCAGCCCGGTTGAAGGCGCGCTGTTTTTCCATGCCAGTTATGTTAGCCCCGGCTGGAAGCTGCGCCGGGTCGGACGCGTCGACAATCACGTGTTCTATCGCTGATCCGGTCAGCGCGGATGACCGAAAAGGGGCGGGCCGCTGGTCCGCCTTTTTTCTAGCCAGCTGGTGCAATCTCGACCCAGATCGGCGCGTGATCGCTAGCTTTCTCACGCCCGCGGTGCGCCTTGTCGACCCCGCAGGCGATCAGTCGGTCGGCCAGTTCGGGTGATAGCAGGGCGTGATCGATCCGGAAGCCGTGGTCACGCTGCCAGGCGCCGGCCTGATAGTCCCAATAGGTCCAGATGCCGCCGGACGGATTGTGCGCTGCCAGCGCATCGGTCCAGCCGGCGTTGAGCAGGCGCTGGTAAGCGTCACGCGATTCGGGCTGCATCAGCGCATCGTCGGCCATGGCCTTGGGCGCCCAGATGTCATGAT
>JBKBSV010000054.1:0-15650 GCA_046291115.1 Novosphingobium sp. | reverse complement strand
ATAGGGGACGAAGCTCTGCGTTTCGGGCTTGACCTCAACCAGCGTGGGCTTGGCCGGGATGCCGACCATGGTCGCGCCTTCGGGGACGTCCTTGGTGACGACCGCGTTGGCCCCGATGCGCGCGCCCGCACCGACATGGATCGGCCCAAGGATCGCCGCGCCCAGGCTGACGATCACACCGTCGCCAATGGTTGGGTGGCGCTTGCCGCCCACACCGTTGGTCGGGTTGGTGCCGCCCAGCGTGCTGCCCTGGTACATGGTGACATCATCGCCGATCTCGGCCGTTTCACCGATCACCACAAAACCGTGGTCGATGAAGAAATTGCGCCCGATCTTTGCGCCGGGATGGATATCGATCGCGGTCATGAACCGGCTGACGGTATTGACCAGCCGGGCGAGGAAGAACAGCTCCGCCTCGAACAGCCAGTGGGCCACGCGGTGCAACCCCAGTGCCCAGACGCCGGGGTAGAGCAGCACTTCCCAGCGGGAACGCGGACTGGGATCGCGCGCCACCACAGAGTCCAGATAACGGGTCAGTTGCTGGAACATCGTTCCCCCCTTGTCCCCCAAACGGGACATCAAAGCAAGCGCGGCTCGTTCGGGCCATAGAGCGATTCGAGCGCCTCGCGCCAGATGCCCAGCGTCGGCGGCGCCTTGCGCTCAAGGCTGATGCGGTCGATTGCCGCCACCAGCTGCTCTGCCGCGATATGGGAACGCTCCATCCGCGGCACAAGATAGGCCGCCGCATCAGGGCCCAGCACCAGGCCGCGCTGTTCAGCGTGGAGCAGGAGGAGTTCGGCCAGCATGTCTTCGTCCGGCGCGCCTATTTCCAGATGCAGCGCCGCGCCGAGACGCGAGGCGAGGTCCGGCAGGGCGATCTGCCATTCCCCCTCTCCGCCGGTTGCGGTCAGCAGCAGCGCCGCGCCGCTCTCCTGCGCGCGGTTCCAGCGGTGGAACAACTCGGTCTCGTCCATCGCCGGGGCATCGTCGATCGCCTCGCCTGCTCCGCTCTGGGCAAACCAGCGCGCGATCAGCGACTTGCCCGAGCGCGGCGGGCCGAACAGGATCGCGGTGCGAAACGGCCAGGTCGCGGCCAGTGCCATGGCCTCCAGCGCGGCGCGGTTGGCCGTGCCGACCACGATCCGTCCGGGGGCCGATCCCTCCGTCTGCAAGGGCAGCGCAATCTGGCTCATCAGCGGCGGATCGACAGCGCGTTGTTGCCCACTGTCACGCGCCAGCCGCGCGCCCGCAGCGCTGCGGCCAGGGTATCGAGATCGCCTTCATAGGTGACCCGCATCACCGAAGTGCCGCCCATCGCCAGGCTGGTGGTCGATGCCCCCTTCACCCCCGGCGAGGAACGCACTGCCCCCAGCGCGGCATCGACTGCGGCCGCATCGGGCGAAGCGAACTGGACGGTAAAGGTCCGCGTCTCGACCGGAGCGACGGCGGTCGGTGTGGCGGTCGGCGCGGCGCTGGGCGTGGCCGTGGGCGCGGCAGAAGGTGCCGCCGCCGGCGCATTGGCAGCGGCGATCAGAGCAGCCAGCCCCGGATCAATCCCCTGGCGCACGTTCAGCGTGGCATCGGGCTTCAGCCGCCCCTCGGCCAGCGCGCGGGCATAAATCGCATCAAGCCGCACCACCGCCTCGTTTAGCATCCCCGGCACTCCCGCCTCGTCATTGGCGGTCAGGGTAAAGCTTTCAAGGAAAGTGTTGTCCGGGCCATAGCGGGCCGTGAAGACCGCGCGCACCGGGCCGCCCGGCCACTGCCGCTCCAGCCGTACTTCGGGCATGATCACGTCTGCCGCGCCGAACTGATCGAGCACGTTGCGCCACCAGGCGCGGTTGCGCCGGCCCGGCTGCCCGGCGGTGATCAGCAGCGAATCGCCACCGCTGCCGGTGGCACGGACATAGTCGATCGGGCTGCCGGCGGCGCGGAACTCGGCCCAGGCGCGCTGCCACGGCCCCTTCACCTCGAACACCTGGCTGACCCCGCCAGAATGCAGCACCGGGATCACCAGCAGCGGAGAGGACCGCGCCTTGCCGCCGCTGGTCTTGCCGCCGATGTATTGCCCGGCGCGGGCCCGGTCGAACACGACGCTGACCGTCGCAATATAGCGGCGGGGACCGATCTGTTCCCGCTCGATCACCACGGCGGATACCATCGACTGGATCTGCCCGTCGCTCATCGCGCGGCCGCCGGCCTTGGCCCAGGCCTTGCGCGCGGCCTCTTTCCAGCCGTTCAGCCGCGCCTCTTCGGCGTTGCCACCAGTGGTGTTGACCTCGATTCCGGCGACCTCGATGTCGCTGGATCTGGCTACCGGGATGATTCCCCGGTCCCCTTCGATCTGGGCGATCAGCTGCGCCGGCCCGATCAGTGCCAGCGTGGCAACCAGCGCGATTCCCAACCCGCCCGCCAGAGTGGCGGCGGGGCCGGGGCGCCAGGAACGCAGGGCGGAAAGGGAAAGTGTGACTGCCATCGGGGAAAACCGCTGGCCTTTTGCCCAATCGCTCATGGAAATCCAAGCGCGAAAGCGTTAGGCGCTGGATCGATGTCTGAAAAGTCCTACAGCTACGAACAGGCCGGCGTCTCGATCGCGGCCGGAAACGCCCTGGTCAAGGCGATCGGCCCGCTGGTGAAAGCCACCGCGCGGCCCGGCGCTGATGCGGAAATCGGCGGCTTCGGCGGCTTCTTCGATCCCAGGGCTGCGGGTTTCAAGGATCCGCTGCTGGTCGCCGCCAATGATGGCGTCGGCACCAAGGTCAAGCTGGCGATTGATCATGACCGGCATGATACGATCGGGCAGGACCTGGTCGCGATGTGCGTCAACGACCTGATCGTGCAGGGCGCAGAGCCGCTGTTCTTCCTCGATTATTTCGCCACAGGCAGGCTGGAGACGGGCGTTGCCGAACGGGTCGTCGCCTCGATTGCGGAAGGCTGCAAGCTGGCCGGCTGCGCGCTGATTGGCGGCGAAACGGCGGAAATGCCCGGGATGTATGCCGCAGGCGACTATGACCTTGCCGGCTTCTGCGTCGGCGCGGTGGAGCGCGGCAAACAGCTGACCGGGGACAAGGTGGCAGCAGGCGACGTCCTGCTCGCCCTCGCCTCGTCCGGCGTTCATTCCAACGGCTATTCGCTGGTCAGGCGGCTGGCGGCGGACAAGGGCTGGAAGCTCGACCGCCCCGCCCTGTTCGATCCTGACAGGCTGCTGATCGACCACCTGATAGAACCGACCCGGATTTACGTCAAAAGCCTGCTGCCGGTGATCCGCTCTGGCCGGATCCATGCGCTGGCCCACATCACCGGCGGCGGCCTGCTTGAAAACGTGCCGCGCGTCTTGCCCCAGGGGCTCCACGCCCGGATCGATGTCGGCGCGTGGCCGCAGCCGCGCCTGATGGCCTTCCTCCAGGCCCAGGGGAACATCGAACCAGCCGAAATGGCCCGCACTTTCAACTGCGGGATCGGCTTGGTCCTGGCCGTCAGCGCCGACGATGCCGCCTCCGTTCAGGCTGACCTTGAAGCGGCGGGCGAAACAGTTTTCGTGGTTGGCGCCGTCGAACCGGGCGGGCGCGGCTGCACCGTGCAAGGTCGCGCCGAGGACTGGTCGGCCCGCGAAGCCTGGGAAGCCACTCACCTTGCCTGATCGCGCAAAGGTCGCCGTGTTGATATCCGGCAGCGGCACCAATATGGCGGCGCTGCTCTATGCCTCCCGCGCGGCGGATTGCCCTTACGAGATCGTGCTGGTCGGCTCCAACAATCCCGACGCAGCCGGGCTGAAACTGGCCGAGGCCGAGGGCGTGAAGACCTTCGCCCTGCCGCACAAGGGCATGGCGCGGCTCGATCACGACATGGCGATGGACGTGGCGATCCGCGCGAGCGGCGCGCAATATGTCGCGCTGGCCGGATACATGCGGATCCTCACGCCAGAGTTCGTCAGCAGCTGGGACGGCCGGATGGTCAACATCCACCCCAGCCTGCTGCCCAAATACAAGGGCCTCCACACCCACGACCGCGCGCTGGAAGCGGGCGACAGCCACGGCGGTTGCACCGTCCACCTCGTTACCGCCGAGCTCGATGACGGGCCGATCCTGGGCCAGACCCCGGTGGCGATCCTGCCGGGCGACACGGCAGAGACTCTGGCCGCGCGGGTGCTGATTGCCGAACACCAGCTCTATTCGCGCTGCCTGGCGGACCTCGTCACGCGTCAGACTTCGCCCGCGTAGCTGGCCGACAGGTCCGTACCCGCGCCATGGCCCTGCCCAAGGCGGAGGAAACGCTGCGCCCCGGCATGCCGTGCTTCGGGATCATCAAGGGCAAGAAATTCGCCCAGGTGGCCCTAGACCACCACGACGACGGGCGCACCGCCCTGCTGGTCAGGATCAGCGGGGCGGAAGAACAGGCCCGGCTTATCGAGAACGATCCCGGCCGCTATTACCGCCCGGCCTATTTCGGTGACGGCTGGACTGAGAGTGGGCTGCCCCTGGCGCGACATGCACGAGCGCTACGGCAAGTGGAACTCGGTCTATGTCCGGTTCCGGCGCTGGGCCGAACAGGGCGTCTGGGATGCGTTGCAAAGCTGGCCCCGGCCCAACCCGGGGTGACGAAGCCGGTAAAGGCAGGATCAGCCGATCTCGCTGCCGTCCACCATTGGCCGGCTCTCACGCGTGCCTTTGTAGCGGGCGTCGGGTTCGCTCGGGCCGGGGCTGATCACCACGTGATCGTCATGCACTTCCAGCAGGGTGCCAACAAACGGCCAGTCCTCCATCGTGCTGACCCGGTAGCTGACTGTATCGCCAACCTTGAAGGTCTTCGGATCGAAATTGAAGCTGAACGGGCAATCCTCGCCCTCGCCGCCCATGCCTTTCATGTAGTCCTCTCCTTCCGAAGGTCAGATAGGCGCGGGATCGGCAAAACGAAAGGGCCACCGGATCGCGCCGGTGGCCCTCTTTGCGCGGCACTTGCCGGATCAGGCGTCGGCCTTGGCCTTGGCGATGATCGCGGCGATCTCGTCGAGCAGGGCGAGGCGCTTTTTCTTGAGCGTTTCGGTGTATTCGTCGGACGTGGTTTCGATTCCCGCCTCGATCCGGTGAATCTCGCTGTTCACTTCGTGATAGCGCTCGGCCAGAGTCACAAAGTGCGGGTTGTTCATTTTCAGGTCGTGCAGCAGGGCGTGGTCGTTGGGAAACTCGCCGGCCAGCTCGTGCGGGGTATTGGACATTGAAACTCCTCTCGTCCTCATCAGTTTGCGATGGATAGTTGCAGCCCGGCCCGGCGGCCGCCTTGCGCGGAATCAAAACGCACGACAAAAAGGGCCGCCGGATCGCCCCGGCGGCCCTGTCCTTGGTTCGGCCTGCCAATCAGATGCAGTAGAAGCTGACCTTGCGCTGCTTGCCCACCGGCGTCACCCGGTCCAGCTTGGCCGTGCCGCCGCGCGTTGCGCAATATTCGGTTGCGGCCCGTTCCGCCGCTTCGATCTTGTCAGCCTTGACCGAATAGGTCACGCCCGTGGCATTTGCCGACACCACCTTGGGGGTATAACTGCCCATGCAGCCAGCCAGCACAAGCGCTGCGCACGCGGGCGCGAGAATACGATAGTTCATCAAAAACTCCTCTAAATTCAGTCCAATGTTACAGCGCTGATGCGGCTGATGAGATGAACCCGTAATGAAGCAACCTGCCCGCCGCAACCCGCGCCCGCGCGGCGCTGCGGGCAATAGGTTCAGCCGACGATTTCTTCCGGCTTGAAAAAGTAGGCGATTTCGATCGCCGCGTTTTCTTCCGAATCCGAACCGTGGACAGTGTTTTCACCGATCGACAGGGCATAGGTCTTGCGGATGGTGCCTTCGGCGGCATCGGCCGGGTTGGTCGCGCCCATGATATCACGGTTGCGGGTCACGGCGTCTTCGCCTTCCAGAACCTGGACCACCACCGGCTCGCTGGTCATGAAATCACACAGTTCGCCGAAGAAGGGGCGTTCCTTGTGGACCGCGTAAAAGCCTTCGGCCTGCTCGCGGGTCATGTGGATGCGCTTCGAGGCGACGACGCGCAGGCCGGCTTCTTCCAGCATCTTGGTGACCGCGCCGGTCAGGTTGCGGCGGGTGGCGTCGGGCTTGATGATCGAAAAGGTGCGGGTAACCGCCATGATATTCGTCCTTGCGATGGTATGGGTTTGGGTATGGGTTTGGAGAATGGCCGCGCCCCTAGCGGGGATTAAGCGGCGGGGCAAGCTGCAGGCACGTCAGCCCGCCTTGGTCCAGCGGCCGCCTTCCTGCCGCCAGTAATTGCGCTCCACCCCCTCGCGCTCGCCCAGCCGCCGCCAGGTGGCACGGGCATCGGCGATGGTAGAGCCGTCGAACAGCAGGAACACCCGCTCGAAGGCTTCGGCCCCCTCGCGCCACTGGCCATCGGCCAGGGCCAGGTAAGTTGCGCCGTTGGAGGCCTGCAGGCTGTCTGTCAGCAGGATCGGCTGGCGTGCATCGTGCGGCCCGCCCGCGGGAGCATGGGCCAGGAAATGCTGGCGCGCCGCCCACAGCGCGTCGCTGATCCGGGCGCGCTGGGCGCTGTCGGCCGTAACCACCAGCACCCGCGCCCCGGCTTCAAGCATCTTGGCCGCCAGCTGCGGCAAGGCGCCTTCGACCGGGGTCTGGTTAAGCTGGTAGAAATCGACCCGCATTACCCCTCAAGATTGTCCCGCACGAAGCGGTCGAGCACGCGCACGCCAAAGCCGGTTGCACCCTTGTCCCAGGTCTGGCCGGGCTTGCTGGCCCAGACCATCCCGGCAATGTCGAGATGTGCCCAGGGCATGCCCTTTTCGACAAAGCGCTGGATGAACTGCGCCGCCGTGATCGAACCGCCTTCGCGCGGACCGACGTTCTTCATGTCGGCGATGGGCGAATCAATCAGCTTGTCATAGGCCGGACCCATCGGCTGACGCCACAGCTTGTCGCCAGAGGCGGTGCCGGCAGCCAGCAGCTTGCCCGCCAGGTCATCGTCATTGGAGAAAAGCCCGCCATATTCGTGGCCAAGCGAAATGATCATCGCGCCGGTCAGGGTGGCAAGGTCGATCACCGCAGCGGGGGCGAATTCCTTCTGCGTCCAGGTGATCGCATCGCACAGCACCAACCGCCCTTCGGCATCGGTGTTGATCACTTCCACGGTCTGGCCCGACATGGTGGTCACCACGTCGCCGGGGCGCTGAGCCTTGCCATCGGGCATGTTTTCAACCAGCCCGCAGACGCCGATCACGTTGGCCTTGGCCTTGCGCCTGGCGAGGGCAAGCATCGCGCCCGTAACCGCGCCGGCGCCGCCCATGTCCCACTTCATGTCTTCCATCCCGGCCGGGGGCTTGAGGCTGATTCCGCCGGTATCGAAGGTCACGCCCTTGCCGACAAAGGCGACCGGCTTTTCCCCGGCCGCACCGCCGATCCATTCCATCACCAGCAGCTTGGGCTCGCGAACCGAACCCTGCGCCACGCCCAGCAACGCCCCCATGCCAAGCGCAGCCATTTCATCGCGGTCCAGCACGCGGATCCGCACGCCGGTGCCGTCCAGCCGCTGGTGCGCGCGCTCGACGAAAGTGGATGGATAGATCACGTTGGCCGGTTCGGTCACCAGTTCGCGGGTAAACTCGATCCCTTCAGCCAGCGCCGCTTCCACTGCCCAGGCCGCTTCGGCGCCTTCGGGCGCACCGGCGACGCGGATGGTCGTAAGGCTGGGCTTCTGTTCCTCGGGCAGGCGGGTGCGGTAACTGTCATGACGCCAGCCGCGCAGCCGTGCACCGAGCAAAACCGAGGCGACTTCGCCTGCCGTCAGCCTGGTGCCGGTGAAATCGATCGTCAGCGCGGTTTCGCCCGAGGCCAGATACTTGGCAGTGATCGCCGCCCCGGCGCGTTCCAGCGCGGCGCTGCGGTCCGGCGATTCCGGCTCTCCCGCGCCGGCCAGGACCACGCGCACCACCGCACCATCGCGGCTGACAAAGGCCTCATGCAATTGCCCGGTCTTGCCGGCAAAGCGGCTGGCCCTGGCGCCTTCGGCCACGACCGGCTCCAGCCCGGCAGGCAGCGCCTCCTGATCGACCACGTGGGCGATCGGGCTGGTCGTGGCGGAAACGGGGCTGGTAACGAATTCGATCTGCATGGTTGCTCCCAGGGCGAAGGTCAGGACCAGCGGCAAGGCGTGGCCGCCAGTGGATGGCATGGATTGCAGTTAGGCGCGGGCGGTGCGATAGGCAAGCCATGCTCCTGCCCGCGCGGCCCGATCTGCCGCCTGCCTTGTTATACCCGCGCGCCCTGCGCACCGGTGCCGCCGCGCTGGCGTTGGCCATGCTCGGCTGCCCGCTGGCCGCCCGGGCGCAACAGGCCGATGCCCCGCAGGAAGCCGCACCGCCGCCTGCCGATTCGGCCCCGACCGACAGCGAGCAGATCCAGTTCGAGGCCGATGGTGCCAGCTATGACGACAATACCGAAACAGTATCGGTGTTCGGCAATGTCGTGCTGCGGCGGGGAGACCAGTCGGTCCGCGCCGACCAGTTGAACTGGGACCGCAAGACCGGCAGGATCGTGGCCACCGGCCATATCCGCTTGGTCGATGCCGACGGGAACCAGCTGTTCACTGACAGCATCGAGCTGACCGACGAGCTCAAGGCCGGGGCGATGGAGAACATGCTGCTGGCGCTGCGCGAGGGCGGGCGGCTGGCGGCCAGCAAGGGCGAGCGGCTGGAGGACGGCAAGGTCCTGCTGCACAATGCCGCCTACAGCACCTGCGCGGTGGAGGACGATCAGGGCTGCCCGCGCAAGCCAAGCTGGCGAATCACTGCCCGCCGGGTGATCTTCGATCCCGAGCGGAAATCGCTGCGCTTCGAAGGAGCGCGAGCAGAAATCTTCGGTCTTCGCCTGATGCCGCTGCCCGCGTTGACGCTTGCCACCGATGGCCGGCCGATCAACGGTCTGCTGATCCCGGACGTGCAGCTTTCCGCCTCCAACGGCGTCCAGTTCTCGCAAAGCTGGTACCAGCGCCTGTCCGACAACCGCGACCTTTCGGTCACCGGTTATGTGTTCACCGAGGCCCTGCCGATGGTTTCGGCCCAGTACCGGCAGCTGACCAGCCAGGGCTCGTTCCAGGTCACCGGATACCTGACCCGGTCCTCGCGCATTCCGATCGGCGGGCCGCTGGCGGTAAGCCAGTCAGACTTTCGCGGCTATCTTTATGCCAACGGGCGCTATCAGTTCACGCCCAACTGGGGTCTGACCTTTTCGGGCCGACTGGCTTCGGACCGCACCTTCCTGCGCCGCTATGACATCAGCCGGGATGACCGGCTGCGCTCCACCGTGCAGCTGGAGCGGATCGATGCCGACAGCTATTTTTCCCTATCCGGCTGGGCCACCCAGACGCTGCGGGTCGGCGATGCCCAGGGCCAGGTGCCTTTCGCCATTCCCGAGATCGACTATCGCCGCCGCCTGACCGATCCGCTGCTGGGCGGGCGCGTGCAATTGCAGTTCAACACCCTGGCAATCAGCCGCACCGCCGGGCAGGACACCCAGCGCGCCTTTGCCAGCGCCCAGTGGGACCTGCGCCGCCTGACCCCATGGGGCCAGGAAGTGACGGTCACCGCTCTGGCCCGCGGCGACCTCTATCATTCGGACGAGAACGCGCTGACCGCGACCGCCAGCTACCGCGGCAATCCCGGCTGGCAGAGCCGCGGGCTGGGCGCAGTCGCGGTCGACCTGAAGTGGCCGCTGGTGGGCGAGTTCCTGGGCGGGAACCAGGTCCTGACCCCACGCTTCCAGATCGTCGCCTCGCCCACCCTGCGCAACCTGGAGGTGCCCAACGAGGACGCACGGGCGATCGACCTTGAGGATTCCAACCTTTTCGCGCTCAATCGCTTCCCCGGTTATGACCGGGTCGAGGATGGGGTCCGCTTCACCTACGGGATCGACTGGCAGTTCGAACGGCCCGGCCTCAGGATCAACACCACGATCGGGCAATCCTATCGCCTGTCCAGCCGCCCGACGTTGCTGCCGGACGGGACCGGCCTGTCGGAGCGGACCAGCGACATCGTCGGGCGCACCGAAGTGCGCTTCAGGGACGTGGTCAAGGTTACCCACCGCTTCCGGCTTGACAAGGACAATTTCGCCGTCCGGCGCAACGAGTTCGACGCCGCGCTGGGAACGCAAAGCACCTATGTCGAGGTCGGCTACCTGCGGCTAAACCGCGATGTCGGCGGCGGGATCGAGGATCTGAAGGACCGCGAGGAACTGCGCATTGCCGCGCGCCTTGCCTTTGCCCGGCACTGGTCGGTGTTCGGATCGGGGGTATTCGACCTGACCGGGGTCAGCGACGATCCCGCCCTGATCGGGGTCGATGGCTTTCAGCCTATCCGCACCCGGCTGGGCGTGGCTTACGAGGATGACTGTATCGAGCTTGATTTCACCTGGCGGCGCGATTTCGTGGCGACCGGCGATGCGCGGCAGGGCAACACCTTCCAGATCCACATCGCGGTGAAGAACCTTGGGTTCTAAGATTGGCTTTGCCCGGCAAACCCGCTATCCGCCCTGCTCAGCCAAGGTTAAGCCGCCGCGCGGCATTGGCTCAGGCAAGTCCGGCCCGGCAATTTCGGGCCGTTATTGGGAATTGAACTGAAGGTGACACGCCCCTTGCGCATCCGCCCTGCCACCCGCCTTGCGCTGATCCCGCTGATCGCTGCCTCGCTGGCCATGCCCTCGTTCGCCCAGCAGGGCCCAACCGGGCAGCTTGACCTGCCAAGCAACCCGACGATCTTCGGCAAGAACGATCCCAATCACCGCACCGCAACCGTGATCATCAACGGTGAAGTGATTACCGGCACCGATATCGACCAGCGCGTCGCCCTGATCGTGGCGGCCAGCGGCGGCAAGATCGGCCCGGAAGAACTGATCCGCCTGCGCCAGCAGGTGCTGCGCAACCTGATGGATGAAACGCTCCAGATCCAGGAAGCGCGCGCGCAGGACCTCGAAGTGTCCGACGAAGAGGTGGACCAGAGCTATGCCCGGATCGCCCAGCAGAACTTTGGCCAGGATACCAAGGCGCTGGACGCTTACCTGATCAAGATCGGCTCCTCGCCGGCCTCGCTCAAGCGGCAGATCAAGGGCGAACTATCCTGGCAGCGGTTGCTGCGCCGCAACGTTGTGCCGTTCGTCAACGTATCTGATGAAGAAGTACGTGAAACCGTGAAGCGGCAGGAAGCGGCGCGCGGCTCGGAAGAATACCGGGTCGGGGAAATCTTCCTTTCGGCCAACAGTGAAAACCGCAGCGCCGTGCTGGCCAATGCCATGCGGATTACCGAACAACTGCAAAAGGGGGCCAGCTTCGTCGGCTATGCCCGCCAGTTCTCCGAAGCCTCGACCGCGCCGGTCGGCGGCGATCTCGGCTGGGTCCGCGCCGGGGTGTTGCCGCCGGAACTGGACCAGGTGGTGGTTACGCTTCAGCCGGGGCAGATGGTCGGCCCGATCGAAGTGCGCGGCGGCTTTTCGATCATCCTGCTGATCGACAAGCGCAAGGTGCTGACCGCCGATCCGCGCGACGCCACGCTCAGCCTCAAGCAGATCTCGATCACGTTCCCGCCGGGCACGACCGAGGCCCAGGCCACTGCCAAGGCGCAGGACTTTGCCGCAAAGGTGAAAAGCGCCAAGGGCTGCGCTGCGGCCGATCAGGTGGCGGCCGGAATGGGCGCCGAAGTGGTCAACAACGAATCGATCAAGGCCCGCGACCTTCCGGGGCCGCTCCAGGACCTGGTCCTCGGCCTGCAACTGGGCGAGAGCACGCCGCCGTTTGGATCGATCGATGATGGCGTGCGCGTGCTGATGCTGTGCGGCCGGGACGATCCGAAGGCTGGCGGTTCAGTCAGCTTCGAGGAAGTGCAGAACCAGCTTGAGGACGAGCGGATCAACCGCCGCGCCCAGGCCTATATGCGCGACCTTCGCCGCGACGCGGTAATCGACTACGGCAACTGAGGCCTCCGGCGTGGAGGGTATGCCGCTGGTCGTTTCGCTGGGCGATCCGGCCGGTATCGGGCCGGAGCTGATCGCGGCGGCCTGGGCGGCGCGCGCCGAGCATGGCCTGCCCCCTTTCATGGTTGCCGGTGGTGCGGAGATCCTTGCGGCCGCGGCCCGATCACGCGGACTTGCCGTGCCGGTTCGCGAGGTGATCGGGGCTGCCGAAGCGCTCGATCATTTCGATCACGCGCTGCCGGTGCTGGCCGGGGCCGATGGGGATTACACCCCGGGCCAGCCGAGCCGCGCCGGGGCAGAGCTGGCGCTCGCTTCGCTGGAAGAAGCCACACGGCTGGCAGTAGATGGCGAAGCGGCCGCGCTGGTGACCGCCCCGATCGCCAAGGCGCGGCTGGCCGAAGTGGGCTTCGATCATCCCGGCCAGACCGAATTCGTCGCCGCGGCCTGCGGCTACGATCCGGGCGATGCAGTCATGATGCTGGCCGGCCCGCACCTGCGCGCCGTGCCGCTGACGGTGCACCTGGCCCTGGCCGAAGTGCCTGCCCGCCTCACCGCAGAAATGATCGAGCGCAAGGCCCGGATCGTCGCCATGGCGCTGGCCCGCGATTTCGGCCTGCCTGCCGCACGCCTGGCAGTGGCCGGGCTTAATCCCCACGCCGGGGAAGAAGGCCGGATGGGGGACGAGGAAGCGCGGATCATTGCTCCCGCTATTGCGCACCTGCGCGCCGAGGGTCTGGCCGTGACTGGCCCGCATCCGGCCGACGCGCTGTTCACCCCCCGCGTGCGGGAAACCTATGACGCGGCGCTATGCATGTATCACGATCAAGCGCTGATCCCGTTAAAGGCGCTTGATTTTGATCACGGGGTCAATGTCACGCTGGGCCTGCCGGTCATCCGCACCAGTCCCGATCATGGCACCGCCTTTGCCATTGCCGGCACCAGACAGGCCCACCCCGGCGCGATGATCGCCGCGATCCGCATGGCCGGGGACTGCGCGCTGCGGCGACTGGGCCTTAACGATGACTGACCTGCCGCCGCTGCGCGAAGTCATCAACCGCCACGGCCTGTTCGCCAGCAAGGCGCTGGGCCAGAACTTCCTGTTCGACGAGCAGTTGCTGGACCGGATTGCCGCCATTCCCGGCAAGCTGCATGGCGCGCAGGTGCTGGAAATCGGCCCCGGGCCCGGCGGGCTGACCCGAGCGCTCTTGCGGGCCGGAGCACAGGTTACCGCGATCGAGATGGACCGGCGCTGCCTGCCCGCGCTGGCCGAACTGGCCGCGGCTTTCCCCGGCCGGCTTCGCGTGATCGAAGGCGATGCCACCAAGGTCGATCACGGCCTGGAAGGCCCGTACCAGGTGGTCGCCAACCTGCCCTACAACGTCGGAACGGCGCTGTTCACCGGCTGGCTGGGCGGCGAAGGCTGGCCGCCGGGATGGGCCAGCCTGACGCTGATGTTCCAGCTGGAAGTGGCACAGCGGATCGTGGCCGAACCCGGCAGCGATGCCTATGGCCGCCTGGCCGTGCTGGCGCAGTGGCGCTCGCACGCGAAAATCGCGATGAAAGTGCACCGCAGCGCCTTTACCCCGCCGCCCAAGGTGATGAGTGCAGTTGTCCACGTCACCCCGGCGGACATGCCCCCTGGCGTCTCCGCCCGGATGCTCGAACGGCTGACCGAGGCCGCCTTCGGCCAGCGCCGCAAGATGCTGCGCCAGAGCCTGAAGGGCCTGCCTGGCGGGCTCGACGCGCTGGAGCGCCTCGGCATCGATCCCCAGCGCCGCGCCGAGACGCTGAGCGTGGCGGAATTCGTCAGCGTGGCGCGCGAACTGAACGCCTGAGCACGGCCCGTCCGGAGGCGATTTTCCCACATCGCCCGGGCCTGTGATCTACTCACCAGCTCTTTGTATCGTCGCTATCAGCGCAGTTGCGCCCTGCCCCGCCTGTTGGCTGCGAAACAGGCGTGCGCAAGGGCGACCTTCATCACCTAACTCGGCAAGAGCGGGCGAATTACCCCGCCTTTTTGACCTGCCGCCAATGGTGCAGCAGCGGTTCGGTATAGCCGCTGGGCTGCTCGACGCCCTTGAACACCAGATCAAGCGCGGCCCGGAACGCCGGGGCGTCCTCGTTGCCCACCAGCGGCTGGTAGAGCGGATCGCCGGCGTTCTGGGCATCGACCTTGGCGGCCATGCGGCGCAAGGAATCCATCACCTGCTGCTGCGTGCAGACCCCGTGGAGCAGCCAGTTGGCCATGTGCTGGCTGGAAATGCGCAAGGTGGCGCGGTCTTCCATCAGGCCGATATCGTTGATGTCCGGCACCTTGGAACAGCCGATGCCCTGATCGATCCAGCGCACCACATAGCCCAGCAGACCCTGGGCGTTATTGTCCAGCTCCTCGCGGATCTCTTCTTCCGACCAGTTGGCCCCTGCGGCCAGCGGCACAGTCAGCAGCGCGTCAAGCCCTGGGGTCGCCTGACCGGCCAGTTCCTGCTGGACGGCAAAGACATCAACCGCATGGTAATGCATCGCATGGAGCGTTGCGGCAGTTGGCGAAGGGACCCAGGCAGTGTTGGCGCCGCTTTTCGGATGGCCGATCTTCTGGACCATCATTTCGCCCATCAGATCAGGCGCGGCCCACATGCCCTTGCCGATCTGGGCCTTGCCGGACAGCCCGCAGGCCAGGCCGATCTGCACGTTGCGGCTTTCATAGGCCTGAATCCAGGTGCTCTGCTTCATGTCGCCCTTGCGGATCATCGGCCCGGCCCGCATCGAGGTGTGGATCTCGTCACCCGTGCGATCGAGGAAGCCGGTGTTGATGAACACGATCCGGTCCTTCACCGCGTGAATGCAGGCGGCCAGATTGGCGGAAGTGCGCCGTTCCTCGTCCATCACGCCGACCTTGATGGTGTGGCGGGCCAGGCCCAGCAGGTCTTCCACCGCATCGAACAGGTCGTTGGTGAAGGCGCACTCTTCCGGGCCGTGCTGCTTGGGCTTGACGATGTAGATCGAACCGGCCCGGCTGTTGCCGAACCGGGTCAGCCCGCGCAGGTCATGGGTACCGATCGCACTGGTAATGACGGCATCCATGATCCCTTCCGGAATCTCGCTGCCATCGGCAAGCAGGATCGCCGGGTTGGTCATCAGGTGGCCGACATTGCGGACAAAAAGCAGGCTGCGCCCCGGCAGGACCAGATCACCCCAGACGCGGTCGCCGCTCAGTTCGCGGGTCATGATCCGGCCGCCTTTCTCGAAAGTCTCGGACAGGTCGCCGCGGATCACGCCCAGCCAGTTGGCATAGGCATTGAGCTTGTCCTCGCCATCAACCGCCGCAACCGAATCCTCCATGTCGCAGATCGTGGTCAGCGCAGCTTCCAGCACCACGTCGGCGATGTGCAGCGGATCATCCTTGCCGACCGGGTGGTCTGGATCGACCACAAGCTCGATGTGCAGGCCGTTGTTCCGGAACAGATAACCGCCATCGCGCGCCGCGACCAGGTATTGGCTGCTACCGCCTTCGAACACCGCCTGCCAGCCCGGCACCGCGCCATCCAGAAACGCCCGCGCCGCCTTGATCACGGCATCGCCGCGCACCGTGTCATAGCCGCCAGGGCGGGGCGGGGGCGCATCAAGTGCATCGGTGCCGTAGTACGCGTCATAAAGGCTGCCCCAACGGGC
>JBKBSV010000053.1:8572-15682 GCA_046291115.1 Novosphingobium sp. | reverse complement strand
CGGTTGAACAGGGCCCGCGCGGTATCGACGATGCGCTCCCGCGTGGAAGGGGTGCGGGTCGCTTGCGGGTGCGGTTTCACCAGTTTCATCAGTAGTGTGACAGTTCGACCATGACCTTCTTGTAACCGTGGACGAAGCAGGTGGCGACCCGTTCCGGCTCCTCGATCACATTGGCGCGCAGGCGGCGCTTGCCCATTTCTTCCAGCAGGGTGGTCAGTTGCAGTTCGGCCACCCGTGCGCCGACGCAGCGGTGGATGCCATAACCGAACGAGAGGTGGCGGCGGGCATTGTCACGGTCGACAATCACTTTGTCGGCGTCGGCAAACACGCTCTCGTCGCGGTTGGCGGAAATGTACCACAGGATGACCTTGTCGCCCTTTTTCATCTGGACACCTTCGATCTCGGTATCCTCGGTCACGGTGCGGCGCATGTGGGCCAGCGGGGTCTGCCAGCGGATCAGTTCCTGCACCGCGTTGGGGATCAGCGCGGGATCGGCTTCCAGCTTGGCCCGTTCTTCCGGGAACTGGTGGAGCCCCCAGGCAAAGGCCGACATCGAATTGCGGGTGGTGTCATTGCCGCCGACGATCAGCAGGATCAGGTTGCCGATGAATTCCTGCTCGCTCATCTCGCGCATCGCCTCGGATTGCAGCATGACCGAGATCAGGTCCTTGCCGGGATTGGCGGCCTTCTGCTGCCATAGCTGGGCAAAGGCAGCCCCCATTTCGAACAGCGCGGCCTGGCGCCTGGCCAGATCTTCGGGGTTCTTCATCAGCTCGACATTGCCGCCCATGTCCGACCAGTAGGTCAGCTTGTGGCGTTCCTCCCACGGGAAGTCGAACAATTTGGCCAGCATGCCCGTGGTCAGCTCGATCGAGACCTTGTCCACCCAGTTGAAGGCTTCGCCGATGGGCAGCGAATCCAGCACTTCGGCAGTGCGGGCCTGCACTTCGGCCTTCATCGCCGCCACTTCGGACGGGCCAAAGCTTGGGGCAATGGTGCGGCGCTGGGCGGTGTGGTGCGGCGGGTCCATGGCGATGAACATCGGCATCCGCACTTCGCCTTCCATCAGCTCGTCGACCTTGCCGGGGATGGCGATGCCGCCGTATTCCCAGCTGGAGGAAAATATTTTGGGCAGCGCCTCGATATGGACGATCGGCTTGTAGGTGCTGACCGACCAGTAGGCACCGAAATCGCTGTCGGGCACGTACTGGATCGGGGCCTTGGCCCGCAAGGTCCGGAATGGGGCCTGCCAATCCTCGCCCGCGTAGAGTGCGGCGCGGCTGACATCGATCGGTGCGATGGGGGGCTGGGTACGTGTCTGCGTTGCGCTGCTGGCCATCGGCATTCTCCCGTCGGGCGCTGGATTCGCTCCCTTCTAGGGTGAATACCCTAAACCTGCTTTCGGGCAGAAGCAAGCCGCCGCCCGGATCGCTCCGGACGGCGGTGCAGGGTTAACGCGGTGGGTGGCCGATCAGCTGGCCGGAGCGGCCGGCCGGGCGACCTTCTTGTAGGGCACGAACTTGCCCAAACTCAGGAAACCGTTGGGCATGCGGCTGGTCCGGTCCAGCGTCTGGACAATGTCCAGATCGCATAGCTGGCTGCCGTTGGTCTTGGTCAGCAGGATATCGTCATCGTCCAGATGCTCGGCGTTCTGGGGCACGTTGACCCAGATGGTATTGCCGCGGCCATAGACGATCGCGGTCTTGTCGAGGATCTGCATGTCGCGGGTTTCGAACTGCGGGATGCAGCTGACCGGTTCACCCGCCTCGCGCCCTTCCAGCAGCTTTTCGAACTGCTGCTGCGGGGTCAGCTTGGGCTTGGCCTGAACGGTTGCACCGCCAAGCATGACAGCCGCGGCGGCAATGGCGAGAGCGATCTTGCGCATAGGTCCTGTCCTCTTGTGCTGTCCTGTCCTCTTGTGCTGTCCTGTCCTCTTGTGCCCCTTGCTGCAACTCTAGGCGGCATTCCTGAACCGGGGCTGAAAGGGTCAGCCCGTGCCGCCCACGGTCAGCCCTTCGACCAGCAGGGTCGGCTGGCCAACCCCGGCGGGGACCGACTGGCCACCCTTGCCGCAGATGCCGATGCCTTCGTCCAGCGCCAGGTCGTTGCCGATGCCTTTCACCCGGGTCAGCACGCTTGGCCCGTCGCCGATCAGCGTCGCGCCCTTGATCGGCGCGCCCAGCTTGCCGTTCTCCACCTTGTAGGCCTCGGTGCAGGAAAACACGAACTTGCCCGAAACGATATCGACCTGCCCGCCGCCAAAGCTCTTGGCGAAGATGCCGTTCTTCACCCGGCTGAGCAGTTCGCCCGGGTCGTCGTTGCCGCCCTTCATGAACGTGTTGGTCATGCGCGGCATCGGTGCGTGGGCATAGCTTTCGCGCCGGCCGTTGCCGGTGGGTTCCACCCCCATCAGCCGGGCGTTGAGCCGGTCCTGCATATAACCCTTCAGGATCCCGTCCTCGATCAGCACGGTTTCGCCGGTCGGGGTGCCCTCGTCATCGATCGACAGCGAGCCGCGCCGTCCGGCCAGACTGCCATCGTCGATCACGGTCACGCCCGGCGCGGCGACCCGCTGGCCCAGCCGGCCGGAAAAGGCACTGGTGCCCTTGCGGTTGAAATCGCCTTCCAGCCCGTGGCCAATCGCCTCGTGCAGCAGCACACCGGGCCAGCCGGGGCCAACCAGGACAGTAAATTCCCCGGCCGGGGCGGGCACGCTGTCCAGATTGGTCAGGGCCTGGGCGAGCGCGGTGTCGATCGCGCGGTTCCAGGTGGCGGGTTCGAACAGGTCGTCATACAGCCGCCGGCCGCCGATCCCGAAGCTGCCGGTTTCGCGCCGGCCGCCCTGTTCGGCGACGATCGAGACGTTGAGCCGCACCAGCGGGCGCACGTCGGTGGCGACAAAGCCGTCGGCGCGGACGATTTCCACCACCGTCCAGCTCGCCGCCAGACTGGCCGAAACCTGCACCACCCGCGGATCGCGCGCGCGGGCGGCGGCGTCGATCGTTTCCAGCAGCTTCACCTTCTGCGCGAAAGGCAGGGCATCAAGCGGCGAGGCATCGGTATAAAGGTGGCGATTGTTGCGGCGCGGCGGCGGGGCAGGCTGGCCCTTGGCCGGATCGAGCAGGGCGAGCGTTTCCCCGGCGCGGCGGATCGCTTCCTCGCTGATCTCGTTGGCGTGGGCAAAGCCGGTCATCTCGCCCGAAACGCCGCGCAGGCCAAACCCGGCATCGCGTGAATAGTCGGCGGTTTTCAGGCGGCCATCGTCAAAGGCGAAAGTCTCGCTGGCGATGAATTGCAGGTAGAGCTCGCCATCGTCGCAGGCCGACAGGGCCTGGGCGGTCAGCGCCTGGGCGCGGGCGGGATCGAGCTGGCGATAGAGCAGCGAACGGGGATCGGTGGCGGTCATGCCCCCGATATAGGGGCTGGCCCGCGAATGGCTAGGCCGCCTTGCGGTCGGCCGGGCCGCCCTTCAGCACGAAGCGCTTGCCGCAATAGCCGCATTCGACGTAGCCCTTCTCGTCGATTTCCAGCCAGATGCGCGGGTGACCCAGCGCCGCGCCGCCCCGGATATCCGATGCGCCGTCGCAGGAAACGCGGGTGGACGTGACAAGAACGGTTTCGGGCTGCATGCTCATGGCCGATGCCCTTAGCAGCGCCGCACACGCATTTCCAGCCTACTGGTACTGGACGGTGATGGTGAAGTTGCCGTTATAGACGCCGGGGGCCTGGTTGGTCGCCACGTTGAGCCGCGCGCCGACCCGGAACGTGAAAATGCCGCTGCTAGAGACGATCCTGTAACGCGGCGGGCCAGGGGCGGGCAACTGGACGATATCCGGGGCGAGGCCCAAGGTGAAGGTGTCGGCGATCATCGTCGCACCGCCGGGGCCGGTCAGGGTGATGGTGGTCGGCAGGGTGATGCGCATCCGCATCCGCCGCACGCCCTGTCCGCCAAATTCTGCATAGCCGCAGTTGCCGACCGATATGACCCCGCCGGTGGCGGTGCAGGCCCCGGTGTCGGGATTGACGGTAACGGTGCCCGCAGTCGGCTGGGCGGCGATGGTGCCGAAGTCGAGGTCGCGGACCTTGACCAGGCTGGCCGGCGCGACAATCACGGCCTCGGCGATGGCGCTGGAGGTCACCGCCTGGGCCTGAACCGGCGCGGAGATCAGGGCAAACGGGAATGTCGCCAGCACCGCTGTCGCAGCGCGGCGCAGGCACCATGCGGGTGCGCTGCTGGCAAGGGTCGCCCGATTCATACTGCATGGCCTAGCCATCAAGCGATGAAGGGACCTTGCAGCAATCTGGTTAACAGGCGGGTAGGGATCGGCCTTTACTACCAGCCGAAGGGCGGCACGCGACTGGGGGCTTTACGCTCCCTTGGTCCTGCCGCTAAGCGGGTGGCATGGAATCTCCCGCCGCCATCCGCATCCGCGACCTTGCCAAGGTCTATGCTCCCGCCGGATCCGCCCCGGCCAAGCACGCCCTCAAGGGGGTCAGCTTCGACGTGCCGCAGGGCGGCATCTTCGGTCTGCTCGGTCCCAACGGGGCGGGCAAGTCGACTTTGATCAACATTCTTGCCGGGCTGGTGATGAAGACCAGCGGAAGCGCAGAAATCTGGGGTTTCGACATTGATGCGGACAGCCGCAACGCCAAGCGTTCGATCGGCATCGTCCCGCAGGAAGTGGTGTTCGATCCGTTTTTCACGCCGTTCGAAGTGCTGGAGAATCAGGCCGGGCTTTATGGCGTGCCCAAGGCCGCGCGGCGTTCGCTGGAGCTGCTCGGGCAGGTCCATCTGGCCGACAAGCACAATGCCTATGCCCGCACGCTGTCGGGGGGCATGAAGCGGCGCCTGCTGATCGCCAAGGCGCTGGTTCACGCCCCGCCGGTGATCGTGCTGGACGAGCCGACCGCCGGGGTCGACGTGGAGCTGCGCCGCCAGCTGTGGGACCTGGTCGGTGAACTCAACGCCGGCGGGGTGACCGTGGTGCTGACCACGCACTATCTGGAAGAGGCCGAAGAGCTGTGCGACCGGATCGCGATCATCAATCACGGCCAGCTGATCGCCAACAAGCCGACCCGCGAACTGGTGGAAATGGCGCGGGAAAAGGTGGTGGTGGTGACGGTGGACAAGCAAGTCGGCACCTGCCCGGCTCACCCCGCGTTCCTGAAGTGCGAACGCACCGGGGAGCACACCCTGGCCATCACCTATGACAAGGACCGGACCAACGCCGGGGAAGTGCTGGCCCTGGTCCAGGGCATGGGCTTTGCCATCGTCGACGTGACCACCCGCGAGGCCGACCTGGAAGACGTGTTCGTCAGCCTGACCAGCCAGGCCGCAGCCTGATCCGGGTCAGCCGTCGCGCCCCGGATCGTAGCGCCACAACCCATGACGCTGTCTCCTGATCGGTTTTCCGCAATACTTGCACGTGCCGAGATAGTCCTTGCCATCCCACTTCACCGCTTGGCGGTTGGGGCGGTGGCGGTCGAACAGGCAGGCCGGACTGGGCAAGCCGTTTGGCCAAAGCGCCATGATCTGCGTCTCTTTCCGGTTTCGGCGCGACCCGCAACAACAGATGTCATTAATGCTGCAATGCGACAATAGTGTTGCGATCCGACTTGATGCTTGCCGCGCGCCCAAGGGAGCGGCAAAGGGAAGCGATGAACCAGAGCGCCGCCCAGCCGCATGATGTGATTGTCGTCGGATCCGGCGCGGCCGGGTTGACTGCGGCGCTGGCCCTGGCCGACAAGGTCCGGGTGCTTGTCCTGGCCAAGGGCGAGCTGACCGGCGGGTCGACCGCCTGGGCCCAGGGCGGGATCGCCGCCGTGCTCGATGCTGGCGACACGTTCGAGGATCATATCCGCGATACCATGATCGCCGGGGCCGGGCTCAACCGGCTGGAAACTGTCGAGTACGTGATCGAGCGCGCCCCCCACGCGATCGACCGACTGGTCCGGCTGGGCGTGCCGTTCAACACGGATGGCGAGCATCTGCACCTCACGCGCGCGGGCGGACACAGTCATCGCCGCATCGTCCATGTCGCTGATGCCACCGGCTGGGCAGTCCAGGCCGCGCTGCTGAAAGCGGCCGGGGACCACCCCAACATTACCCTGTTGCCGCACCGGGCCTGCATTGACCTGATCACCGGACGGCACGAGGAACGCTATTGCGGATCAGGCCGGGTCTGGGGGGTCTATGCCCTCAATGAACGGACTGGCCAGGTCGAGACCCACACCGCCCGGGCCACCGTGCTGGCCACCGGCGGGGCGGGCCGGGTCTACCAGTTCTCCACCGCCCCGCGCGGCGCGACCGGGGACGGCATCGCCATGGCCTGGCGCGCTGGCTGCCGGGTCGGCAACATGGAAATGATGCAGTTCCACCCGACCTGCCTTTACAACCTTGAGGTCAAGAACTTCCTGATCACCGAGGCGGTGCGCGGTGAGGGCGGGCACCTGATCAATCCGCGCACCGGCAAGCGGTTCATGGAAGTCCACGATCCCGAGCGGCTGGAACTGGCCCCGCGCGATGTCGTCGCCCGCGCGATCGATTCGGAAATCAAGCGCTTCGGGCTCGATTACGTCCACCTCGACATCAGCCATCAACCCGCCGACTTCGTGCGCGAACATTTTCCCAACATCTACGAAAAGCTGCTGGGGCTGGGCATCGACATGACCCGCCAGCCGATCCCGGTGGTCCCGGCCCAGCATTACACCTGCGGCGGGATCGTGATCGACCTTGCCGGCCGGACCGACCTGCCTGGCCTCTACGCCGCCGGCGAATGCACCGAAAGCGGGCTGCACGGCGCCAACCGGCTCGCTTCCAACAGCCTGCTGGAATGTTTCGTCTTTGGCGAGGCGGCGGCGGCAGACATCCTCGCCCGGTGGGACGGCTTCGATGCCCCGCCGCCGGTCCGTGCCTGGGACGAAAGCCGCGTCACCGACAGCGACGAAGAAGTGGTGATCAAGCAGAACTGGACCGAAATCCGCCGCTTCATGTGGAACTATGTCGGGATTGTCCGCACCACCAAGCGGCTGGAGCGGGCCAGACACCGGATCCAGATGATGACCGATGAAGTGGACGAATATTACGCCCACTTCCGCGTTTCAACCGAC
>JBKBSV010000053.1:0-8562 GCA_046291115.1 Novosphingobium sp. | reverse complement strand
TCTGCTCCAAGCGGCCGATCTGATCGTTCGCTCCGCACTGGCCCGGCACGAAAGCCGCGGGCTGCACTACACGCTGGACTATCCCGCGACCCTGCCCGATGCGAAAGACACGCTGCTGGTTCCATAGGGGCAAAGCATGGGCATGAAATCAAACTGTAACACTTGCGCCCCAGCGAAGCTGCGCGATGGATCACGATAACGAAGCCGAAGCCGGTGGGCTGCCCTTGCGGGCGCTGGGCCAGGAAGTGGCCGCCGAACGGGTGGTTGCCGCCCAGCAGGCCGCCGTCACCGCGATCGAAACGCTGGCCGCGCGCGGCCGCTGGGAAGAGATCGAGGCCCTGATCGAAGGGTCTGCGCCCGACGATGCCGCGCGGATGCGCGAACTGTTGGGCATGCCCGCCCAGTCGATCCCGCTGCGCCAGACCAGCAACGAACTGGCCCCCGGCTGGAAGCAGGGCGGCTATCCCTACAAGTACAAGATGCTGCGCAAGGACTATGAGCGGGAGAAGTTCCTGCTCCAGGCCGAGCTGCTCAAACTCCAGACCTGGATCAAGGATACCGGCACCCGGCTGGTGATCCTGTTCGAAGGGCGTGACGCGGCCGGCAAGGGCGGCACGATCAAGCGTTTCATGGAACACCTCAACCCGCGCGGCGCGCGCGTGGTGGCGCTGGAAAAGCCCAACGATGTGGAACGCGGGCAGTGGTATTTCCAGCGCTACGCTGCCCACCTGCCGACCAAGGGTGAGATCGTGCTGTTCGACCGCAGCTGGTATAACCGCGCCGGGGTGGAACAGGTCATGGGGTTCTGCACGGCCGAGGAATATGCCGATTTCCTGCGCGAGGCGCCGGAGTTCGAGCGCAACCTGGTGCGCGGCGGGATCCACCTGTTCAAGTTCTGGTTTTCGGTCAGCCGCAAGGAGCAGCTGCGCCGCTTTACCGAACGCAAGGTCCACCCCTTGAAGCAGTGGAAGCTCTCACCGATGGACCTCGCCTCGCTCGACAAGTGGGACGATTACACCCGCGCCAAGGACGCGATGTTCGCTGCCACCGATACCGACCAGTGCCCGTGGATCGTGATCAAGAGCGACGACAAGAAACGCGCGCGCCTCAATGCCATGCGTTTCGTGCTGAGCGCGTTTGACTATGCCGGCAAGGACCCCGCCGTGATCGGCCAGGTCGATCCGCTGCTGGTTGGCCGGGCCAGCGTGATCCGCGAACGCGACGAAGCCACTCCGCCACCCCCGACCGCTGCCTGATCCGGCCCGCCTGGTTGCATGGAACCCGGTTGCATGGAACGCAACATCCGGTGCCGGCTATCCGTTTGACTTGAACCGCCGCCGGGCGGACATTCCGGTCAAGCGGCAAGAGTCGGAAACAGCCCAGCCAATCCCTCGCTTGCCGACTAACCAATCGGCAAGCCTCGGCTGCTATCCTTGCAGCCGGAAATCAAGGGAGCAGATCCGAATGACCGCCAAGCCGCCCGCCCGTCCGGCCCGCAAGGCCGCCGCCGCGCCCGCCCGTCCGCGCCGCCGGGCCGTCACCGGCACTCCGGTCGAGCAGAGCCTCGCCGCTGAGCGGGCGGTCGCCGCGCTGGAAGCGGAAGAAGCGGCGCTGAGCGCCGTGGCGGGCAAGTCCGGGGCCGAAGGGATCGAAGCGATCATTTCCGGGGCCTCGCCCGACGATGCGGCGCGGATGCGCGATTACCTGGGTCTGCCCAAGCCCGGCGGCACCCCGCGCAAGACCAGCGACGAACTGGCCGATGACTGGCGCAAGGGCGGCTATCCTTACAAGTACAAGATGCTGCGCAAGGATTACGAGCGCGAGAAGTTCGTGCTTCAGACCGAACTCCTGAAGCTGCAGCAATGGGCCAAGGAAAACGGCGAGCGGATCGTGATCCTGTTCGAAGGGCGTGACGCGGCCGGGAAGGGCGGCACGATCAAGCGTTTCATGGAACACCTCAACCCGCGCGGCGCGCGCGTGGTGGCGCTGGAAAAGCCCAGCGAGGTGGAGCGCGGCCAATGGTATTTCCAGCGTTATGTCGAGCATTTGCCGACCAGGGGCGAAATCGTGCTGTTCGACCGTTCATGGTACAACCGCGCCGGGGTGGAACGGGTGATGGGGTTCTGCTCGGACGAGGAATACAAGGAATTCCTGCGCCAGGCGCCGGAGTTCGAGCGTAATCTGGTTCGCAGCGGCATCCACCTCATCAAGTTCTGGTTCTCGGTCAGCCGCGAGGAACAGCGCCGACGGTTCAAGGAACGCAAGGTCCATCCGCTCAAGCAGTGGAAGCTTTCGCCGGTCGATCTCGCCAGTCTCGACAAGTGGGACGATTATACCCGGGCCAAGGAAGCGATGTTCTTCGCCACCGATACTGCCGACAGCCCGTGGACCGTGATCAAGAGCGACGACAAGAAGCGCGCCCGCCTCAATGCCATGCGTTATGTCCTGCACTCGCTGCCCTACCGCGACAAGGACGTGAAGCGGATCGGCGTGGTCGATGACCTGATCGTCGGGCGCGCCAACATCATCCACGAACGCGGCGAATACGGCTGGCGGGCCGGCAAGGACGATTGAGGGGGATTCTCGTTTCCGTCTGACGAGGGCGGCAGCACCGGCGCCGGTGTTGCCGGGCCAGGACGGATATCCTTGCCGCACCCGGCAAAACGATTATTCCTCCCGCGCAATCAGAGCCACCGGGAGGACCCATGCCGCAAATCACTGCCAACGGCATTTCGATCGAGTACGAGACCCACGGCAATCCGTCCGATCCGCCGCTGCTGCTGGTCATGGGGCTGGGCGCGCAGCTGACGCTGTGGCCGATCGAGCTGGTCGAGGCGCTGGTCGGGCATGGCTATTACGTGATCCGGCACGACAACCGCGATATCGGCCTGTCGGAAAAGTTCGGCCACGCCGGCATTCCCAATTTCCGCAAGGTCGCCCTGCTGCGGATGTTCGGGATCCGCACCAAGCTGCCCTATCGCCTGTCCGACATGGCCGACGACGCCGCGGGGCTGCTTGATGCCCTCGGGATTGACAGTGCCCACGTGGTCGGCGCGTCGATGGGCGGGATGATCGCGCAGCTGATGGCGATCAATCACCCGGCGCGGGTGCGCAGCCTGACCTCGATCTTTTCCACCACCGGCAACCCGCGCCTGCCCCGGCCAAAACCCGAAGCCATGCAGGCCCTGCTCGACCGGGCGCCGCCGGGGGCGACGCTGGACGATGTCATCCAGATCGGCATCCGGGTGGCCCGTGCGATCGGCAGCCCGGCCTATCCCACCCCGGAAGACCGCCTGCGCGAACGCATCGCCCGCGATTTCCAGCGCAGCTTCTATCCCGAAGGCCCGGCCCGCCAGATCGCCGCGATCATCGACGATGGCGACCGGCGCAAGCGGCTCAAGACAGTGACCGCGCCGACCCTGGTGATTCACGGCACCGACGATCCGCTGGTCCCGGTCGAGGGCGGGCGCGATACGGCCAGGGCAATTCCCGGCGCAAAACTGCATGAGATCCCCGGCATGGGCCACGACCTGCCGCTGGAACTGGTCGACGAGATCGCCGCCGTGATTGCCGCCCACGCCCGCTAGCGGACTAGATCCCCAAGCCCAGCATTCGGCCCAGCCAGATCAGCAGCATCGCGCCCAGCACCGAGCCGAGGCAACCGGCCCGGCTCATCCCTTCGCGCACGTCTTCGCCGGTCGACCAGCTGGAAAACAGCCCGACCACCAGCGCCCCGCCGACGCCGAGCAGGCTGGTCAGGCCCCAGCCCAGCTCGACCGCGCCGGGATAGAAGAAGCGGGCCAGTGCGCCAACGACAAGGCCGGTGATCAGGGCGCTGATCAGGTTGAACATGGCCGGGCAGACTCCTTGCGGCGATTTGCCGATTCACCGCTCAAGGTAGGAACTGTGTTAGCCGGTTCAAGCACTTGGTGATTGCGCGATTGAGTCCGGTTTGCGCAACAAGATTGCCGGGTCCGATTCTATCCTTGTCAACGCCCCGGACGGGCCTGTGCGCGGCTAAATTTTTTTTCGGAATCGATTTTGACTCTTGCGCGCCATGCCAGTGACGGATTTCCCGCGCGTCGCTGCACCGCGCCATGACTTGTCGGGCCGCGACTTACCCACAGCATGGGGTTAACTGCGATTTACCCTCTTGCACCCGATTCAGGAAACGGCACTATGGATAGTGGTCCGGATCGCGGGGGGACCTACTAGACCTAGATTCAGCTCCAGGCGCGCGGTTCGCGCAGCGGGGGCGGAGTCAGGCTGGAACAGGTGCCTCGCAGCAGCCGGGCTGGGGATGAAACCGGGATAAGTTTTTCTCGTTTTGTTCCACCCGTTCGCTTAAGTTGGGCCGTGCCCGCCGATTCGAACGGACAAGAGTTTTCGAGGGGGCGCCGCAAGGTGCGCCGGGGCCGTTTGAACGACAGGGGCAGGCAGTGGATTTCAGGAACGGAGATGAGCCGAGCATGGTCGAAGGTGAGGCGACGCTGGTTGAGGGCAGCACCCCGGACACGGCATCGGCGGCAAGGGCTCCGGCAGAGGCGAAGGACGGGGCCGCGGCCCCGGCGGTGGGCATGGCAGACAAGAACGATATCGGCAGCGAAGCGCTGATCGAGCAGATGGGTGCTGAGGCGCTGGCCGGGGCGCTGGCGGCTGCGAGCGCGCCCAAGGCGGATGCCAGGGCGGATGACAGCAAAGCGATCCACGAGCGCCGCTTCGCGATCGAGGTCGATACCTCGCGCGATGCGCTGCTGACCGATTTCGGCAAGGATACGCTGGATGATCGCTACCTCCTCCCAGGGGAGCGCTATCAGGACCTGTTCGCCCGCGTCGCGGCGGCCTATGCCGATGACCAGGACCACGCCCAGCGGCTTTATGACTACATTTCCAAGCTGTGGTTCATGCCGGCAACGCCAGTGCTTTCGAACGGCGGCACCAACCGCGGCCTGCCGATTTCGTGCTACCTCAATTCCGTTTCGGATAGCCTCGAAGGCATCGTCGGCACCTGGAACGAGAACGTCTGGCTCGCCTCGCGCGGCGGCGGGATCGGCACCTATTGGGGCAATGTCCGCGGGATCGGCGAGCCGGTCGGCCTCAACGGCAAGACTTCGGGCATCATTCCTTTCGTCCGGGTGATGGACAGCCTGACGCTGGCCATTTCGCAAGGCTCGCTGCGCCGCGGTTCGGCTGCCTGCTATCTCGACATCTCGCACCCGGAGATCGAGGAGTTCCTTGAAATCCGCAAGCCTTCGGGGGACTTCAACCGCAAGGCATTGAACCTGCACCACGGCGTGCTGGTGTCCGACGAGTTCATGGAAGCGGTCCGCAATGGCGATGAATTCGTCCTGCGCAGCCCCAAGGACGGGTCGGAGCGCGGCCGGGTCGATGCCCGCAGCCTGTTCCAGAAGCTGGTGGAAACCCGTCTTGCCACGGGTGAGCCCTACATCGTCTTCTCCGATACGGTGAACCGGATGATGCCCAAGCATCACCGCGATCTGGGGCTGAAGGTTTCCACTTCCAACCTCTGTTCGGAAATCACCCTGCCGACCGGGGTCGATCACCTCGGCAACGATCGCACCGCGGTGTGCTGCCTGTCCTCATTGAACCTGGAAACCTGGGACGAGTGGCACCAGGACGAACGCTTCATCGAAGACGTGCTGCGCTTCCTCGACAACGTGCTTCAGGACTATATCGACCGCGCGCCCGATGAGATGGCCCGCGCCAAGTATTCTGCATCCCGCGAACGCAGCGTCGGCATGGGGGTGATGGGCTTCCACTCGTTCCTGCAAAAGAAGAACATCGCCTTTGAAAGCGCCATGGCCAAGGCCTGGAACCTCAAGATGTTCAAGCACATCGCTGCCAAGGCCGATGAAGCCAGCCTGCTGCTGGCGCAGGAACGGGGCGCCTGCCCGGATGCCGCCGACATGGGCGTGATGCAGCGCTTTTCCTGCAAGATGGCGATCGCGCCGACCGCGTCGATCAGCATCATCTGCGGGGGAACCAGCGCCTGCATCGAGCCGATCCCGGCCAACATCTACACCCACAAGACCCTGTCGGGTTCGTTCGTGGTCGAAAACCCCTATCTCAAGGCGTTGCTGGCTGCGAAGAGCAAGGATTCGACTGCCGTCTGGAACTCGATCCTCGAGCATGGCGGCTCGGTCCAGCACCTTGATTTCCTCAGCCAGGAGGAAAAGGACGTGTTCAAGACCAGCTTCGAAATCGACCAGCGCTGGCTGCTTGAATTCGCGGCCGACCGCACCCCCTATATCGACCAGGCCCAGTCGCTGAACCTCTACATCCCCGCCGATGTCGACAAGTGGGATCTGATGATGCTGCACTTCCAGGCCTGGGAAAAGGGCATCAAGAGCCTTTATTACCTGCGTTCCAAGTCGGTCCAGCGCGCTGGCTTTGCCGGCGGGGTGGAGGCGGACAACACCGCCCAGGCTCCGAAGATCGAACTGGCCACTCCGCCAACCGATTACGAGGTGTGCCTCAGCTGCCAGTAAGGCGGCCCGCGGCGCCCCCATTCCCAGATTTCAATCGAGGACACCTATTTCCATGTCTCTTCTCGAAGCTCGCAAGACCTACAAGCCGTTCGAATATCCGTGGGCCTACGAATACTGGAAGCGCCAGCAGCAGGTTCACTGGATGCCGGAGGAAGTGCCGCTGGGCGAGGACTGCCGCGACTGGGCGCAGAAGCTGTCGGAGCATGAGAAGAACCTGCTGACCCAGATCTTCCGTTTCTTCACCCAGGCCGATGTCGAGGTGCAGAACTGCTATCACGAACATTATGGCCGGGTGTTCAAGCCGACCGAAGTGAAAATGATGCTGGCCGCCTTTTCCAACATGGAAACGGTCCACATTGCCGCCTATTCGCACCTGCTTGACACGATCGGGATGCCGGAGACGGAATACAGCGCCTTTCTGGAATACCAGGAAATGGCCGACAAATGCAATTACATGCACACCTTCGGGGTTGACAGCGACGAGGACATCGCCCGCACGCTGGCCATGTTCGGCGGCTTTACCGAAGGGATGCAGCTGTTTGCCAGCTTTGCCATGCTGATGAACTTCCCGCGCTTCAACAAGATGAAGGGCATGGGCCAGATCGTCAGCTGGTCGGTCCGCGATGAATCGCTGCACTGTGAAGGCATCACCCGCCTGTTCCACGCCTTCTGCGCCGAGCGGCAGTGCCTGACCAAGGCGGTCAAGGAAGACATCATCGATTGCTGCCAGAAGACCGTGCGGCTGGAAGATGCCTTCATCGACCTGGCCTTTGAAATGGGCCCGGTGCCGGGGATGAGCCCCAAGGAAATCAAGCGCTACATCCGCTACATCGCCGATTGGCGCCTCGGCCAGCTGGGACTGCCCGCGATCTACATGATCGAGGACCATCCCCTGCCCTGGCTTGCCCCGCTGCTTAACGGGGTGGAACACGCCAACTTCTTTGAAACCCGCGCCACCGAATATTCGAAAGCCGCGACCAAGGGTAACTGGAACGACGTCTGGGCCAGCTTCGATGCCCGCCGGAACGCCAAGGCCGAAGTCCGTGCCGCCAACGAAGCGGGCGACGAGGCGGGCGACGAGGCGAGCGAGCCGGGGCTGTTCGGAGTGAACGCGGCGGAGTGATTGACTGCCCTCGAAGCGGACCAAGATCTGGGGCTCGATTGCGCGAATAAGGCATTCGCATGCACTTTGCCCCAGATTTGCCCCAGGGCAGACCGGCAAGGCCCGCGGTTGGAGCAGGCCGGATCTCACCCTGCGGTGCTGGTTGAAAACAACCAGGATTGCGCGAACACCCTGCGCCTTGATCGCCCCCGGCCCGGCCGATCGGCCCGAAGCGGCGCTGGTTGCCAAAGCGGCGGGCCCAGCGGCGCTGCATCACGCCAGGACAGCCGACCCAAAGCGGCTGTGCCGAGAGCTTGGCTGCGCTCCCCTTCAGGTGAACGCTCGCCGGCGCGACGAAAGCGTCATAGAGGTTCTGCTCGCCTTGCTGCCCCCTGCCCGGTCCGGGCTGGACGCCGCGCGGCGGTTGCCAAGGGCGCACGGCGGCCTTAACCGCATGGCCAATGCGCGCTGTCCTGCTTCTTTCTGCCGCCCTGTCGCTGCCCTTTGCCGCCCATGCGGAAGAGGCTGGTGACGATCCGGAGATCGTTGTCACCGGCCAGGGGCTTGATCCCTCACCGATGCTGGCCGCCTATGCCGTCACCACGCTGGAGCGGGAACGAACCGCGGCTTCTGCGTCCGGGCGGCTTGACGGTGTGCTGGGGGCGGTGGCGGGTTTCCAGCAGTTTCGCCGCTCTGACAGCCGCTCGTCCAATCCGACCGCGCAAGGGGTGACGCTGCGCGGCCTGGGCGGCAATGCTTCCAGCCGGACGCTGGTGCTGCTCGATGGCGTGCCGGTGACCGACCCGTTCTTTGGCCACGTGCCATTCGTTGCCCTGGCGCCTGAGCGGCTGGACCGGATCACGGTGATCCGGGGCGGCGGGACCGGGTCCTTTGGCGCGGGCAGCGTGGCCGGCACCATCGACATGGTCAGCGCCCGCCCGGGCGGCCTGC
>JBKBSV010000153.1:0-3024 GCA_046291115.1 Novosphingobium sp. | reverse complement strand
GGTTGGTCAGGATGCCGACCAGGCGTCCGCCGGCTTCCACCACCGGAATCCCGGAAATGCGGTTGGCCTGCATCAGCGAACGGGCCTCGCCCAGAGTGGCATCGGGGCTGATCGTGATCGGGTTGACCACCATGCCGCTTTCAAACCGCTTGACCGCGCGGACAGCGGCGCACTGTTCCTCGATCGTCAGGTTGCGGTGCAGCACCCCGATCCCGCCGAGCTGGGCCATGACGATCGCCATGTCGGCCTCGGTCACGGTGTCCATCGCCGAGGAGATCACGGGAATGTTTAGGCCGATCTCGCGGGTCAGGCGGGTGCGCAGATCAGCCATCGAGGGCAGGATCTCGGACTCGCCCGGCTGCAGCAGGACATCATCGTAAGTCAGACCGAGAGGGATATCCATGGTGCCACAAGCCTCAATGCGCGGGGAACGATTCGTGGCGGCCCATGTAACCGCAGGCCCAAGGTTATGCTAGGTCTGTTCTGGGGCTATTTGGCCCGCTGCGGCACGCGGCGCGGATCGGCAAACCAGCGCACCAGTCCGACATGGAATTCCACATCGTCCGCTGCGCCGCCCAGCACCAGCCCGCGGCTGACCTTGTCGCCCGGTCGGTGATAATCGCTTTCCATGAATGCCTCGACCAGCGCGATGTCCGACCACGAGCTGGAGATCATGACCGCAGGCACGCCATATTTGAGCAGCGCCCAGCCATCCTGCCGGTGGGCATAGGGCGCGGCGGCATTGCCCGGCGCGATCGGGCGCCTGGCAGATCTGGCATAGGCCTCGATCTGCGGATCGAGCGGGGTCAGCCCCCTGCCAATGATCTCGAACGGGCGGCCCGCCGGGGCCAGCGCGACCGTATCGATATTGAACGCGGCGACGATCCGGCCCAGCGGCAGCGGCGGATTTTCGGCAAAGGCGCGCGCACCCAGAAAGCCGATCTCCTCGGCCGTGGTCGCCAGGAAATAGACATCACGCTCCAGCCCGGGCCAATCGGCCAGCCGCCGGGCGATTTCGGTCATCACGGCAATGCCGCTGGCATTGTCCACCGCGCCATTGCAGATCAGATCTTCGGCCGGCGGCTCGGCACATTCACCGAAGTGATCCCAATGCGCCAGCACCAGCACCGCGCCGGCTTCAGGCCGTCTGCCGGGCAGCTTGCCGATGATGTTGTGGGTGCGGATCCGGGTTTCGCGGGTGGTTGCCTCCAGCGAAACGCCAAGGTCGATCAGCCGCGGTGTGAACCCGGCCGTCGCTGCCTCGCTCTGGAGCTTCGCCAGATCGAGCCCGGTGCCGGCCAGCACGGCATCAAGCCCCTGGGGCGTCAGGAAAGCTTCCAGCTCGCTCTCCGGCTTGTCGCTGGCCAGGGCAAAGGCGGTCCGCTTGCGGTAGGCGGCGACAGTATCAAGCGAGCGCTCGCCGTCCAGCACGGTGATCACGGCCAGCGCCCCGCCTTTCAGCAGCGCGTCCTGCCGGTGCGAATCCTCGATCCCGCCGTCGAGCAACAGCGCAACCTTGCCAGCCAGTTCGGCCTGCGGCGGCACGCGGTTACCGCTGCCGACGAAGATCACCGGCGCGTTTTCCACCAGGCTGCGCTTGCCCGAAGTCAGCACCAGCATCGTCCCGTCTGGCACATAGGCGCGCTTGCCCTTGCGGCTAAAGAAACCGCGGCTGACCGAAGGATCGCGGCCGATGATCTCGACCGGGGCGAACCACGGATGCAGCGGATTGTTGGTCCCCGATTGCAGGCCGATATCAAACCACTGGCGCCCGATGTAACGCAGGGTCTTGGTCTCGCCATCGGTGCCGGGCTCGCGCCCCTGATAGGCATCGCTGGCCAATTCGACGATATGGCCACGCAACCGGGCTTCCAGCTCGGCCCTGGCCTTGGCCTCCCTGCCCTTAAGCGGCCTGGGTGAAGTTTCCCGCGCGACGGGGCGCGACCCGGCAGCAACAGGCCCGGCAGCAAGAGCATCGCCAAGTGGCTGAATCGCCAGAAGTGCCGCAAGCAGCGGCATCAGAGTGCGGTTCATCGCCAGCCGGGAACGTTTCATCCCGGCCGTTATCACCACAACCAGGCCGCGCGGCAAGCATGACCGGCATCGGCTCGTCGATTGCCGCGCGTGGTGGCAGGAATGTTACAGGTGCCGCGCCGCCCTATTCAGCGGTCCAGCCGCCATCCATGCTGATGTTCGCCCCGGTAATGTTGGCCGCGGCATCCCGACACAGGAATACCGCCATTTCCCCCACGTCACCCGGCTGGACAAACTTCTTGGTCGGCTGGCGCTGCAACAGCACATCGTTGATCACCTGTTCGCGGGTCATGTTCCGCGCCGCCATGGTGTCCGGGATCTGGTTTTCGACCAGCGGGGTCCAGACATAGCCGGGGCTGATGCAGTTGGCAGTAATGTTGAACGTCGCCAGTTCCAGCGCCAGAGTCTTGGTCAGGCCGGCCAGGCCATGCTTGGCCGAGACATAGGCCGCCTTGTAAGGCGATGCGGTCAGCGAATGGGCGCTGGCGGTGTTGATGATCCGCCCCCATCCGGCTGCCTTCATGTGCGGGATCGCGAGGCGGCAGGCATCGAACGCGGCGGTCAGGTTGAGCGCGATGATCGTATCCCACTTGTCGACTGGGAATTCCTCGACCGGGGCAACGTGCTGCATGCCCGCGTTGTTGACCAGGATATCGACCGGGCCGGCCCCGGCCATCAGCGCCTCTACCCCTTCGCGCTGCGAGAGGTCGGCCGGAACATGGATCGCGTTCAGTTCGGCGCACAGCGCAGCGATTGTATCCGCATCGCCAAACCCGGACAGGACCACTTCCGCCCCCGCGGCGGCCAGCGAGCGGGCGACGGCAAGGCCGATGCCAGAGGTTGAACCGGTGATGAGGGCGCGCTTGCCGGACAGGAACATTCTCGACTCCAAACACTTGGGGTTTCCGCTATATCGGCCATTGCGGCTGGCTCCGGCTTTGTCCAGCCCGTGAGGAGGCCCCGCCATGCGCCATGACGAAATCGATCCCA
>JBKBSV010000152.1:0-3058 GCA_046291115.1 Novosphingobium sp. | reverse complement strand
CGCCAACAACCTGTTCAACGTCACCGGCATTACCGAAGCGGAAGAAGGTTCGATCGTGACCGGAACCGACAACTACCTGCGCGCCCGTTCGATCAACGGACGCACTGTTTCGGCTTCGTTCCGCTTCGATTTCTGATCCGGATCGCAGGACCAGAGCCGGCCCTGGCCTCCCTGGGGCCGGCTCCACCCTTTTCCCATCGCAGCAAGCGGACGCGCCGGAAAAGCCATGACCACGGCCTGGACTGCAGATCACGTAAGGCGGATCGAACCCGGCAGCGGCGATTGCGTGCCGCTGGTGACGGCTGTCGCGCGCTCCGGCCTCGACCCGGCGACCCTCTATTGGGACATGTGGCCGATCCAGGCCCCCGACGGACGGATCGCCCGTCTGCGCGGGCGCGAACTGTGGATGGCGCTGACCGCACCGGACCGCCGCGATCCCGGCCTGCGCCATTTCGAAGCGAAAATCCGTCTGCTCGAACGCTCCGGCCCCGGCTGGACCGATCTCGGTCCGGTTCTGCCGGATCAGACCGTGCCCTATGAACGCGAATGGGCCGGATCGGCCTTTACCGACGGAGCCGAAGTCACGCTGCATTTCACCGCCGCCGGCACGGCGAAGCGCCCGGGCGGCTATCAGCAGGACCTGTTCGAAGCCCGCGCTGCGATCGGCGCCGATGGCCTGCCAACCGGCTGGAGCGCGCCGTGCCGCTCGATCTCCGCCCCTTCCTCGCACTATCAGCCCGCCGACGCGCACGAGGGCGAGGCTGGCAAGATCAAGGCCTTCCGCGATCCGGCCCGGTTCCGCGATCCGGCCGACGGGGCCGACTACCTGATCTTCACCGCGTCCCTGGCCGGTGCTGCCAGTGCGTATAACGGCGCGGTCGGCATTGCCCGCAAGGGCGCAGACGGATGGGACCTGCTGCCGCCGCTGGTCCATGCTGACGGTGTCAACAACGAGCTGGAGCGCGCCCATGCGGTGTTCCACCAGGGCCGCTACTATCTGTTCTGGGCAACCCAGCAGGCCACTTTCGCACCAGACCTGCGCCACGCGCCGACCGGGCTTTACGGCATGGTCGCAGACAGCCTGCTTGGCCCTTACACCCCGCTCAACCGATCCGGCCTGGTGCTGCGCAATCCGCCGCAGGAACCGTTCCAGACCTACAGCTGGTTCGTCTCGGCCGAACTGCTGGTTTCCAGCTTCGTCGATTTCTGGGGCCTGGACGGCGCCTCCGTGCCCGAAGACCCGGCAGCGGCGGCAAAGCGGTTCGGCGGCGTGCCTGCTCCGCTGCTGCGGCTTGAGGCTGACGGCGCAGCCTGTCACCTGGCCGCTTCGGTCGCGGTCTGACCGCGCACTTGACCGCGTAATTGTCTGTCCCCGGCAGGCATGCCACAAACCCCGGATGAAACGGAGCGGGAAAGCATGACACAGCGACTGATCGGGGCGATTGAGGCTGGGGGCACCAAGTTCGTCCTCGCCCTTGCGCGCGAGGATGGCACCGTGCTGGCCGAAACCCGGATTGCCACCCGCACGCCTGATGAATGCTGGCCCGATGTGGCGGCCTTTTTCACCCAGGCCAGCGCCGCCCATGGCCCGGTTGCCGCGTTTGGTGTTGCCAGCTTCGGCCCGATCGACATCGATCCCGCCTCGCCCCGCTATGGCGCCTTCACCACCACCCCCAAACCCGGCTGGGCCGGAGCGCGGTTCCACGATGTGCTGGAGCGCTTCGGCGCGCCGATCGCCGTCGATACCGACGTCAACGGTGCGGCACTGGGTGAATGGCAGAGCGGCGCCGGACAAGGCTGCGCCACGCTCGCCTATACCACGGTCGGCACCGGGATCGGCACCGGCGTGCTCCGCCATGGCCGACCGCTGATGGGCTTTTCGCACTACGAAAGCGGCCACATCCCGGTCTCGCATGACCGGCAGCGCGATCCCTATGATGGCTTTTGCCCCTATCATGGCGACTGCCTGGAGGGGCTGGCGGCCGGCCCCGCGATCGAACGCCGCTGGGGCCAGAGCCTGTCGAAGCTGGGCAGCCCGCCGGACAAGGTCGAGCTGATCGCCGGCTATATCGCCCAGCTCGCCGCCAGCCTCGTCCTGCTGCACATGCCCGACCGGCTGATCTTCGGCGGCGGGGTGATGAAGACCCCCGGCCTGGTCGAAGCGCTGCGCCGCGCGGCCGAGGCGCGGCTGGCGGGTTACATCAAGGCGGAACAGCTCGATCCGGGACTGCAGCGCTACATCGTCACACCGGGCCTGGGCGACGAAGCCGGGATCACCGGCGCAATTGCCCTGGGGCGCGGCCTGCTGATCTGATCGTTTCCACTTCCCGCTTGTGCTGTGCCGCGCTTGAAGGCAGGGCAAATCGCGAAGCTGGTTGCAGAGGAAACGATTCATGCGCTTGATCGATCACGTCATCGCCGGCGGCACCGGCGGCACCGTTCCGGCCCGCAAGAGCCCGGTGTTCGATCCCAATACCGGTGCAATCCAGGCCGAAGTGGCACTGGGCGATGCGGCGATGCTGGACCGCGCAGTGGCTGCAGCACAGGCCGCCCAACCCGCCTGGGCCGCCACCAACCCGCAGCGCCGGGCGCGGGTGATGTTCGCTTTCAAGGCGCTGGTCGAAGCCAGCATGGACGAGCTCGCCCACCTGCTCAGCGCCGAGCATGGCAAGGTGATTGCCGACAGCAAGGGCGATATCCAGCGCGGGCTGGAAGTGGTCGAGTTCTGCTGCGGCATCCCGCACGTGCTGAAGGGGGAGTACACGCAAGGCGCCGGCCCCGGCATCGACGTCTATTCGATGCGCCAGCCGATCGGGATCGGCGCAGGGATTACCCCGTTCAACTTCCCGGCGATGATCCCGCTGTGGATGGGGGCGGTGGCGATGGCGACCGGCAATGCCTTCATCCTCAAGCCCAGTGAGCGCGATCCCTCGGTCCCCAACCGCCTGGCCGAACTGTGGCTCGAAGCGGGCCTGCCCGAAGGGATTTTCCAGGTGGTCCACGGCGACAAGGAAATGGTCGACGCGATCCTCGATCACCCGGCAATCGGCGCGGTCAG